>NZ_PTXM01000008.1:0-343780 GCF_004343765.1 Burkholderia sp. SRS-25
ACCGCCCAGTCGGGATGCGCGGCCGCAAGCGGATCGTCCTTGAATACGACGAGGCGCGCGATCAGGTACAGCCCGCGCGCATGGAATGCGCGGATCAGCGCCGGCAGGTCCGCGACGCGCGGCCCCGCCTCGCCGCCCCCTGCGCCGATCGCTTCGCGCGCGGCGCTGCGATACGGCGTCATGCCACGATCGCCCTTCACGTCGATCACGAACGCGTTGACGGCCGTGCGGCCCGGCAGCGCGAGCGCCGCGTCGCGCAGCGTGCGGTCCGCGACACCGTAAGCCGACAGGTAGACGGCCTTGGGACGAAACGGGACGAGCCGCACCGTGCGCGCCGACTCGCCGGTGGCGAGCGCGACCTCCGCGCGCGCATAGCCGGGGGCGGTCACGCTGAGCGTCTGGCCGCCCGACGGCGCGGCAAACGTGCCGGCAGCCGATGCGATCAGGCTGCTACCCGACGCATACCCGAGCGCGCCCGCCACCGGCCGGCCGCTGCCGGCATCGACGACCGTCACCTCGACGGTTCCGGCCCGGCCGGCGACACATGCGAGTGCCAGCAGCATGCCCGCGAGCCCGCGGCGGACCATCGCCGCGGGCAGCCGCCCGCATCGCCACGACGCATGCGGCTGCCGCCCGGCACGCGACCCACCGACGGTTGATCGAATCTTCAATGCACACCTCGCGACGCGAATTCCCGTGGACATTGTTGCGAATCCGGCGGAACGGCCCGTGAGGCAGATCAACGGCGCGCATCGCACGCCGCCCGAAGCAGTCGATCGATGCGTGATCGACGCGCGTGTCTATGGCGCCGAGCGCCGGGATTCCTGGACGGCAAGGCGGGCCCACAAGGCCTGGAACGACGACAGGCCGGCGCCGTCGTCCGGCTGTCAGCCGATATTGCACGACGCATCGGAAATTCCGACACGACGCCTGCATCTCCCATCGTTGTCACTGTCGCAGTGGCCGTGAGCAAGCCGAATCCAGCTATCTTGGCAATCGCTATGAGTGTTTGATCCTGTCTCATCGATACTTTCAGGTGCCGCTCGATTGTCGCGACCTGTTCGTCCAGCTTCGCTAGTCCGTTCCGCTGCTCGTACAGTGTGTCAATTCACATAGCTGGCAGACGTTCGGCCAGCAGCCTCGGTACTCCCGGACGGCGCGACTTGGGCCCACCTACGCGCCATATTCGGTCAACAAACCTCGCAGCGTATTGATTTGCATGGTACGGAACTTCACCAGCTGTTGGCGCCTTCGGTGCATGGCCAGCACGGCCTGCTGATCCTCGGTCTTCACCACAGCTGCTTTACAGGGCTGCTGCATCGCAAGCCAAATTGCTCTCGCATTTGCTGCGTCTTGTTACCAATATGTAACGCTTTGAAGAAACCTGCCTGCATCAGCTTGTGACCTGATGCTCCATCTTCTCCAGCTCACGCGCCCAGTGCCGAGAACCACCGCACGCCTCCATGCCAACCAGGCCTGGCGACCGGTTTGCGTAGTCCTCGAGAAATCCAGCGCGCCAGAGAATTCGTTCTCCTCGGTCCCCTTGCTGAGCATTCATCGCAGCTCGCGACTCTGCTTGAGCGCGAAATTCTTGCGGTGAATTTTTTTTGTCAAGTATATTTGACATCGACTGATGTGACAGAGAGCCACCAATCTGAAGCGGCGCCGTGAATGTATAGGCGAATACGGGCGTCCTCGCTTTGATTTGCACGCTCCAATTAGAGAAAGGGGCTCGACCCAGTCACCGATGGGACGCGCCACAGTGAGATTGAGTGCCCGTTGTGAGGCCTCGGGTTACAGCTACAGCCTTCATGCGAGCCACACTCGCGCCTCTGTCGTCCGCGAAGTGCGCGCAATGCGAGTCATAAAACTGATCGATAGATATCCCTCAACCGCAAACCAGCAATGCAAACAACCAACGACCTGCTTCCCGGCTGCGACGCACGGGAATCGATGGGCGCAATCGACCGCTATCGTGCACCCGCGCTCGACAAGGGTCTCGACATTCTGGAACTCCTGTCGGAGCAGAAAGAAGGCCTCACCCGCACTGAAATCACGAAGGAACTCGGCCGTAACGCGAGCGAGATCTACCGGATGCTCGAACGCCTCGTCGCGCGCCGCTACGTGATGCGCTCGACCGGCGGTGACCGCTACACCCTCAGCCTCAAGCTGTTCTCGCTCGCGCACCGGCATCCGCCGATGAGCCGGCTGATTGCCGAAGCCTTGCCGCCGATGCAGCGTTTCGCCGACTCCTCCGAACAATCGTGCCACCTGTCCGTCTACGATCGCGGCAACCTGCTCGTGATCGCGCAGGTCGACGGGCCCGGCCCGTGGGGCGTGTCGGTCCGGCTCGGCTCGCGCGTCGGGCTCGCCGACACGGCATCGGGACGCGTGATGCTGGCGTTCCAGGGCGCCGAGCAGCGCGCGCACATGATCGCCGAACACCGCAAGGTCAAGGGCGAAGGACCGCTGAACGAGCAGGAACTCGCGTATGCGTGCCAGTCCATCCTGCAGGACGGTTACCTGCGCCAGGACAGCCGCCACGCGTACGGCGTAACCGACCTGACCGCGCCGATCCTCGGGCCGTCCGGCCATGCGATCGCGGTGCTGACCTGCCCGCACATGCGTCGGATCGACACGCAGGCGGCGCCGACGGTCGACATGGTCATCTCGACACTGCATGAGACGACTCACCTTCTATCGGTACATCGCGATGGTTCATATTGATGTGTATCCGAAAGCCTTGCTCGAAGATTACGCAGGCAGGTTGAGGGCCGATGGCCACGCTGCATAACGTATGCTCAACAAGACGATGTACTTCGGATGTACGGCACACGGGAGACGGACTGTTACCGATGTCCCCAAAGGACAGAAGAACAAGCCCTGCCCGCGCGTCGCCAAGGCGCTCGAGTAGTTCCAGGTGATGTCTCAGGTCAGCGTCGATCGAGACTGCGGGCCGCTATCTCATTGCGGAGGTAACGGGTGTCTCGCATACAGTGGGTGAGACAACTCGCATCGTTCAAAACGCAGGTACACAACTAGCGCCGCGACCTCGTCGGGCCGGGTGAGACGCCACTCAGGAATATGCAGCCCTACATTTTTCAGACACCGCTAAAGAACCAATCAGGCAGTATTTGATTTAGTTGGTTAAAATTTTTTTGCAGCCTGCAAATCCTTGTCGCACCTAGGCCGACCTACCTCGATAAAACACATCAAAATCAAGAGGATTTCTTAAGGCGATTCATGTTGATTGTGCGCTGGGACATCGCTCGTGACGTGGGTCGAGCGCAACGCGCACAAGCGCGAATTTGATGCCCGTCAACGAGTCGCCGCAGTTTCGTTCCTAGATTCAATTATGAGAACGACGGCGCAGCAGCAGGCACGCCTGGCGCCACCCTCGCGCTTGCCGTGCACGCAATTCGGTACACGGCGCTCCATCCGGAACCGTCATGAAGGCACCTGCCCCCTCCCCCCACATCCAGGCCGCGGACGATTTGCCGGCGCGATGCTTTTTCAACCCCAACCGGCACGGATTTGTCAGAATCGCCGTCGCTGTGCCACCGGTTCGCGTTGCCGACCCGGCTGTCAATGCCGCCGGCACGATCGACGCGATTCGCCACGCTGCGCGCCAGCGAGCGACAGCGGTCGTCTGCCCGGAACTCGGGCTGTCGGCCTATACCTGTGACGATCTGTTCCAGCAGCAGGCGCTGCTCGATGCATGCATTGCCGCGCTGGGCGACGTGCTCGACGCGTCGCGCGAACTCGCGCCAATCGCCTTCGTCGGCGTGCCGCTGCGGTTTGGCGCGGCGCTCTACAACTGCGCCGCGGTCGTACATCGTGGGCGAATCCACGGAATTGTGCCGAAAACCTATATCGCGAATTACCGCGAGTTCTACGAGGCCCGGCAGTTCGCGCCCGGCGATGCACTCATACAGGAAACCGTCGATCTGCCAATGCAGGCGGGGATTCCGTTCGGAGGCCGCCTGTTGTTCCAGTCCCGTGCGCAGCCGCTACTGACATTTCACGTCGAAATCTGCGAAGACCTATGGGTGCCGGTTCCGCCGTCGTCGTACGCAGCGCTCGCGGGTGCGACAGTGCTCGTCAACCTTTCCGCGTCGAATGCAAGCGTCGCGAAGGCGGATTACCGGCGCGCGCTCGTCGCCAACCAGTCGGCCCGTTGCCTCGCGGCTTACGCATACAGTTGCGCGGGCGCCGGGGAGTCGACAACTGATCTCGCGTGGGACGGCCACGGCATGCTGTTCGAGAATGGCGTATTGCTTGCCGAGGCGCACCGTTTCGCAGCGCCGCCTCAACTCGTGTACGCAGACGTGGATCTCGATCGTCTCGCGGGCGAACGGATACGGCAGACGAGCTTCACACACGCGGCGATGCGACATCGGGAAGCGTCCATGGCATTCCGCACGATCGCGCTCGATGTCGCCCTCGACGACACCAGCCCGCTGCTGCTCGCGCGCAGATGCGAGCGGTTTCCCTACGTGCCCGCCGATCCCACACTGCGCGACGAACGCTGCGAGGAGATCGGTGCGATCCTGGTGCAAGGGCTCGTCACGCGGATGAAGGCGGCCGGCGTCGAGCGGCTGGTCATTGGCGTCTCGGGTGGGCTCGATTCGGCCCTCGCGCTGCTGACCTGCGTACGCGCGACCGATGCGCTGCGCCTGCCGCGCGATCATGTGCTCGCGTGCACGTTACCTGGCTTCGCGACCAGCCTGCGGACAGCGGATCAGGCAGTCCGGCTGATCCGCGTGCTCGGCTGCCGGCACATCGACATCGACGTTCGCCCCGCGTGCATGCAGATGTTCCGAGATCTCGGCCATCCGTTCGCACAGGGCGCCGCGCACTACGACGTGACGTTCGAAAACGTCCAGGCGGGAATGCGCACCGATTACCTGTTCCGGCTCGCGAACCGGCATGCTGCGCTCGTGGTCGGCACCGGCGACCTGAGCGAACTTGCGCTTGGCTGGTGCACATATGGCGTCGGGGACCAGATGTCCCATTACGGAGTCAACGCGAGCATTCCGAAGACGCTGGTTCGCCATCTCGTGCGCCGGGTAGCCAAAACCGGGCCGTTTGCGGAAACTGCCGGCAAGGTGCTGCGCGACGTGCTCGCAACCGCGATCAGCCCTGAACTGATCCCGGGCGATGCGCCCTTCGACCCGACACAGCAGTCCGAAGCGGCGGTCGGCCCGTTCGAGCTTCAGGATTTCAATCTTTATTACCTGCTTCGGTTCGGCTTCCGGCCGTCCAAGGTCGCGTATCTTGCCTGGAATGCATGGAACGACGCCGCATGCGGTGCATGGCCCGACGTGCCGAGCGAGGAACGGCACGCCTATTCGCTCCGCGAAATCCGGCACTGGCTGGAAATCTTCATCGTGCGTTTCTTCCAGGACATGCAGTTCAAGCGCAGTTGCCTGCCGAACGGGCCGAAGGTCGGCTCGGGCGGCTCGCTGTCGCCGCGCGGCGATTACCGTGCACCGAGCGATGCCTCCGCACAGGCGTGGCTCACGGACCTCGCCACCGTACCGGAGACAGTTGATGACAGTCGTATCGCCCCGTCGCCGGCGCTCTGAAGCGCGCTTCGCCGTGTGTTCAGCCGACGCGGTAGGCAGCGTCGAGCGCCTCGACGAATGCGTCAAGACGATCGGGCGCGAGCCGGTTGATGCCAGCCGCCCCTTCCCGGCCACCACCCCGTGGAAAGTTGCGACAAAGACGGTCGGCACCGCGCGGTGCGATGACCGGTGCGCGAACGCTGACCGTGTATCCGCCCCCCGGCGAGAAGGTCAGCACCGCGTGAGCGCGCCCCGTGTCCCTGCATGCGAGCCGGTTGGCGAAGACGCCGCGGACGCGGCGCGCCCAACGGGCATCGGGAAGGATATAGACGTCCGCCCCCGGCAACATGATGGTCGCGCGTTGCCGCTCCGCACGCGCGATATCGCGTCGTCGATTGGTGTCGAGGCGTTGCGCCAGTGGCGATCTCGCAAAATCAAGCGGATCGCCATATTGTCGGACCGTCCGATATACGGCCAGTGGCGCGATGAAGAAGTCTTCCGGACAATCGCCGTAGCCGTTGTAGTTGACGGATTCGCCGAGTGCCTGCAGGCGGCGCACATCGGCATCCGTCAGGCCACAGGCGGCGGCCAACGTGCCGGCCACACAGGCGAGATTGTCGCCATACGCGCCAACCACCGCCCAGAGCCGCTGACGGCCAGCCAGGTACCGGTCGACGATGACGCTCGTACAGGTATCCGGCGCTGTATCGATATGCGCATGAAGGTGGGGATGATCCGGCACGTCGCCGGGCACGTGGTGATCGAAGTAGTCGACGTCGACCCCTTGCGCAAGAAGTGCATCCAGGGCCTCGCGATTCGCGTCGAGAGAAACGTCGAGGACGGTGACAGTGTCGCCGTACACGGCCGGCACGCGCGAAAGCAGCGTGATGTCACGCTTGGGGCCCGTCACGAGCACCGATTCGGCCGGCGTCACGAGCCGGAGCTGATGCAGCGCGCAAATGCCGTCGGCATCGCCGTTGAATACGTCAAAACACGTCACGATTTGCCGCACCCGATGACTGTATGAATCGAGGTAACCATGTCATGGAACGTCTCCCTTTCAGTCTGTTTGCCTTCGCTTCCTGCCGCACCTTCGGTGAACGTATCGGCGCTCGCCTCGGAATCACCCTTGCTCCGCTCGAGGAGCGTCCGTTCGAGGACGGCGAGCACAAGACTCGCCCGCTCGCCAGCGTGCGCGGCCACGACGTCTACGTCGTTCAATCCCTGCATGGCGAGCCGGGCAGTTCCGTCAACGACAAACTGTGCCGGTTGCTGTTGTTCATCGGCGCGCTGAAGGATGCATCCGCCGCACGTATCGGTGCGGTGACGCCGTACCTGTGCTATTCGCGCAAGGACCGTCGTTCGCAGCCGCGCGATCCGGTATCCACGCGCTACGTCGCCGCATTGCTCGAAGCGGTGGGCGTCGACCGTATCGTCGCAATCGACGTTCACAACATCGCGGCATTCCAGAACGCGTTTCGCTGCCCGACTGAGCATCTCGAGGCAAACGGCATGCTGGTCGAATGGCTCGCCGCGCAAGCCGGCGAACGACAGGTCGTGGTCGTATCGCCCGATGCGGGCGGAGTCCAGCGCGCCGAGGATTTCCGGGCGCGACTGGAAGCACGCATCGGGCGCCCCGTCGACGCGGCGTTCGCAGGCAAGCTGCGCAGCGGCGGCGTCGTGACGCCGAAGCCGATCGTCGGTGAGCTTGCCGGTCGCTGCGCGGTCATCGTAGACGACTTGATCGGTGCCGGCACGACACTGGCCCGTACTGCCGAGGATTGTCGGGCACTCGGCGCACAATCCGTCTACGCGGTCGCGACGCACGGGATGTTCTTTGACGGTGCGGCCAAACGACTCGGCGGCGACGCACTCGCCGGTATCGCCGTGACCGATACGGTGCCGCCGTGGCGCGTGCCGGCCGGATCGCTCAGGGACAAGCTCGCGATAATCGACAGCGCGCCGCTGTTTGCCGAGGCAATTGCGCGTATTCATCGCGGCGGCTCGCTCACTGACCTGCTGCGTCACTGATGTGGCTTGCCACCCACGCGCGTTCGCAGCCGTCGATGTGCCGCCGGGCGAGTGCGAGATACGCGCTCGCACGATCCCGCCAGACCGGCGTCGTCCGGAATTCGGGCTCGCGCAGATGCCACACAGCTAGCCGCGCGCGAGTCATCGCGCGATAGCTCTGGTAGAAATGCACGCACCCGTCATCGACATCGTCACCGCTTGCCGAACGATACGCGTCGACGAGCGAACCCGCGAACCCCGGTGCGCCGAGGCGCTCGCATTCGAGTGCGAGAAAACCGACTTCGTCGGCCGCATCCTGTACACGCAACCGTCTGCAGAATTCGAGGCAATCGATGATCGCGATCGGATCGTCGATGCACACATGCTCTGGCCGCAGATCGCCGTGCCCCTCGACGACGCGCCCCTGCCGCACGCGCAGATCGAAGCGCGTGGTGTCGCCCATCAGAAAGGACCTCTGTCGCGCGCAGAGCGAGTGCACAACATCGACGGGTTGACCCGCAAACGGCTTGCGCAGCGCACGTTCATTCGCGTCGATCGTGCAACGCAGCGCAGCGCGATACCCGACACCGCCGATTCTCACTGGCGCCAGCGTGCGGTAGAACGCACTCAGCCGGGCGGCGATCCGGCACGCGTCGCCTGGTGTTGCGTTGCCGTCCGACAGCACCCGATCGAGCATTCGCTCGTTCGGAAGGCGCCGCATCCTGACTAGCCAGTCGATGATTTCACCGGTTCCACCCACATGCAGGCAACCCAATGCATCAACGGCGAGCGGCACCGTGTCAAGATAGACGCCTGGAGCGAGCCGCTGGTTCAAACGCACCTCCTCGCAGCAGAAGCGATGACGCGCGGCAAGCGTCCGGAAATCGAGCTGCGGCGCGCGCACCGGCTTCTTGAGCTTCCAGGCATACCGATCCGTCAGGAATACCCACGACATGTGCGTCTCTACAGCTTCGACGGATTTCGCGCTGTCCGGCCACACGGAAAGCGTGCGCAGGGCCGCCACCTTGTCGCGTAGCGCGATCGTGCTGCCAGTCGGGCTGCTGGCGTCACTCATGTTGCTTGCCATCCCAGCCCCACATTCGGTCCCGCACTCCACTGCGCGTCGCATGCCCCCAGCGCACGTATGAGGAACTCGACGCTGGCCGTGTCGTTCATGCCGGCGTGGAAGGCGGCGGCGTCATCCCGCAAGGATCCGTTCATCATGTGTTGCCCGACCGCAACCACGTCGAACTGAGCTCGCAACGCGTATACCACCTCGAGACCAACCGGAACGCCCCGCATGCCAGTGCGATCACGACATTGTTATTGCGGTATACGCATGAACGCAGCGCGAAGGCGATGTGTCGGCCAGCATCATGTCGGTCCAGAAACACGGGACAGGTTCGTGGATTCATGGTCATGCTCGTGCGACCGTAACGGGTAGCAAAGACACCTGTATCCCGCTGCGCAATGCAAGTGCTCGGCTACCTGAATAAATCAGGCTCGTCGCATTCGTCAGGGTATTCAGGGTGCCTTGAATCAAGCGCACTTCGGTGCCCACGCTTTTGCACGACACCAAGTCCGGATGCATGCAGCAGGCGGATCCGAACCCTCTCATCAGAATCACCTTCGAAGGCGATGCAATCTATCGTACCGGTACCGCACGGCGTAACACTGACCGCTATCAATCCCGGCCCACTACCGGGCAGGAAACCGACAACACCAATTCTGCCGGCTTGGTGTCATGCCCGCTCATTGCCGATTGAAACATGCTCAAGAGGCGTGGCCGCCGGGATGGTCGTAGATCGACCGGGAATGCTATTCACGATGGTGATACCGGACTCTATGCCTGATGAACAATATCGGTCCAACCAGGAGGCCGAGTATCGTCGCCCAAAACAGTAGAACGTAGCCGAAAAGCTGCCAGAATTCCCGTACTCGCTGCTCGAATATCCATGTCCGGTAAGACGCAACGTCGCTCGCAGCATCTGAATACGACGCGCGATATACGAACAGCGGCAGGCAGATGTCATATTTCGGAAGCGGCGTCGTCAGCAACGATCCAGCCGGTCTCGCACCCACGCGCCCGCACTCCGAAGCATTCATGCCGGCAACGACGCCCGCGCTCACCGGATGGTCGAAGATTGCGTCGATCCATGCCGTCGCGCTCGTCAATAACAGGCACAGACCGATACCGCCGAACCAGCAACGCATCAGCGGAAACCGCTCGGTTTGGCGACCTCGTATCATAAGATCGCACGCGTTCGGAACGCGCACCCCGACCTCATTGAGCATGCCGTTTCATCGTGCATGGTGCCGCCGAAGCCGAAACGATTTGGACCAAGCACACTGCTTCTCCTTGAGGCATGGCTGGCAGGACCGCTACGAAGTGCAATTCGTCGAGCAGCGCCGCCACCGGAATCATCACGCAACGGAAAGTTGATCAACCACGTCGCGTACACCAGGCGCCGACCACGCGGCATCAAAGGCGAGCCGCCGTTCTTGTAGTGAGTCCACCCGACCCGTTAATGTCACGCAGCCATCCTGGACAGAAACACCAACATGGCCCGCCTCTTCCACCGCATGCCGAATCAATGCCGCTTCAATCTTGCCCGCAACGTCGGATTGGGTTGGATGCGGCCTGACATGAATCTCGTTGAGAATCCGGGTGACGCCGCGCAGCCGCTCTACTGCCCGCTCCGCCTCCTGCATCTGATAGCCCCACATCACCTCGCCCGACAACGTCACGCACCCGTTCTCGACAGTTACATGTACGGCCTGCTCGCCAAGCCCCGCATCCCACTGCAGAAGCGAGCGCGCAGCGATCGCAATGTCCTCGTCCGAGCGACGTTTGCCGCCATCCGTCCGTACTCCGAGATTCAGCACGACGCCGCGCACGCCTTCGATGCGTTCGACAGCTTTACGCACTGCAAGCTTTTCCAGATAACTGGCAACGTGTCCGGTCAACGTGACGACACGTTCGTGCACCTCCACACCGATGCGCACCGCGTCGATGGACGGATCCCATTCCAACTCCTGCTCGACGTGCTTCTTCAGCTCGCTGTCGCTTTTCATGGCCACTCGCTCCGTTCGGTTTCGATAAAGCAAAGGTAGGTGCGACTTCGTCGCAAGAAATTGATGGAGGTCAGTGTGACGCGCCAATCGACATCGTCCGCGTGATCGTATGACACGCCGCTGTCGCATAGGCGTTCCGACTTGGCTCGAAGCAATCTTGGCCTGCAAGGCGTAGCACCGTCTGACGGCCGTTAGCCGACAAACGAACTGTTGTCTCGGCAAGCGGTACTACATCCAATTGAACAAGACCCAGATCGATTAGGCAGCGGAGATCGGCGGGGTCAACTTGCGGGCACCGAGATTCACTGGCGAGCACCATCAGAAGTGCGATCTCGTGTGGGCTCAACAATCGGCTGCCATTGGCGTCGATCGGCTGATTGCAGTGGAATGTAGCAGCGGAAAAGTTCAGCACTGCTGCATCGCAACGGGAAATGGCGCGGCGACTTGACGTGTCCGTGAACATGGCTCGCATGAAGATTTTCGTATCGTGAAGATGAAAACGCAGACCAAACGGTACATGTCGATTTCGATTGCGATCGACGTACGGCAACGACGATCTTCGCTCCTATCAGGAGATTGACATTGACGATTGTCATCTGGCCAGAACAGACGAACAAAAAAAATCAATTATTGATATTATGGAAATACCATTTAATCAACATATAATTTAATACAGTATTACGAATTGCAGATTTTCATCGCAAACATCCTATGATTATTCGGATTGCGTGTAATCAATGCGCGATTGATACATCAGCTTCAGCATGTATCGCTCAGACCACGGGAGATTCTGCATGAACTGGTATTGCGCGATTGAATGCGAGCTGTCCCATATCGAAGCATCCATTCGTCGGCTCGAGAAAATGCGAACCGACTTCCACAAAAAGACGACTGTCAGCGACCCCGCATACTGGCGCGCAAGACTACACGCCGTCAGAAAGACAGCCCAGCAAAACAAGACCCTGTTGCGACGCACCGACGAAATCCTCGTTTTGCTCGAAAAACTCTGATCTTTTCACGCGGGTCGATGAGCGTTCTCATGGATCGCGAGCGAACAATTCGGACAACGTGAACGTAGATTGCGTGCCATCCATAACAGCCGTGCTTGACCTCCATCAACGTATGCGCGCGCCATCATGCATAGATTTCAAGCGAAGACGCGGGACGATTTGCCCTGCGCACTCGGAAACCACCCATGCCGAACGAGCCCGAAGCACGTCGCGCGTTACTCGTGCATCTGGGTAACGTGTTGCGAACACTGAGTTGCGTCCTCGAATGCGAGGGATGCTGCACGACGATAGACTCGCTGATGACTGCCCAGCCAATACTCGCAGACGTTCCTCTGCTGAATCACGTATCTGCGCACATGACCGTGCCCGAATTCACACGGGCAGTCCTGCACGCATACTGCCTATGGCCTCAGCAACTGCTCGATGAGCCGCTCGATCGCGATGCCCTGGCCACGCCCGTATGCGCATGGCTGTTCGCTGGCAACCCGGGAGGCTGGGCACGGTACGCTGCGTCGCTCAGCGCCGAGATCCCATGGTTCGGACAAGGCATCGTGCCGGGGTCGTCTTCCGGCCGGCGATCATCTTGCATATCGCCAATCACATGATCGCCGGTCATGCCTGGTTCTGTCGTGAAGTGTCACTTACGAGTGATTCACCATGCCTGCCTTTGTCATGTTGACACGCCTTTCGTCCGACGCAGTCAAGACGCCGGGAAAGCTGGCCGAACTCGAGCATCACGCCATCCACCGGTTGCAGAAAACGTGCGGTCCGGTCGAATGGGTACACAATTTCGCGCTGATGGGCGGCTACGACTATCTCGACATCTTCATCGCGCCCGATCTCGACACCGCATTCAAAATATCCGCCGGCATGCGCACGCTGGGCCATGCGAGCGTCGAAATATTCCCCGCGGTGGATTGGAAAACCTTCAAGGCGCTGGTGGCCACACTCGGCTAGGGCCTGCCGACCGCGCCGGCGTACGCTGTGCTGTTCCCGACCATCCAGCCAGCTCGATGCGAACGTTTTTCAGCGCCTGCCTGCATCACATCGCGAGGGCACCCGTGCTTGAAGAAAGTCAAACCGGCACGACCGCTCGTGCGAAAAACCACTATGTGCACGACCGTCGGTTGCCACCGGGAGACATTCATGAGCACCACCACTTCACCCATCCAGGCGGTCCCCGCTCCTCAGCGAGTGCTGATCGCCATCGACGGTTCGACCGCATCCGCCCATGCACTCGCGTATGCCAAAGCGTTCCTCCCATCGAATGCAGCGGTGCACATCATCAGCGTTGCGGAAAATCCGAGAACGCTCGTCCCGCTCGGATCGAAAGCCATGGCGTTTCTCGAATCCGCGCGCGTCGAGTTGCTCAGGGATGCATCTGATGCACTGTCGCGCGCGAAAGCCGCAGTGGATCGCGACGACCTCGTCATCGACACGGAAGTCATCGACCTGGCCACCCACGGCGGAGATGTCGTGAATGCACTGGCCGACAGCGTGCAAACCTGGCAGGCCGAACTCGTGATCGTCGGTGCACGTCAGCATCATGGCTTGCTTGGATGGGTCGAAGGGACGGTTTCCGGCACGCTCGGCAAACTCGTCGGGTGCCCGCTGCTCATCGTTCCGGAAGGTTTCGCGTCGGTTGCCGAGCACCTGCCACGGCGAATGCTGTTCGCCGTCGACGGAAGCACGATTGCACTGGACGCATTGCGCACTGCGTTGACATTCTCGCGGCCCGACACCGAATTCCGTGCGATATACGTGGTTGACCGCCCCCCAATGTTGGGAGACTTCGTCCTTGTCGGGGCACTGGAAGAAGCATTGATCGACGAAGGAAACCATGTACTGCGGGGTGCCACTGCAATACTCGAAGGCACTGCCAGACATGCGCAGTCGAAACTGATTCACACAGATCGAACCGGCGCGGACATTTCCCATCTGATCGTGCGCGACGCGCTCGAATGGAATGCGGACATGATCGTCATGGGCACTCACGGACGGCGAGGCGTGACGGGCTGGCTCGTCGGCAGCGTGGCCGGGCGCGTGGCGCGCATCACGAAAACGCCGGTCCTGCTCGTCCATGCGTCGCGTGCGTGACGCGCTTCGTCGTCACGCATCCGCACCGACGGCATGGAACAGCTCCTCCTCCTGGGCGCAATGCAGGCGCACGATCGCTTCGAGCCCGTACAGCAGGCGTTGTATCGCCTGCACCTGCATGGTGTTCGTTCCCTCTTGCGGCAGGTCGACGACCATCCGTCTGAGCGTTCGGACCATCCTGAAAATCTCTCGGTGTGCGCCGCTCATCGCCGCAAGCTGATCTTCGCCACCGAGCAGTGGGGCAAGACGCGCGTAAACCTCCAGATCATCGGCGCGTTCGTGCGGCAGCAGCCGTTCGTCGAGTGCATCGATCACGCGCGCCAATTCGCCGGCGATGGCGACAGCGGACAGTTGCGGCAAGCGATCCGCGAGATCCCTGATCTGGTCCAGCAACGGTGACAATGCCGTGTGCTCGCACCGGAGTTGCTCAACGTCGATATCGGCCAACCCAGCCCCTGTCGGCCTCGCGCGCACCAGCAACACGCGTAGCGCATTGACGATGACGACGACGTCGACGACTTCCTGAATCACTGCACCGGCAATCGGCGGCAGGAATCCCGCCGCCGCGATCGTCATCGCGACGACCGACAACGACATGCCGATCACCACGCTCTCGAGCGCGATCCGGCGCGATCGACGTGCGATGCACATCGCGTCCACGAGTCGATCCAGTCGATCGACCAGCAGCACCACGTCGGCTGCGTCCGAAGACGCGGCCACTCCCCGCGCACCCATCCCGATACCGACATCGGCCGCCGCCAGTGGCGGCGCATCGTTTACACCGTCGCCCGTCATGATCGTCACGCCCTCCTTGCGGGCTGCCTGGATCGCGATGAGCTTGTCCGCTGGCATTTGCTCGGCGGGCACGTCGGTGACGCCCAGCAGCTCGCCGCCCGCCTGGGCGATGTCGCGCCGGTCGCCGGTCAGCATGACGAGGCGCTCGCCCCCTTCGCGCTTCAGCGGCCGCAATGCCCGTGGCGTTTCGAGCCACAGCTGGTCGGCCATCTGAATGGCGCCGATCATGACACCGTCAACACCAACGAACACGGCAGCCCCGCCGTCGCTGCCGGTCCGCCTCAGAACCGCGTCGCTCCAGCGCCCGATCGTCGGGCACGCAGCGGCGACGTATCCGAACTTGCCGATCGCGACAGTGCGGTTGTCGACCCGGCCTGTCACGCTTTCGCCCGCGGTCTCCACGACGGCCGACGGCGGATGCAGATCGATGAAGCGTTCCCGCGCGACGACCGGCAGTGCATCCGAAATGACATGACCCGACGCCTGCGCCAATGACGCCGCGACGCGCAACACGTCGTCTGCCCCAACGTCGGCACCGCATTCGATCTCCACGATACGCGCCTGCCCGCCCGTGAGCGTCCCGGTCTTGTCGAAGAAGAGAATCGTTACTCATGCGAGACGTTTCAGCGCGCCTCCGTCCTTGACAAGTACGCCGCGTTTCGAACACCGCGACATACAGGAAACGATGGCGACCTGCACGGCGAGGATCAACGGACACGGGGTAGCCACGACAAGCACGGCAACCACAAATGCGGTGTCGACGATCGGCGAAGCCCCGGCGCCGCCGATCGTCGACACTCAGACCGACAGTTCGTCGAATGCGATCAGCGCATGCGCCGCATACATCATCGACGGGCCGCCGCCCATGTAAACGGCGACCCCGGCGACCTCCTCTACTTCCCCGCGCGTCGCCTTCAACTTGACCAGCGATTGCATATGGAAGCCGATACAGTCGTCGCATCGGCACGATATCGCGATACCCAACGCGATCAGCTCGCGGGTCTTCTTCGTCAGCGCGCCGTCCTTGGTGCCCGCTGCGCCCAACGCGCCGAACGCGGACATGAGTTCCGGTTGCGATTGCCGAAGCCTGCGCATCTGCTCGGCGACTTCCGCGGTTCTTTCACGATAGCGCAGTGAATCCGACATGGCTGGGCAACTCCGAAATGGGGAATCGAGCCTGCGCACCGCGCGTCGACACTGCGCACGCAATGATTGCACCGTGCGTCCGGCAGCACCGTAATCTCCGGCACCGATATCCATGATATTGCCGGTCACCGACAGAACCTTGATCTGAGGCAAGGGAACTGCCGTGCGTCATGCGTACGGTTGAACACGTGCAAACGGCTTGGAGAATGTCATGTCCAGAGCAAAAAGGTTCACCGTTACCTGCCTGATCGGTATCGCGATCGCAATGACGGCCGGTTTGGCCGATGCGCAGCCGAGGCAACCCGCTCGCGGTCCAGCCATGGAGCCGGGAGGGTTGATTTACGGCAGTCAACTGATGACGCCGGCCGAGCGGAATGAATACCGTTCCCGCATGCTCGCCGCGGCATCGGACGCCGAACGCGAGAAGATCCGTAACGAACATCATGCCGAGATGCAGAAACGTGCAAAGGCGCGCGGCGTCAAGCTGCCGGACGTGCCTCCGATGCGAGGCATGCATCGTGGGCAAGGCATGGGCATGGGCATGGGCATGGGGCCAAGCTACATGCATGGCCAGCCCGGCGCGCCCGCGAGTGGCGCTGCCGGACAGTAGTCGCGCGGTTCGGCGTAGCGGGATAGGCAGCGGCAGCAGCGGCTGTATGAGTTGGGCTACACCCGTGTACGCCGGGGCGCATCGCGTCATCTGGATCTGTCGATGACAAGCCCTGCCAGTTCCCGATCCGGAGCGTTCGGCGCGATGGCGGGGCGGCGTTTCCTCAATCCGTATCTCAACAGTTTCATCCGGGTCGCGATTGCTTCGCGGCGCATGGCCGTCAGGCTCGATGTTCGTCTGCGGCCACGCCCAGTTATCGGACATGCACGCACGGACACACAAGGATACGATGTTGATTCATGTCAACGGGAGCGCCACGGCCGCTGCGTAAATTGAAATCGTCCCACTGACTGGCTGATGTCCGAATGAACGTGCCTGCGATCATCGCCAAAACAACCGCCGACTTGCGTGTCGCGCCGAATCTTCTCGACTACGACGACGAGCGGCGCCGCTTTTCGTGGGCAGACGCCGCTCGGGAACTCGCCGTCGAGCCAGCCGGCTGCATGAACATCGGGTGGCTGGCATCCGATCGCCATTGCAATGGCCCTAGTCGAGACAGGATTGCCCTGCGATTTCTTGGACGCAATGCCGTACCCCGCAACGTCAGCTACGCGGAACTTGCGACGCTCACCAATCGCTTCTGCAACGTACTGCGCAGCCTGGGCGTGGGTAAAGGCGACCGCCTGTTCATCGTGACCGGTCGGATTCCCGAAATGTACGTCGGCATGCTTGGCGCGCTCAAGAACGGCACTGTTGTATCACCGCTGTTTTCCGCATTCGGGCCAGAACCCATCGTGACGCGAGTCAACCTTGGTGCGGGAACCGTGCTGCTGACAACGGATACCCTCTACGCGCGCAAGATCGCGACATGGCGCGAGCGCATGCCGCAACTGAAGCACGTGCTCCTGGTCTCGGACGAGCCGGGCGTCGCGACGGCCATACCCGGTACGCACAATCTCGCGACGCTGCTGGCTGATGCGGCGGACACATGCCACCACCAAGCGACGTCGCCCGACGACATGGCTCTGCTGCACTTCACGAGCGGCACCACGGGCACTCCGAAGGGGGCGATCCACGTGCACGCGGCGGCAATCACGCACTGGATCACCGGGCGCTATGCGCTCGACCTGCATGCCGATGACATCTACTGGTGCACGGCCGATCCTGGTTGGGTCACGGGCACGTCGTACGGGGTAATCGCGCCGCTGTTGCACGGCGTCACATCCATCGTCGACCGGGAAGAATTCGACGCCGAGCGATGGTACGACATTCTCGAGGACGAACGCGTCACGGTCTGGTACACCGCCCCGACCGCCGTTCGCATGCTGATGCGTGCCGGTGCCGAGATCGCGACGGAGCATGCGTTCGAGCAACTGCGATTCGTCGCCAGTGTGGGCGAGCCATTGAACCCGGAAGCCGTATGGTGGGGCAAGCAGGTGTTGGGCTTGCCGATCCACGACAACTGGTGGCAAACGGAAACCGGGGGAATCATGATTGCAAACACCCCGGCGTTTGACATCAAGCCCGGTTCAATGGGCAGGCCCCTGCCCGGCGTCGATGCGGCCATCGTGCGACGCGATGCGGATGGCAGCGTGCAGTTCGTCGAAGAACCTGGCATTGAGGGCGAACTCGCGCTCAAACGCGGCTGGCCATCGATGTTCCGTGGCTACCTAAACGAAGACGCGCGCTACCGGAAGTGCTTCGCCGGCGAATGGTATTTGACCGGCGATCTGGCTAGACGCGACGCCGACGGCTATTACTGGTTCGTCGGGCGCACCGACGACGTCATCAAGTCGGCCGGCCACTTGATCGGCCCGTTCGAAGTGGAAAGCGTGCTGATGACGCACCCGGCGGTGGCAGAAGCTGCCGTGATCGGAAAACCGGATCCGGTCGCGGGCGAGTCGATCAAGGCGTTCGTCGCGCTGAACCGGGGCCACCGCCCAGACGACGCATTGAGGACGGCGCTGCTGGCCCACGCACGTGCGCGGCTCGGCGCGGCGATCGCCCCCAAGGAGATCGCGTTCGTCGGACAGCTCCCGCACACGCGCAGCGGCAAGATCATGCGCCGGCTGCTGAAAGCCCGCGACCTGGGACTGGCCGAAGGTGATACATCGACACTGGAGACCGGGGCATGACACCACTCGATCATCCTCCGCCACCACCGCCGGCCGGGCCGGTGCCTTATCCCGCCGACCTTGCGCTAACGCTGCTTCGCGACATGCTGCGCGTGCGCCGCCTCGAAGAGAAATGCGCCGAACTATACGGAGCCGGCAAGATTCGCGGATTTCTGCACCTGTATATCGGTGAGGAAGCCTCGGGAATCGGCGCATTACATGCGCTCACGACTGACGACAACGTCGTCGCGACCTACCGCGAGCATGCGCATGCGCTCGTGCGTGGCATGGACATGGGTGTGTTGATGGCCGAAATGTTCGGCAAGCGTGAAGGCTGCGCGCGCGGCCGAGGTGGTTCGATGCACCTGTTCGACCGTAACATCCGATTATTCGGCGGAAACGCCATCGTCGGCGGCGGCCTGCCGCTGGCGGTCGGCCTCGCGCTCGCCGGGAAAATGCAAAAAAGCCGAGGCGTTACCGCTTGCTTCTTCGGCGATGGCGCGATCGCCGAAGGCGCGTTTCATGAATCGCTGAATCTCGCGGCGCTCTGGAAGCTACCGGTGCTGTTCGTCTGCGAGAACAACCTGTATGCGATGGGCACGGCCATCGAACGCAGCGAATCGCAAACGGATCCGTGCACGAAGGCCGCGTCGTACGGGATGCGGACAAGTTCGGCCGACGGCATGGACGTCGTGGCGGTTCACGAAGCCGCGAAGGCCGCTGTCGATTACGTGAGAAGTGGCGCCGGACCGATGTTCGTCGAGCTTCGCACATATCGATATCGCGCGCATTCGATGTACGACGCCGAACTGTATCGCTCCAAAGCGGAAGTCGACGCATGGAAGCGCCGCGGACCGATCCATACGTTCACGGAACGGCTCAAGGCGGAAGGCAAGCTCACCGAAGACGCGTTCGTTGCACTCGACGCCGGCGTCGATGCGGAAGTCGGCCGCGCGGTCGAGTTCGCCGAAGCCGGTACGTGGGAACCGGTCGAGGATCTCATGCATGACGTGTACACGACGACGGGAGATCCGCCATGAGCCGCCGGATCAGCTATCGAGACGCATTGCGCGAGGCATTGCACGAAGCGCTGTCGAACGATCCGCGCGTTTTCCTGATGGGCGAGGATGTCGGGCGTTACGGCGGGAGCTATGCCGTGTCGATGGGGCTGCTCGATGCATTTGGCGCTGAGCGGGTCCGTGACACGCCGCTGTCTGAGCTCGCATTCACGGGCGCGGGGATAGGCGCCGCGCTGGGTGGCATGCGGCCAATCGTGGAAATCATGACGGTCAACTTCAGCCTGCTGGCGCTCGACCAGATCGTCAACACCGCCGCACTCTACCACCATATGTCGGGCGGTCAGTTCTCGGTACCGCTGGTCGTGCGCATGGCAACGGGCGCCGGTCGCCAGGTTGCGGCTCAGCATTCACACAGCTTCGAGGGATGGTATGCAGGGATTCCGGGCATCAAGGTGCTCGCACCTGCCACCATCGACGATGCGCGCCATATGCTTGCGCCCGCCTTGGCCGATCCCGATCCGGTGATGATCTTCGAACACGCAGGGCTCTATAACATGGAAGGCGAACTGACGGACGTCGAGGGCGTCGACATACGAACCGCAAAGGTCCGCCGTGAAGGGGCCGACGTCGCGATCCTTGCATACGGCGGCTCGCTGCCAAAGGCGCTCGCGGCTGCCGATGCACTCGCCGGCGAACACATCTCGGCCGAGGTGGTCGACTTGCGCGTACTGCGTCCGCTCGACGACACGACGATCATCGCGTCGGTAACCAAGTGCCGACGCGTGGTCGTCGTCGACGAATGCTGGCGCAGCGCGAGTGTCGCCGCGGAGATCGTCGCGCGCATCGGCGAGCAGGCATTCTATGAACTCGACGCACCAATGACGCGCGTATGTGCGCAGGACGTCCCGATTCCATACGCTCGGCACATGGAAGACGCAGCGTTGCCTCAAGTCGACAGGATAGTGACCGCAGTGAAACAATTGTTTTCGTGATTGCTGATACGCCGGGAGGAGAAAGCATGATCGAATTCACATTGCCGTCGATGGGCGCCGACATGGACGAGGGGACGCTGCTCGAATGGAAGGTCAAGCCGGGCGACGTCGTCCGAAAGGGCCAGGTGGTCGCGATCGTCGATACGAGCAAGGCGGCCGTGGACGTCGAGAGCTGGCACGAGGGGACGGTCTACGAACTGCTCATCGGTCCGCACGAGAAAATCCCGGTCGGCACGCCGATGGCAATATTGCTCGAACCCGGCGAAGCGCCGCCAGCGACGAAACATCCCGATCGACCGACGCGACCGGCCACGTCACCCGGCGCGGCGGCGCGCGGCCGGGTCTCGCCGGCCGCGCGCAAACTTGCGCAGCAGCACGGAATCGATCTCGATGCTGTAACGGGTACCGGCCCGGGGAGTGCGGTGACACTCGCCGATGTCGAACGGTCGATCGCCGCACAGCCGGGGCCGGCAACAGCGCCCCTAACCGCCGTGCCGCTTCCCGGAATGAGACAGGTGATCGCCGCCGCGATGGAGCGATCGAAACGCGAAATCCCGCACTATTACGTGTCAGAGACGATTCCGCTCGAAAGGGCATTGGCCTGGCTGGCCAACGAGAACGAGAAGCGTTCGATCGTCGACCGACTACTTCCTGCAGCCCTTCTTCTCAAGGCTGTTGCCGTCACGCTCCGCAGATTCCCGGACCTCAACGGCTTCTATCGTCAGGGCATCTTCGAGCCCGCGAGCAGCGTGCATCTCGGTGTCGCGATCTCGTTGCGCCAGGGCGGACTGATTGCGCCGGCGCTGCTCGACGCCGACACCAAGACGCTGTCCCAACTGATGCGCGAATTGCTCGACCTAACCCGGAGATGCCGCGCCGGATCGTTGCGAAGTTCGGAACTGTCTCTATCGACCATTACAGTGACGAACCTCGGCGATCGGGGCGCCACCGAAGTGTTCGGCATTATCTATCCGCCTCAAGTCGCGCTCGTGGGATTCGGGCGGATCGTCGAACACCCGTGGGTCGACGGCGGCGCACTCAGGATCATGCCGGCGACGACCGCCAGTGTCTCTGCTGACCATCGCGTATCCGACGGCCATCGCGGCGCACTGTTTCTCGTCGAATTGAGCGAGTTGCTGCAGCATCCCGAGGAGCTGAATCGATGAGCGACATGGACATTCTTCCCGTCGTACTGGACACGCTGAAGTCGATCGCGCCGGAAGTCGACGCGTCGACGCTGCGTTCGGATCGCCCGCTGCGGGTGCAGGTTGATCTCGATTCGATGGACTGGCTCAATTTCCTGACCGGGCTTCATGTGCGCCTGGGTGTCGATATCCCGGAACGCGATTACGGCCGTCTGGTCATGCTCGACGATATCGTTAACTATCTCGCGGCTACACGCGCGCACCGATCGTTACGTTGAGCGTCGTTCAGGGCACCCGGCGGCGCCGATGGTGACCTTCCAAGGATAGGACAACAACGCTGACGCGCATCAGCGCGTGGCGGTCAACGCGATCGACGCTGCCAGCTTGCGCGTGGCCCGCTCGGCAAACGCCGTCAGAATCGGACTGGCCTGACCGTGCAGCGTTTCGCGTGGCGTAACGTGGCATTCGGCCAGCGGCGATTTGCGCGCGAGCATCCGCATTTGCTCCAACGCCGATTCCGCACCGCGTTGCGCGAAACTGCAGAAGCATGCAACCCGTGGCAAGCGCCGCCAATTTGCTTCGAGATAGGCCCTCACCGGCGACGAGACGCAACCCGCCCAGACCGGAGAACCGATCACCACGAGGTCGTACGCGGACAGATCTCGTTTCGACCTGACGATATCCGCCGGCTTCCGGTTGACTGCCTCGACGAGCGAGCGTAGATAGCCGAACGGGCCCGAGCGCCCCTGCTTCACGACGATTTCCTCGATGTCGGCGTCGAGCATTGCCACCAGTGCGGACGCGGCCCGGCGGGTCGTGCCGGTTCGCGAATAGAACACGACTAGTACCTTTCCGGAATTCATGCGCCCTCCTTTCTCCGCGCTAGCCGCGGCAGTGCGTGCGTTGCCCGAATTCAAGCGTCGGATCGTGATTCACGGGCGCAAGCGCATGCGAGCCGTGAGCGCCAGGTGTCGGCATCCCCGGCCATGATCGGGCAACGCAATACGAAACGGAAACCACCGACACGGACATCCGCCGACTCACGTCGACGGATGCCTGCCGGTAGAGATCACTTTGCCTTCACCTCGATCTTCTTCTCGGCCTTGCAGGCTTCCGGCGTCTTCGGCAGCGTGACCCTCAGTACGCCTTTCTGGAACGACGCCTCGACCTTGCTTCTGTCGACGCCGTCCGGCATGTGGAAGTAGCGCTCGAACGAGCCGAAGCGGCGCTCGTGGACGTAGTAGTCCTTATGCTGCTCCTCTTTTTCTTGCTGCTTTTCGCCGCGGATCGACAGGCCACCGTTCGCAAGCTTGACTTCGATGTCCTTCTCATCCATGCCAGGCAAGTCGGCAGTGATCTCGTATGACTTGTCGGTCTCTGCGAAGTCGACTGCGGGTTCGGCGCTCCATTCGTGGTCGCGGCGCCAGAATGGTTGAAGATTGAAAATCGGTTGCCGCGCTGACGGTACGCCCGTGCTGCGATTGAAATCGTCGAACAGACGGTCCATCTCTCGCCGTAACGATTCGATCGGATGCCAGTACGGCGCCATCAGCGAATGCTCGGAACTCTCCTGCGGCTTCTTGACCGGCAGTTTGGTAGACGACTCTTTCATGGCACGCCTCCTTCTCGAAAGTGACGCAGTCATTCTCGATCGGTGAGGACCGCGGCAATTGATGGAGATCAACGCTGAAGATCGAAAGACCGAAGGCTCCGGTAAGACTACTCGGCTGTACATGTCGCTTTGCACTGATTGACCCATGTCAAGCGGCGCGACGCGCCGGCAGGTGGAATGTCGATATCGGTGGCCCGTCGTAGAGGAGGCGTATCGTGCCCGCAAAATCGCTTGTCTTTCATCAAGATGCTCGCCAACGCCTGCTCAAAGGCGTCAATGCGATGGCCGAGGCAGTCAAGATCACGCTCGGCCCCGGCGGGCGCAACGTGATCGTCGAGCAGGCTGGGGCAGCGCCACTTGTCGCGAACTCGGGCGTCGTCGTCGCCGGCTCTGTCGATCTGCCCGACCCGTTCGAGGAGATGGCCGCACGGTTACTGCGTGAAGTGGCGACTCGCACGAGCGAAGTGGCCGGCGACGGCACGACCACTGCCACTACCCTGGCACAGGCGATCGTTGCCGAAGGGATCAAGTGTGTCACTGCCGGGTACGATCCGATGGCGCTCAAGCGTGCTATCGAAGCGGCCGGCCGCGACGTGGTCGCCGAGTTGCACCGCGTGTCGAAACCTTGCGCAAGCGCCGAAGAAATGCGCCAGATTGCGACGATTTCCGCAAGTGGCGACGGCACGATTGGCTCGCTCGTGGCTCAGGCCGTCGAGCGTGTGGGCAGGGACGGCGCGATCAGCATCGAGGACGGTACGAAGCTCGACGACGAACTTGAGACTGTGGATGGTTCGTTGATCGACCGTGGCTTTCTGTCCCCGCTGTTCGTCGATTCGGAAAGTCATCGCATCGTCCTCGACGAGCCGCGTATCTTGCTCTGCGATATGAACATCAGCGCGATCGCACAACTGCTGCCCGTGCTCGAGGCGCTCAGCAGCACCGGTAAGCCGCTTCTCGTCGTCGCGAACGAAGTTGAAGGCGAAGCGCTCGCGACCCTCGTCGTCAATCACTTGCGCGGCACGCTGAAATCTTGTGCGATCCGCTCGCCGGGATTCGGAGAGGCTCGCACCGAGCAACTTGCCGACCTTGCCGCGCTGACCGGCGCGACGGTCATTTCCGCTCAGGCGGGCCGCACGCTCGAGCGTACGACACTGGACGATCTCGGCGCCGCGCGTCGTGTAGAGATTACACGCGAAACCACGACTGTGATCGCCGGGCACGGTGAACGCAAGCGCATTGACGACCGCGTCCGGGTGCTTCGTGAGCGCATCGCCGTGACACCGGCCGGGTACGAGCGCGACACCCTGACGCGCCGTCTGACGAAACTCGCGGGTGGCGTCGCGGTCATTCGTGTCGGCGCTGCGACGGAAACCGCACTGCGCGAGCGCAAGAACCGCTTCGAGGATGCATTGCACGCGACACGCGCTGCGATGGAGGAAGGTATCGTGCCCGGTGGCGGTGTCGCCCTGCTGCGTGCGCGGCGTACCCTCGAAAGCAGTGGTGCTGAGTTGACGGATGCGCAGCGCATCGGCGCGCGCATCGTGCACGACGCACTGGCGTCGCCACTGCGTCAGATTGCCGAGAATGCCGGGGCGGACGCACAGGCGGTGGTGCATGCGGTAGATGCCGGAAGTGGGTCGTTCGGCTACGATGCTGCGACGGCGACCTATGGAGACATGATCACAGCCGGAATTGTCGACCCCGTCAAGGTTGCCCGCTCAGCGCTACAGAACGCAATTTCGGTCGCGTCGCTGCTGCTCACAACCGATTGCATGATCGTACGTCGCCCGCGCGCTGCCCTGTCACCGGATGCCGCAGGCGCGCGAAACTGGAACGACGAACTCGGCTGAAAGCAGCGCTGACGCAACGGCACTCGAGTTGGCGCCGCTGCATAACATATCCGGTATCCAGCATCCGCCAGGTCAGACAACCTTTAAGTGGTCGACCACTTCCCGGACGCCTTTGACGGACCATGCTGCGCCATACGCGGCGCGCTTTTCGGCCATCGAATCGACCGTGCCGATCAGCGTGACGACGCCGTCGGCCACCTCGACGGACATCGCCGCACATCGTCGCTGCGCGCGGCGGGCGAGCGCATCGGCAATCTCGGCGCAGATGTCCGGCGCCGTATGGGTCGCGCGCACCCGGATGCGGTTCGCGACGCCGACAACACCGGCCATCCGGCTGACCAGCGTCTCCGCCGCGTGGCGCTGGCAACCCCACTCCACCTCGCCATCGAGCGTCACACGACCATGGTCGACCTCCACACGGATCGCCTGGTCCTGCAATGCTTCCTGCCAGTCGAGCGCGGACATGATCCTGGCTGCCAGTTCCGCGTCCGGGCAAGCTGGAGCCTCCGCATCGATTTCCAGCTCGACCACCAGCGCGCGCACGCCGCCTACGCGCTGGACCGCTTTTTGCGCCGCGAACTTCTGTGCCTAGCTCGGAACGATACCCAGCAGCGTGACGGTACCATCGTGCACGGTGACGTCGATCCTGCGCGCGTCGACAGTCGGGTCCAGAAACAATTCCTGTTCAATATCGCTTTTGAGCGTCGCGTCTGATTTCACGTCGATCTCCCTGTCATATCCACGTTTCAATGGGCTGATGCATCGTCGAAGTGCTACGCCACCTTGTGAACGCGGCGGCCCGATGAGACGACAATGCGTCCGGTCCGGGATTCCTCGTTGCCGGGCGGCGTGACAGTGCCGTCGTTCCCATTTATCGAATGCAATCTTTGCGGGGCAATCCCGACGATAAAGAACGGAGCGTTCGCTTCAGCGCTGCACCGATGCATTCATCGTGCGCGCCAGCAGTGGACGAATCCGTGCGAGCGTGCGGGTGTTAAGGACGTCAGCCCGGGTTAGCCAACCGCGCCGCGCCTGCGCGACGCCAAGATCCAGGCAACCGAAGTCGTCTGTTCGATGCGCATCGGAGTCGATCGACACCAGTACGCCTTCGTGCGCGGCCAGTCGGCACGCAACGTCGGACAGGTCCAGCCGCTGCGGCTGTGCATTGAGCTCGACGAAGCACCCGCGCATGCGCGCATGCTCGATGACGCGCGACAGGTCGATATCATAGGCATCCCGCTCTTCAAGCAGGCGGCCGATCGGATGCGCGAGGATCGAAAAGCAAGGATGGTCCATCGCGCGCAGCACACGCTCGGTCTGCGCCGCGTGCGACAGGCCGAAATGACCATGAACGGCGCCGACGACCAGGTCGAGCCGGCCAAGGACCGCGTCGGGAAGGTCGAGGCTGCCGTCCTTGAGGATGTCCACTTCGACGCCCTTCAACAGCACAAAGTCGGTGAGCGACGCATTGAGCCGGTCGATCTCGTCGATCTGCCTGATCAGGCGCTCGCTGTCAAGACCGTGTGCGACGCCCAGCGATTGCGAATGATCGGTGATTGCCAGGTATTCGAGCCCGCATGCCGCGGCCGCCTCGGCCATCGCACTCAGACCGTCACGGCCATCGGACGCATTCGTGTGCGCATGCAGGTCGCCGCGCAAATGCACGCGTTCGACTAGCACGGGCAGGCAGTCTTCCCGCGATGCCTCGATCTCGCCTTGGTTCTCGCGCAACACCGGCGGTATCCAGTGCAATCCGATCGATGCGTATACCGACTCCTCGGTTTCCCCGGCGACGCGTTCATTGCCGCGGTACACCCCGTACTCGTTGATCTTCAGTCCACACGCCTGGGCAATGCGCCTCAGTGCAATGTTGTGCGACTTCGACCCGGTGAAGTACACGAGGGCCGCACCGCGTGATTCGGGTTCGACGACCCGCAGATCGACCTGAATGCCACAACGCAGAACGATGCTCGACCGTGACGGACCGCTTGACAGCACGCGAGTCGCTTCGTCGTAGCGCACGAACGCCGCCGTGACCGGTGCCGCGTCGCGAGCTGTGACGAGAATGTCCAGATCCCCGACCGTTTCCCTGTATCGGCGATAGCTACCGGCCGCTAGTGCGTCTCTCACACCGGGCACGGCGCGCAGGCAGGCGAGCAGCGGTGTCAGGTATTGACGCGCGAACGGCTGAAGATACCGTCTCGGCGCGCGCGGCAGCCGTGCAGCCACCGCGGCCCGGATATGCGCTTCCGTCTCGGGGCCGAACCCCGGCACCTCGTGTATTTGCCCGCTTGTCGCGGCCCGATCGAGTTGCTCGAGCGTTTCGATGTGTAGCGCGTCGTGCAGCGCCTTCACACGCTTTGGGCCAAGACCCGGCACATCGAGCAACTCGAGCATCGCAGGCGGAAGCGCGCGACGAAGCAGTTGCTGCAGTTCACACGTTCCCGTCGATACGATCTCGCGCAACTTCACGGCAAGATCGGCACCGATCGTCGGAATCGCATCCAGGTCATCAACGTGCACAACCATGGTGGCGATATCGCGGCCGTAATCGGCCACCGTGCGCGCAGCATTGCGATAGGCGCGCACTCGAAACGGATTGGCGCCCTGGATGGCGAGCAAGTCGGCAATCTCCGAGAAGATCTCGGCACAGTCGGCATTGTGGATCGGCATATTTCTGATCCTTGCTGCGCTCGGTGAACAGGTTAGCGACCGCCGCACCGAAGTTCGATCGTGGTTTCTTGACGGCCTTGCCGCACCAATCGCGGAATATCAGTGCGCGGCCGCACCAGCCCGGTTACCGCTGGCCTTCCCCATGCCGCCATCCGGCCGGATGGACTCGAAGGTTGCTCGTTCGAGTTCCGTCATCCAGTTCTGCCACGGTGCATTCTGCGCCCCCGCCCCGACCAGTCTCTGCCAGTCTTGAAGTCCGGCTGCCTGCCAATCGCGAAGGCAGTCGATCACCGCATTCATGCATTCGCGCTGCGCGCGTACCGACCACATTGCGGTGTCCAGCCAGATCGCCGAACTCGCCTGTGCGTACGCAGTCAACGACTGTTGCCACGTGTCACTAAATGCGCGCCAGTCATGTCCCTCCGCGAGGGCGGCTTGCAGCCGATGTGTCGCATCCCGATCCCGATCTATCCGTCGTTGCTGCAGCGCATGCCACTCGTTGCGCAAGTCCTGTCCACGCGCCAGCATGCGAAGGGTTGCATCACACGCTGCCCAGCGACTGGCGGACGGCTTCGCCATGCTTTCTTCACTCATCGTGGTGTTCTCCAAATCAATGAAAGGAAAATCCCGACCAGGCGACTGAAACCAGTCGTCTCAGGATACGGCTCAAGTACGCAATGAGGCAACGTGTTGCTCGGTACGTTGATACTTGTCAAACTTGTCATCCAGTTGCGCCATTTCTTGAAGCTTCTCGCGACCCCAGTGGAGCGAGCCGATTTCTCCGCGCGTCGGGAAGAAATGTCGACGCACGCAGCGCATTGGTACACGAGAACACGAGTGAACGACTCAGCTGGCAGAGGGCACAACTGCGCTGCCTGGGGGAAACAGCTCGAGCAACTTCACGCGTGCACCGGACTCGGTCGGGATCCGACCGCCACGTAAAGTGCGTGGCTGGAGGTCAACCGACGATTTTTCGTTCCGGCGCGCAGGCTCACAGGGGCGGCTACGTACCTGATCGCCGGCCCCGAATGGGGGCTACGTCCAACCGCCAGGATTTCTTCCGTGGCGGTACGGATTGGCGCTGCATTTGTGCTATAAATGGGCGCCGGATTCGATCCCCTGTTCCTTTTCCGCAAGGCATTCGTCGCAGGCCAAACATCGTGCACGACTGGTACGCATTATTCGACGACGTAAAGAGGCTCGGCAGTTTCCACAGCGATGCGCAGCTCGCGGAGGCGCTCGCTCTGACCCGGTCGCAGATATCGGCATGGCGCACGGGAAAGAGCGACCTCGGAACGTTGGCCAAGTTGCGCATCCTCGATGCGCTCGGGCAAGACGACGTCAGGTCCGCAGTGCTCAGCCTCTTTCCGGAACGAAACCGCGAGGCGCTGATACGCCAGCACCTCGACCTCGTCGCCCGTGTAAACAATGGCACGCTGTCGCTTCCCGCCGATTCCTGCACCCCGCCGCAAAACGGCCTTGCGTTCGCCGGCAACCGGTTATTGGGCGCGCTTTCGGACAGCGAACTCGACCGGCTTGCGCCGCACCTCGTGCCAGTGGAACTGGTGCTTGGGCAGGTCGTGCACAAGCAGGGCGAGATCCTGAGCCATGTCTATCTCCCCACGACGGCGGCTTGCGTCATTTTCCACAGCACGAAGGCAGGCGCACCGCTTGGCCTTGCGATGGTGGGCAACGACGGTCTCGTCGGATTGCCCGGCTGCATTGGCGAACCGCGTGCTGCGAATCGCGTGATCGTGCAGGGTGCAGGCCATGCGTATCGCCTCGACGTTGACGTGGCAAAACGCGAGTTCCTGCGCGCAGGGATGTTCCAGCAACTGCTGCTGCGCTATACGCAGGCGCTGCTCGCCCAAATGTCTCAGATCGCTGTGTGTACCCATCATCACTCGCCGCGCGAGCAGCTGTGCCGATGGCTCCTCCAGACCCTGGATCGCATGGATTCGGACGAACTCCAGGTGAGCCGCAAGGTCTTTCCGGATGTGCTTGGCACCGACGGAGCACTTGCGGTCGACGCATTGAGGAAACTTGAAGCCGATGGCGCGCTTCGCTATCGCCCTGGCCAGATCAGGATCCTCGACCGCTCCGCCATCGAGCACCATGCGTGCGAGTGCCATCGCGTATTGAAGCGGGATTACGCGCGCTTGTTCGACATCACGTGACGCGACGCGTGACGTGCATCATGCTTCGGACACTTCCATTCCGTCGGTCGGGCGACGCGAAAACACGACGTCGATGATCTGCTTCAGCCTGGACAGGCACTGCTGGGCCTCGTCGGGAGAATTGAGTTCCAGCGCCTCCAGTACGTTCACGATTCCGGCCAGAAACGCGTCGCCGACTGCCACCTCCCTTCCGCAAGTCCGCAAATAGAGGGCATGACCGTACAGTGCGCGAATGAACTCGACCTGCTTGGCCGCAAACGTTTCATCGTCCTGCGCGTCGACATCGAACCGTTCGTTCTCGTGCCGCTGCAATGCGACGGGTAGCCGAAAAGTCATATTCATACCGCAGGCCTCGAAAGAGAAGAAACCGACGACTGGAGTGCGTATTACACCCTCCTGCGCCATTGAAACATTGACGTGCATCGCCGGCCGCTATTTTTCTTCCGGGATGAACCGGGCGTCAAGTATATTTGACACTCCGACAATCGTGGATGCCGAATAGCGATGCCATGGATGTGTTGACTGCCACGAGTGTGATCTTCCTGATCTGGAGCTGGGTCTGGCTTTTCCGCAAGGCGCAGCGTCTCGCCCTATCGGAACGTCTGACGAAAGCCGCCGCAAATAGGACGGTCGATGCGATTCTCGCCATCGACAAGCGGGATCGTATCGTCCTGTTCAACGCTGCGGCCGAACGCCTGTTCGGACGGGCAGCTCCATCCGTGATGGGCGTCGATATTGCGACGCTGATGCCCGAATATCGTTCTGCCTGCCGCAGTCATGTGGGCCCGGGGCTCGAGGAAGCCAGCCTGGCCACACGCAACGGCCCAGGGATGAACGCGCTGCATGCAGATGGCACGGCGTTTTATGTCGATGCATCGGTGTCGAAGGCCGTCGTCGGCCGACAAGCGTTTCGCGCGATCATCGTGCGGGACGTCAGTGAACCACGACGCATGCACGACGCGGCGCGTGACAGCGAAGCGCGCTACCGCGCCTGCGTCGAGCTCAGCCCCGTCGCAACATGGTTAAGCCGCGACGAGACGATCGTCTGCGTCAATCCGGCCTGCCTCGCACTATTCGGCGCGACCGACCCGGCAGAGGTGCTTGGGCGCCCGTCGTCCGACTGGCTCGACCCCGAAGGTTGCAAAGGGGTGCGCCAGCAGCTCGTAAGGCGATTGCATGCGCTGGGATCGGCGGCCAGACCGACGAGCGGCAAGTTGACCCGGCTCGACGGAAAGACGCGGGATGTCGAAGTCACGGCGATCGCGTTCGACCATGCACGCCCTGCGTCGATCCTGGTCACTTTGCGGGATGTCACGCTGCGCAATACGACGGAGCGGGAACTGCGTGAGTCGAGGCATGCGCTGCGTGAATTGGCCCGGACGTTGCAGATCGCGCGCGAGGTCGAGCGAACGAATCTTGCCCGCCAGTTGCACGAAGAACTCGCGCAACAGCTCAACGCCATCAAGATGGAAATGACCGCGCTGAATTCCCGCCACGATTTTCACCCGGAACATGCCGCTCCCAAGCACACGAGCGACGGTAGGATCGACACGCAGTTGGATGAACTCATCGATCTCGTGCGCCGCATCTCGGCCGACCTCCGGCCGCCGATGCTCGACGATCTGGGCCTCTCGGCGACCCTCGAATGGCTCGCACAGGATCTGCACGTCCGATATGGCCTGAGGATTCGTACTGACTTGTGCGAGACCGGCGTCGATACCGCCGCCGCCGCCGTCCTGTACCGAATTGCACGGGATGCCCTCGAGCGCGCACGAGTGCGCGCGCCGGAATCGCGCATTTCGCTGCAGTTGCTGGAATCCGGCGGCTTCGTCAGGTTATCGGTACGTGAGGACGACTTCGTCGACGACGATCTCGCCAACGGGATGCCGCCTGCAACGCTGTTCGCCATCCGCGAGCACGTTGCGCTAGTGGGCGGCGATGCGGAATGGAAAGCGCTTCGGAACGGTGGCCAGGAACTCATCGTCCATCTGTCATTGCTAGGCCGACAACGCGTGAGCGCGTGACCGTGAGTATCAAGCTGGTGGTTATCGATACCTCACGATCGTAGGGATTTTCGACGGCGTGAATACGCCTTCCCTGCATGCGAGCACTCCATGTCTATAGTGTGCGGCCGGTCTCGACGTCCGGATCGACGCACGAAAGATATATTCGTGCACCGCCCCAACGATCGGCTCGCCCCGAATCATCATCCGGCATACCGAAACACACCCTGCAACCGCGTCCGTAAACAATTCGCCGCGCGGCCATACCAACGGCATTCACGAACGTGCCGCATCACTTCCCCACGGACAGGGCAAGCCATTCGTCGTTGCACAACTCACGGACATCCTTGCCGTCACCGGGCAGATCAACCTGCCCGAATGATACGACGCTCCCCGAGCTGGCGACGCCGCCCTAGCGGTCTCCCCCGACAAGCTTCCGATCGATCGCCGCCACCAACTCCAGAGACCACCCGTTGATGCGTGTCAACCGGTGTACGCCGCCGATGCTTACGCTGGAAATGTGGCCCACTTCATTTCGATGCAGCATTTTCCGGCAGGGAGACAATCGTGCAGATCGGACATCATTACTTTCCCGAACTTCGGCATGCAACGGTGCCGACCTACTTCGTCTCCTATGTGTTTCCCTTGCTGCTGGGCGGCTATGAAGCCTACCGGATCGGCTACTGGGTGAGCAGGCATGGCTGGCATTTCGCGCAACTGCCGCAGGCTGGCTACGAGTTCACGCTGATGTTGATCGTCTTTGCGCTGCAGGTGATTCTCGATGGGGTGTTCTTCGTCACGGCATGGGCCGGCCGGCATCCGGACATCGAGCACCGGCTCGCGAACCTGACGCTCGGCGTCCTGTGCTCGACGCTGGTGATTGCATTCGACATCGCACTGCAAGTCGCAGCTTTCTGAATCGCCATCATCGGCACGGCGATGAGCTGACGGGCCGACGGGTTCCCTCATAGAGGGCATTCGACCATTATCGACGGATCAAACGATGAAGCCACCTTTTGAACTGGTCTTTCAAGGCGTGTCGCACTCGGATGCACTCGAGGCAGCGGTGGCGCGGCATATATCCAAGCTCGACCGAGTCCGGCAGGACATCACGCGTTGCCGGATCGAAGTCGAGCTCGACGAGAAACACCACCAGCAGGGAAAACCGTTCAATGTCCGGATCAGGATCATAGCTCCCGGACATGAACTGGTGTCCAGCAAGGAGCACCACGAGGACGTGTACGCCGCACTTCGCAATGCGTTCGGAAACGTCACACGAATGCTGGAGGACTCCGCACGCAAGCGGCGAGGGCGCGGCAAGCAGCACGACGGACGCACCGCCGGCCTCGCGGCACGAGTCGATGCAGTGAAATAGCACGCGCTTTCGGCAGTGCGCCGTCATTGCCGGACCCGGACGACCAAACCGCGTCACACTTAATCCAGATCAACGCGATTCACACGTCGACGTCCAGACTTTAATCAAGCGCCACGTTTTCGTGCATTCAAGCGGTCCCTGCAGCGGCCAGTTACGGGAACGCGCATTTGCCCGCTATACGGTTTGCCCATGCGCCCGCGTGGGTGGAACACGCGCTACGCCACGCCGGACGCAGGCGCGTAGCGAAGTCGTCGTGTCCTCTACATCCGAATGGCCGTGCAACGCGCGCACCGACCGGTGCCTGCAACCGTGTCGCGGAGACTTTCCCATCGGGAGTCCGATCGCGGAACGTGGCGCCCTTCTTCACTCAGGAGTTCAACATGTCGGTCAGAAAAACGCTCTCCGTTATCGCACTCGCCGCCGCTGCGTCTACCGCATCCGTCGCGCTTGCGCAGCAAGATGCTGCGGAACCTCAGACGACCGCCGCATTACTGCAGCAAACCGACACCGATGCGAACGTCGCGCTGGACAGGTTGTATTCCCGAGCACCCGAAGCCCGTGAGCTGATTGCCAATGCGAAGGGCGTGCTGGTGCTCCCCGACGTGCGCGCCGGTGGCGCAGTTCTCGGTACTGAATACGGACGTGGCGTCCTGCGCGTGCCGGGCGCTCCCAACAGCTACTACAACATGCGAACCGCTTCCGTCGGCGCGCAGCTCGGTTTCGAATCGAAGAGTGTAGTGCTCGTATTCCTCACACAGAATGCCCTCGACCGCTTCCGCAACAGCAAGGGCTGGACGGTTGGCGTAGACGGCTCCGTCGCATTCCTCAAGTACGGCAAGAGCGGGCAGCTCGACACCAACACTGGCCGTCATGCGATCGTTGGCTTCGTCGAAACAAAGCAGGGTCTGATGTTCGATCTGTCGCTCAAGGGAACGCACTTCACGAAAGCACCCGTGTAAATACCCAGCACGTTGCCCGATCGGCTGCCCGCCGGTCGGACAGCGCGCACCCGTGTGCACGATGAAGACGTTGCACGCGATGTACCCCTCACGGCGAACGCTCACATTGCAATCCAGAACCCGACGTGTACCCGCCCGGACCAGCCGACCGATACTGTCAGCCTAACGTGTGTAGTCAGGCATGACCGGAAGTACATCCTCGTTTGCCGGCATATGAACGCCGATTCATAGACGCTTCCTGCGAATAGCACCGTGTCAGGAACACGTCAACTTGCTCGCCTACAATTATCTGTCGGCACATTGTGTCGCGAAACAATGCGTTCGCGCGCAGTCGATTCCATAAGGCGCCGGTGGCTCAGGCTACCCGACAATACTGGCAGCCTGACCTCGCCAGTCAGCTTCGTTTTCAACAATCGGGGAATACGGAAAAATGCCGTGTGCCACTACGGCACGAGGGCGCGCGAGCACATCACCTCGATCTGCTCGCACGCAGCCGACGCACGCGGGAATGCTGCGAGGTATGAAAATGAAAAAAGTGCTTCTCGTGGAGCGACATGCAATCACACGTGACGGAATTCGACACATCCTGGAGTCGACGCGCGACTATATCGTCGGATGTGAACTGTCCGACGGCGACGCGCTCATATCGACAGCGGAGAACGAGACATTCGATGCGGCAATTCTCGACATTGTGAGCCTGGGTTCGGGATACCTGGAATTGATTCGGCAGCTTGCCGAACACGTTCCGTCAATCAGGATACTGGCGCTGTCCGGCCGAGCCGAACCAACGCGCGCCAAGGCCACGTTCACAGCCGGCGCGAGCGGCTTCATCTCGAAGGACAGTACCAGTATCGAACTGCTACAGGCCACTCGCTCAATACTTCAGGGCCACAAGTACATGAGCACGCAGATTGCCGAGCGCATGGTCCGCACGATCGATATCCCGCCCGATGCCCCGCTGCATTCACGACTCACTGATCGCGAGGCCGAAGTCCTGAGGCATCTTGCGTCGGGTGACGGCATCGCCGAAATCGGCCGGGAGATGGGACTCAGCCCGAAGACCATCAGTACGTACAAGGCCCGTCTATTCGACAAACTCGAATTGAGAAGCGACGCCGCGCTGATTCGATACGCTGTAGCCTATCAGATCATCGAACCCGACTGATCGACCAAAAATTCGGGGCATCTATCCGGGCGTACCTTCAATTGACATCGCTTGACCTCCGCCTGGTATGCGACGTCTCCGCGCGGCGGTGCATCGAGACACGATGTGTTCGTTGCCGCTCATCATCGCGCCTTCTTGCCTCCGCAACATCGGCGATCGCACAAGACCTGTCGCACGCGATCTCAGATTGGTGTCACGTCCGCCGCCTGCTTGCCCTTCGGACCGCTGCGCACTTCGTACCGAACACGTTGCTGATCCTGCAGCGACTTGAATCCTGACACGTTGACTTCGGAAAAATGGACGAATATTTCTTCGCTCCCGTCATCTGGCGTGATGAATCCGAAGCCCCTTGCATCGTTGAACCATTTCACCGTTCCCGTGTTCATTTCCACCTCGTTCATCAAGAAAAAAAGCGCGCCGACTTGGTCGGCGCCCGGCCTGCTGTCGCTAGCATCGATTGCCTGTTCATGTTGGCGCGGCTACACCGCTTCGCTGCTGACCTGGATCAAGAGCGGAGTGCGAAGCGCAACGGCCGCGTATCGCATCGCTCGTGGCAAGGGGGAACCGCCGGCGAACACGGGCGCATCGACCAGCGGTGCCTCGACGGTTCCTCGTTAGCCGGCCGCATGACGTACTTCCACACTAGAGCGTCTCGGCGCTCCTCTCACGGTTATGCCAACCGGCCGCCGGCTCAAGCGGTTCAACCGCGCTGGTTTCGTCGAGATGAAAAATCGCGTCGAACTGTGAGGCGATCTCGGCTTCAAAATAGTGACTCTGCCGCTCCGTTCCTGGCAGGTACAACACGCCAATCGCGCGCTCCAGGAAGGGTTCATCGAGCGTGCGCGACAGGTCGTTCTGCATCGGCAAGAAGAATCGGTCGTAGCCTGTGGTGTGGAAGAGATGTTCCCAGCTGTCGCGCAATGCCGGACGCACCCACTTCTGCTCGACCTCGCTGTCCCAATGCGACGCCGCTGACACATGCCCCGTGTACGTCGTGAAACCGACCAGCAATGCCCGATGATGGGCATGCTCACGTACGATCTGGCCGAGATTCCACTCCCCGCGAAGCCGCGATTCCGTTGCGCGCGCATCACCAAGATGCGAATTGTGTGCCCAGACGACAACCTTGCCGCTGCCACCGCGGCGCACGCGGTAGCGGTTCAGCGCAAATAACGTGCTGGCCATGTGGGCATCGCGCAGATTCCACGTGTTCAACCGGCTACCGAACATTCCGCGGTAGTAGGCTTCCGCGTTGACGACGACCTGCGCATTCTGCTCGGCGAAGAACTGCGCGTCGAGTGCGGTGATGCCGTCGCGGGCGAGATACTCGAATTGGTCGGCACGCAACTGAAGAAGCTGCTGCACGGCTCCAGCCTGAGCGGCAGGCCTGGCACCGTACGCCGCAGCATAGCCATAGGCTTGCGGCTCCCGCACATGGTCCAGTGCCGCGTAGCGCTCGCGCGCCAACGCGGCCTCTGACGGGTCCACTCGCTCAAGATAGCGAATCACGGCGTCCGCGGATCGGTAAAGGCTGTAGAGGTCGAGGCCGTAGACACCCACCCTGTTTTTCCGCGGCCGCGTTGCGTTGATCCCGCGCAACGCAGCAATGAAATCGAGCACTTCCCGATTGCGCCACATCCAGACGGGGAAACGCTCGAAGTCATCGAGTGCGGAAGAGGCATCGTCGGTCCCGTCGCCCTGCACGAAACGATCAATTCGCCATGCGTCGGGCCAGTCACCTTCAATGGCGACGGTGTCGAATCCTTGCTCTTGGATCAGCCGCAAAGTGATTTCCGCGCGCATGCGGTAGAACTCGGCCGTACCGTGAGTTGCCTCGCCCAGCAGAACCAGGTCACGCCCGCGCGCCATCTCGAGAAGCGCATCGTAGTCGGTACTGCTACCGCTCATGCGCTGCCCGAGCGCGCGGACGGCGAGGAATGGTGTTTTGGGCGGATGCATGATGCGCTCCCTCCATGCGGAATACGGATGCGTCGCGTCGGACGGACTGATGTCACGTTCGGGTCGTGCGGCACGTCGGCGGAAGCGCCGATCAAGGCGTGCCGTCACCTGGCACTACGGCACGCACGCGGTCGTCATCGCCGCTCGTGGTATCTCGTTGCCAGTCCTGAGCGGCGGCGAGGCAGGCCCGCACCTCTTCGTCGCTCGTCTGCGGGAAGTCCGCGTAGAACTGGCTAATGCCCATGAACCAGTCGGGCTGCATCACGTAGATGAAGTCGTCCGCGATGAACGCAAAGCGGGTCTCGGCGCCAGCCGGGCACACCGGCACTGCGACGACAATCCGCTTCGGATGCCGCTTGCGCAGTGCGTTGAGGCACACTTGCATCGTCGATCCGGTTGCCATGCCGTCATCCACGACTATGACGGTCTTCCCTTCTACTGCAGCCGGCGGCCGCCGCCCTCGGTACGCCGACTCGCGGCGTTGAAGCTCGACGCGTTCGTGCGCGATGGCATCTAGAATCTGCTGCTCGGTTACAGGAATGGCACGTATCACGGACTCGTTCAGATAGAGTGCACCGCCCGTCGCAATCGCCCCGATCGCAAGCTCCGGATTATGCGGCGCGCCGAGCTTGCGCACGACGAGCACGTCGAGTGGGCAACGCAAAATCCGCGCCACTTCGTAGCCAACCGGCACGCCCCCGCGCGGCAGCGCCAGCACCACAACGTCACCACGTCCGCGATAGCGCTCCAGCACGGTGGCAAGTTGCCTGCCCGCATCTGCGCGATTACGAAAAATGTCACTCATGGTCGATGCCCAGTAAGCGATATACCGCCCGTCCTCGCGTTGCGGGGACGTTCGAGGTGAAAACTTGCGTGTACGCGGTACGACAAGGCCACACGCTCAGGATGACGAAGTTATGAGCCAGCGCGAGAACCAGTCAACAGCAAGGCGCGTCACTTCGTCGAGTGTTCCGGGCTCCTCGAACAGATGCGTCGCGCCCGCCACGATTGCCACCTGATGCTCGCAGGTCAGTTGCCCGGCTGCCTTGCGATTCAGACGAATCACCTCCGTATCGAGCTCGCCAACGATCAGCAATGTAGGCGCGCAGACTGACGGAAGCGCCGTCCGCGCAAGGTCCGGACGCCCACCCCGCGATACGATGGCGCCCACTCTACTCGCCCCCGCAGCCGCGACAAGCGCTGCCGCAGCGCCGGTGCTTGCACCGACCAGGCCCATCCGGAGCGGCCCTACATCGGACCTTTGCGTCAGCCAGATGAGGGTTGCTTCCAGTCGACGTGCCAGCAGTGCGATATTGAAACGGTACGTTGCGTCGACCTCGTCGTGCCGCTGCTCGTCGAGCGTCAGTAGATCGAACAGCAGCGTTGAAAAACCTGCTTGCTGTAGCCCTGCGGCCACTTTCCTGTTGCGCGGGCTGAAGCGGCTGCTGCCACTGCCGTGCACGAACACAACAACTGCACGGGCGTCATTGGGAATCCCCAGAATCCCCCCAAGCGTGACATAGTCAACGGGAATCTCTACCTCCAGCGTCAGCATCCGTCCCTCCTGACGTCATCATGGTCCGCAACGGTACCGCCCACGCAACCGCGGACATGCGACATGTCATGTCGTAGCGTCGTGCACGATGGCCACGGCTCTTGTTCGAATCATCGTGCCTGTCGGGCGGTCGCGATTGACATCGATCAAGTGATCACTGGCCTCGCTTCGATCATTCAAGAGCTCGAGACGATGCGACCTGCCCCCTGCAAACAGAGCCTGAAGCAGGCAAACGATTGACTGGAAATTGCCGACCCGGCCTGACGTAGCGGGCCAAGGTCAACACCGAGCAGTCCATGGATGTCGATTTGCCCTAGACCGCAACCCGGTTTAGAACGAGCGTCGGGGCCAAGCGCTTGATGCTGATGAACTAAGAAGCATCTGGAGTGCAGCGCCTAGGTGACCTGCCCCCTTCAATAGGGCCAATGGGCTTCTAGCAAAGTCCCTTTAAACCAACTCCTGGAATGCGGCAGGAGCATCCACGGTTGCCCGATGTTTCGCCGCAAACTCTGACGGCGCAAGGTAGTTCAGTGCGCTGTGCGACCTTTGCTCGTTGTAGTCCTGACGCCATGCAGCGACGACGGCCCGAGCGTGGGCGAGCGTCTTGAACCAGTGCTCGTTAAGGCATTCGTCGCGGAACTTGCCGTTGAACGATTCAATGTACGCATTCTGCGTTGGCTTGCCCGCCTGAATCAACTTCAGAGTGACGCCGTTCGCATACGCCCACTGGTCAAGCGCGCGGCTCGTAAATTCGGGGCCCTGGTCTGTTCGCACCGCCTTGGGATAGCCACGGAAGCGAGCTGCACGGTCCAATGCCCGAGCGACATACAAACCGGAGATGCCATGGTCGACGACGATGTCGACAGCCTCTTTCGTGAAGTCGTCGACGACGGTCAGGCACTTCACGCGTCGGCCGTTGGCAAGCGCGTCCATCACGAAATCGATTGACCACACCTCGTTGGGTGCGCCCGGCAATGCCAGTTGCTCGCGCTCAATCATTACGCCGTGGCGCCTGCGACGGCGTCGCACAGCCAACCCTGCCTCACGGTACAGGCGATAGATGCGCTTGTGATTGGCGTGTGTGCCTTCGCGTTCCATCAGGGCGTGCAGTCGCCGGTAGCCGAATCGACGACGTTCGTGCGCCAACTCCACCAGACGCGCCGCTAGCACCTCATTCTCGTGGTCCGGCTTCGCGTCGTAATGCAGCACGCTGCGAGAAAGCCCGACAAGCCGGCAAGCGCGGCGCTCAGAGATGTTGACCCTCTCCCGAATCGCCGACACTGCTTCGCGTTTGGCTTGCGGGCTCAGGGCTTTCCCTTGACCACGACCTTCAACGCTTCCATATCGAGCATTGCTTCGGCCAGCAGTTTCTTCAGCCGGGCATTCTCCACCTCGAGGTCCTTGAGCCGGCGGGCTTCCGAGACTTCCATGCCGCCAAACTTCGCACGCCAGGTGTAGAACGACGCATCACTGACCCCGTGCTTCCTGCACAGTTCCTTGACCGGCATACCGACCTCGGCTTCCTTCAGAAACCCGATGATTTGCTGTTCCGTAAAGCGCTTCTTCATGTTCGTCTTCTTCTCCGAAAACGAACTTTACTAGACTCCGGTTGGCCCTGTTTGCAGGGGGCAGGTCAGTGCAGCACCAACACATGTTCAACAACCACCTGTTCCTGGTCAAGCAACAAACACGATTGATTCTGCTTGATGCGCCGAATGCAGGTATCAAGTGCAGCTTCTGCCCGGCGATAAGGGTCGAGCGCGGCACCCGCCTTGGTCTCGCCCCGCATGAAATACGCAAGGTAGATGATCCGCAACAAGCAGCACACCTGATCCAAATCGCCGCGTCCGGCTCGCACCGTCGCCAAGGCGAGGTGATTTTCCAGCGAGAGCGATCGCACCTTGTCGGTGGATAGCGGCAACAACATTTCTTTCGTCCGTGCTGGTGGGGCGCTGCGGGACGAGGTTCGCTTTTTCATCGATCGACAAATCTTCCTTTTCACATCCAACCCGACATTGCCGAGCAGCACGCAGGCAGCGCACAGGCTCGTCCAGCACTGACGCCGACACACCATCATTTATCAGGTTCAGAGGCTCGCTGCCAACGGCCGTTTGGCTCCAGGAAGCGGTCATCTCTACATCCGTGGCGAAGGATCGCTTAGGGTCGACAACGGAAGCTGGTCCATGGGCGCCAACGCCACCCTTCGGCACCACGGCTATCGGCTATCGGCTATCGAGGCAGCCGCGACTTGTGCGATTGCACGTCCCTAAGAAGCAGCGACCACCGGGCCTTGCTTGAGCCGGTCGAGGTAGTCGGCCCACTTCTGCATCATCGCCCGGCGTTCTTTGATGAACCGCGTCCGGTTATATGCACCTCCGAGCACATCAGGTACCGCATGCGCAAGCTGATGCTCAATCACTTCCGGCTTCTGCTCAAGTTCCTCGTGGAGAATCGTTCTAGCCATCGCGCGGAATCCATGTCCGGTTATTTCTGTACGTGTGTCGTAGCCGAGCCGACGCAGCGCAGCATTGATAGCGGCATCGCTCATCGGGCGATTCCGGTCGCGCGCCCCAGGAAACAAGTAGCGACCGCTTCCGGTCAGCGAGTGCAGTTCACGGAGAATCGCGACCGCCTGAGTCGCAAGCGGCACGAGATGATCAGTCTTCGTCTTCGTAACGAGATAACGCCACTCGGCCTTGTCAAGATCGAGTTGCGACCATTCAGCCTTCCGCAGCTCACCGGGGCGGACGAACAGCAGAGGGGACAGTTTGAGCGCACAAAGAACGGGAAAAGTACCGGTGAAGCCATCGAACGCGCGTAGCATTTCGCCCACCTTGATCGGCTCGGTGATAGAGGCGAAGTGAATTGTGCGTGTCGATGGAATTGCTCCAAGCAGGTCACGTGCCGGATCGGCCTTACAGTAACCTTCCTTGATGCCATATCGGAACGCCTGACTGAGTTCCGCACGCACCCGATGAGCCGTATAGCGCGCGCCTCGCGAATCAATACGCTTGAGCAGCGTAAGCACCTCCGGCGCGTCGATCTCGGCGATTGGCCGCTTGCCGATCCACGGGAACACATCATTCCTGAACCGCGCCAGCGTCTTTTCGTACTGCGCGGGTTCGACCGAAGCGCGGCGCTCCTCCATCCAAGCTAGCGCGACAGCCTCGAATGAATTCGACGCTGCCAGCTTGGCGGCGCGCTTGTCCGCCTTCTTCACCTCTCCCGGATCAGCCCCTCCCGCGAGACGCTCGCGCGCCTCGGTACGGCGCTTGCGCGCCGTTTGTAGCGAGACATCGGGATAGACCCCAAGAGAAATCCGCTTTTCCTTGCCGCCGAAGCGGTACTTCAATCGCCACCACTTCCCACCAGCGGGAGAAATTTCGAGGTACAAGCCGCCACCGTCGAACAAACGCGTAGGCTTCGCGGCAGGCTTGGCATTCTTGATAGCGGTATCGGTCAGCGGCATGGGGGCAACTCCATGACTGGGACGGGATGCACTTCGATGTTATCCCCAATGTTGCCCCAACTTGCCCCCAGCTTCAACCGGTAATGACCGGAACTTCGCAGAATGAAAAAACCCGCGAAGCCTTGCGCTATCGCGGGTTTCAAGAGTTCTCGGGAACAAACCGGAACTTGAGTTGGTGCGTGAGGCCGGACTCGAACCGGCACACCCTTGCGGGCGTCAGGACCTAAACCTGGTGCGTCTACCAATTTCGCCACTCACGCGCATTTCTGTCGCCCGACCACGCGGCACGAAAGATGCGTGATCACGCGCCCGGGACATCGCGCCGGCTTGTGACCGGCACGCCCGATCAGGCGAGCGCGAGATTCTACCCGATCCGTGCGGGCTTGTCTCGCCCCGCCGGCACCCATCGTGCAGCGGTGCTAGAATGCCGCGCTCGACGTTTCGGCTCCGCGCCGCCGCGCGTCCCCCGAACCCGCCCCCACACGATTCCGCCCGTGAACTTCGACGACTACTGTCAGCAAAAGGCCGCCCCTGCGGGCTCCAGCGTCTACTATGCGCTGCGTCAGGCGCCGCTCGCCACGCAGCCGCGTCTGACTGCGCTATTCGCGCTGCGCCGCGAACTCGAGGAAACCGTCAAGGAAACCAGCGACCCGACCGTCGGACACACGAAGCTCGCGTGGTGGCACAAGGAACTCGCGGCGCTGGCCGACGGACAACCGTCGCACCCGGTCACGAAGGCGCTTGCGCAGCATCATCCGGCGATCGCCACCGAGGCCGATGCATTGCGTACGCTCGTCAACGGTTACGGGATGGACCTCGAACAGGCGCGCTACCTCGATTTCGCGAACCTGCAGCGTTATATCGCGCAGGCCGGCGGCACCTTCGCGTCGCTGGTCGCGCGCGCAAGTTCGGCAAATCCGGCGGAACCGCAACCGTGGGCCGCGGACGCCGGCCGCGCGCTGATGCTCGCGCAGTTCGTGCAGGACCTCGGCAACGATGCGCGCCACGGCCGCATCTACCTGCCGATCGACGAACTGCAGCGTTACAACGTGACCGCGGCCGATCTGCTGAACCGCCGCTACAGCCCGGCCTTCACCGAATTGCTGCAATTCCAGACGGCCCGCGCACGCGAAGCACTCGTGGCCGCCGAAGCGGCGATCCCGGCATCCGAACGCCGCGCCCAGCGCACGCTGCGCGCGCAGATCGCACTGGCCGGCTCGCTGCTCGACGAAATCGAGCGCGACGGCTACCAGGTGCTGCATCAACGCATCGCGCTGACGCCGATCCGCAAGCTGTGGATCGCGTGGCGCGCCGCGCGCCAGCGCTGACCCTCGCGCATCACGCCTTCAACAACGGCAGCGTGTCGAAGCGCTGCTGCAGCACGCGCGTCGCATCGAGCCCCCACCACGGCCCGAGCACGGTCGCGTAGAGCTGGCGGAAATCGACCGCGACCGGCAGGTTGCCGTTGCCGTCGAGCCGCCCGAGCGCCGGCGGCGCACCGTACAGCCCGCCGGCCACGCGGCCGCCCATCACGAAATGCGGCGCGGCCGTGCCGTGATCGGTGCCGTTGCTCTGGTTCTCGCGCACGCGCCGCCCGAATTCCGCATAGGTCATCACGAGCGTCTGGTTCCAGCGCCCGAGTTCGATCAACGCGCCGCGCATCGCGCTCATCCCTTCCGCGAACTGCTTGAGCAGCGCAGCCTGCTGCCCCGGCTGGTTCTGGTGCGTATCGAAGCCGTTGAGCGTCAGGCGCAGCACCGCGACACCATCCTGCGCACCCGGCCCGGACGCTTCGCACGCGGCCAGCACCTGCATCGCGGTCTTGACCGATGTGCCGAACGCGCCGGCCGGAAAGGCGGTTCTGAATTCACGCATCCCGCCGCGCGGACGCAGCCGGTCGGCCGCCTTCACGATGTCGTTCTCGACGTCGATGATGTGTGCGAGCGCGGGGTTCTGTTCGCGCAATGACGACGGCTCGGCAAGCCGGGCCGCACGAATGAACTGCGCGGGATTGACGAGCGCGATCGCTCGCGCACCGTTCGAGAGCGGCCCCATCTCGGCGCTGCCGAGCACGACGCCGTCGGCCGCGAAACCGGGCGGCACGGGCGCCTGCGCGAACGTGCGCGTCAGCCAGCCTTCGTGCAGATATTGATCCGAGCGCGACGCGGTATCCCAGATCTCGATCGAGCGGAAATGCGACAGGTTCGGCTGCGGGTAGCCTACGCCCTGCACGACCGCGACCTGCCCGTCGCGCCACAGCGGCATCAGCGGCGCAAGCGATGGATGCAACCCCGTGTGAGCGTCGAGTTGGAGCACCTGCTCGCGCTTGATGCCGATGCTGCGGCGGAACTGGTAATACAGCGGGTCCGCATACGGCACCACCGTGTTGAGGCCGTCGTTGCCGCCCTTCAGCTCGACGAGGATCAGCACGTTCGCATAACCTGGCGCCCCTTGGCGCCCCGCCTGCGCCACGGAAGCGGCCATCGCAGGCGCTTGCCACATCGACACGCCGGCCGCGGCCGCCGCGCCCGTCAGCGTCAGAAAATCACGTCGGTTCATCGCGCATCCTTTGGTTCACCGCCCGGCATCTTTGCCGCACCGGCTCCCCGCTTCATCGTCGTTCGAATCATTTCAGTTGATAGGCCGGATCCATCAGCAGCGCCTCGAGATACGCGCTGCCGGTCGAATCCGTGTCGATCGCCGCGACCGGCGACATTTGCAGCACCGCATGCTGCAACTGAAGCTCGGTCGACAAACCGGCGATCGCCTGCGGCCGCGCGCGATATTGCGCAAGCCAGCGTTCGAGGTCGAATCGCAGGCCGGCGCGCGCGGGCCTGGCGGGCGTGCCGTGCATGCCGGCGGCGGATGCCGTATCGACCACCGGCATCGCATGTGCGCGGCCATTCGGCGGCGGCACCATCGCATGCGCCGGCGGGTGCATACCGGCCGTCTCCGTCGCGCGGAACAGCTGCTCGACGAACTGCTTGCGCGCGAGCAGCGTGGTGCTGTTGATCCACAGCGCGCCGCCCGGCCAGCCCTTCACGTTCGGCGGATAGAACAGGTTCTGCCCGAGCGTGCGCACGGTGTTCGCCAGCATCTGCGGATCGCCGTACGACACGTCGAACAGCCGCACCGACCCGACGACGAATTCCGCCGGCGACTTGACGAGCACGCCGCGATTGCGAGGATCCCAGAAGGCGTCGGTCGACCACAGCGCGGCGAGCGCCGCGCGAATGTCGTAGCCGCTCGAGTGAAACCGTTCGGCCACCGCATCGAGCGCGCCAGGGTCGGGGGTATCCGACACGAACTCGCGCCACAGCTTGGCGGCAATGAAACGCGCGGTGCCGGGCCGCTTCAGCAGGATGTCGAGAAAGCCGTCGCCATCGAACGGCCCCGTTTCGCCGAGAATCGTCTTGTCGCCGGTGTCGTGCAAATCCGGCCGAACCTCGAAGCGATAAGTATCGGGATCGACCGTCCAGCCCGTCATCGCACGCGCGGCCTCGGTCACGTCGTATTGCGTGTAATGCCCTTCGCCGAGCGTGAACAGCTCCATCACCTCGCGCGCGAAATTCTCGTTCGGGCGCCCCTTGCGATTGCTCGCGCCATCGAGGTACTGCAGCATCGCCGGATCCTTCGCGACCGCATGCAGCAGCACGCCGAAGTTGCCGAGCGCTTCGCGGCGAAACAGCGCGTTCTGCGCAGCCATCGTCTGCGGATAAGGCACCTTGTCCTGCCCCGACGTGAAGTGCCCGTGCCAGAACAGCGTCATGCGCTCGGTGAGCGGCGACGGCGTGACGATCATCTCGTTGACCCACGCCGCGCGCAGCGTATCGTACCGGACGTTGCGCTCGCGCTGCTCGTCGCGCCGCATGTCGGGCGTCAGCGCCTGGCGCTGCGCGCGCGTCGGCGGCAACTCGGCGATCCAGTCGGGCCAGGTCGTGGCGGGGTCGCGGTGAACGTTGCCGAGCGTGTCGGCCACGACTTGTGCGCGCGTCATGCCGACGACGCGCGCAACATCGGCGGGTGCGGGAGAGAAACCGGTACGACTCAGGAAAAACAATGCATCGTCGGCGTCGAGCGGCGACTGCATGGCGGGCGACGGCGCCGGTGCGGCAGCGTTCGCTTTCATCGTCATGGACTCCCGGAGCGCACCGGCGGTGCGGATGCCGGTACAACGGCAATCGGCAGGCGAAAGTTGACGGAAAAATTGCTACGAAACTTTTCCGCGCGGTGAATTCCGCGCAGGCAGAAAGACAGTGCGTCAGCGCTTGTACAGCTCGCGAACGGCGTCCTCGATGTGCTGGCGCAAAAGGTGGCGCTCCTCGGGTGTCATGTGCCCGTCGCGGCGGCGCTGTTCGAGATCGGGAGGCACGGCGGAACGGACCGTCATCTCGGCGGCACGATCGGACTGCGGCGCTTTGCCGCGCGGCAGCTTGCGCGACGATGCGCCCTGCTCGGGGCGCTGCGCATACGCGAAGTTCGACGCATACGGACCGGCAAGCGCGATCGTCAGCATCAGTGCAATCCGGGCAGATCGCATGACCGTCCTCGCTTCTTTGGTCGATTTGTTCCCTTCGTCACGCGGCAACCGGTTACCTCTGGTACTTGAAAAACCCTGCGGAATTCGGGTGTGCAAAGATGAATGATGGAGTGCAGGGGAGTATCTACCGAATTTCGGCTTCGAGTAAAGGAATCTCTATAGCGTGCCTTTACTCGGCGCGACACTACGGGTAAATTTTGTAACCGACTGTAACGCACGAAAATACGCGGCCGTGCGCCAATTCCCATTCGCGATAAGATGCCGATCATGGAAACGAAAAACCCCTCCAAGATTCTCGTCGTCGACGACGACCCGCGCCTGCGCGACCTGCTGCGCCGCTATCTCGGCGAGCAGGGTTTCAATGTCTACGTCGCGGAAAACGCGACCGCGATGAACAAGCTCTGGGTACGCGAGCGTTTCGACCTGCTCGTGCTCGACCTGATGCTGCCGGGCGAAGACGGCCTGTCGATCTGCCGCCGCCTGCGCGGCAGCAATGACCGCACGCCGATCATCATGCTCACCGCGAAGGGCGAGGATGTGGATCGCATCGTCGGCCTCGAGATGGGCGCCGACGATTACCTGCCGAAGCCGTTCAACCCGCGCGAACTCGTGGCGCGCATTCATGCGGTGCTGCGCCGCCAGGCGCCGGCCGAACTGCCGGGCGCGCCGTCGGAAACCACCGAGGTGTTCGAGTTCGGCGAGTTCTCGCTGAACCTCGCCACGCGCACGCTGACGAAATCCGGCCAGGAAATTCCGCTCACCACCGGCGAATTCTCGGTGCTGAAGGTGTTCGCGCGTCATCCGCGCCAGCCGCTGTCGCGCGAAAAGCTGATGGAGCTCGCACGCGGCCGTGAATACGAAGTGTTCGACCGCAGCCTCGACGTGCAGATCTCGCGGCTGCGCAAGCTGATCGAACCGGATCCGGGCAGCCCGCGTTTCATCCAGACCGTCTGGGGCCTCGGCTACGTGTTCATTCCGGACGGCGCCGCCTGATCTTTTTCCTTTCCGGTTTCGCCCGCCCACGGCCCGTCCCATGCGTATCGACCGGCGCCTCCTGCAGCTCGCGTTCGGCGGGCTGTTCTGGCGCACCTTCCTGCTGATCGCGCTGCTGATCTCGGTCAGTCTCGCCGCGTGGTTCCAGAGCTTTCGCGTGATCGAGCGCGAGCCGCGTGCGCAGCGCGTGGCTCTCCAGCTCGTCGCGATCGTGAAGCTCACGCGCACCGCCCTGCTCTATTCCGATCCCGATTTGCGGCGCGCGCTGCTGCAGGATCTCGAGAGCAACGAGGGCGTGCGCGTTTACCCGCGCGAGAAAACCGACAAGTTCAAGCTGCAGCCCGACGAATCGCTGAACCGCCTGATCGAACACGACATCCGCAGCCGTCTCGGCGACGATACCGTGATCGCCCAGTCGGTCAACGACATTCCCGGCGTGTGGATCAGCTTCAAGATCGACGACGACGATTACTGGGTCGCGCTCGACCGCGACCAGCTCGACAGCGTCACGGGCCTGCAGTGGGCCGGCTGGGGGCTGTTCGCGCTCGCGTTGTCGCTGTTCGGCTCCGCGTTCATCACCAGCCTGGTGAACCGGCCGTTCTCGCGGCTCGCGCTTGCCGCGCGGCAGATCGGCTCGGGCCAGACACCCGAGCTGCTGCCCGAGCGCGGGATGGGCGTCGCGGCGGAGACCAACCGCAGCTTCAACCAGATGGTGCGCGACCTCGAACAGCTCGAGGCTGACCGCGCGCTGATGCTCGCGGGCATCTCGCACGACCTGCGCACGCCGCTCGCGCGGCTGCGGCTCGAAACCGAGATGAGCCCGTCCGACCAGGCGACCAAGGACGCGATGGTCGACGACATCGAGCAGATGGACCGCATCATCGCGGCCTTCATCGACTACGCGCGCCCGTCGCAACGCAAACCGGAGCCCGTCGATCTATCGTCGATCGCGCAGGAAGTCGCCGCCCGCGTGTCGGGCGAGGATGGCGTCGAGATCCGCACACGGCTCGCGCCGAGCGCGGTGATCGAAGCCGACGAGACCGACATGCGCCGCGTGATCGGCAACCTCGTCGAGAACGCGCGCAAGTACGGCCAGAGCAAGCAGGACGGCGTGTCGCGCATCACGCTCGAGACACGCGTGTCGCACGCGCGCGTCGAGCTGTCGGTGAGCGACGAAGGCCCCGGCATCCCCGAGGATCAACTGCCGCTCGTGATGCGGCCGTTCTACCGCGTCGACACCGCCCGCACCAAGGCGGACGGCACGGGCCTCGGGATGGCGATCGTGCTGCGCCTGGTCGGCCGCTATCGCGGCGCGCTGCGCCTGCGCAACCGCAACCCGGAAGCGGGCCTCGAAGTCACGCTCGAATTCCCCGGCGCCGGCAAGGCGCGTGCGACTGCGTGACGCGCTCGCGCACGCTTCTTGCGCTGCACACTATCGATCCGGTTGAAAAAAGCTATGAGGGTCGTTAGTCAAAATCTATTGAAGCGCCTAACTAATAGTGTTATAGTTTTGCCCATGCTGTCACACCATCGTTGCAGCACCGAGGTAGCTTGACTCAGTCTTCTTCCCAACTCATACAGGAGTATCCGCATGAAAACCGTGGGCGATAAACTCGAAGCTTTCACCGTCGTAGCCGCGAAGCCGGGCTTCAACAATCACGAGGAAAACGGCCAGTCGGCATTCGAGACCGTCACCGAAGCGTCGTTCCCGGGCAAGTGGAAGATCATCTACTTCTATCCGAAGGATTTCACGTTCGTGTGCCCGACGGAAATCGTCGAATTCGCGAAGCTCACGAAGCAGTTCGAAGAGCGCGATGCCATCCTGCTGGGCGGCAGCTCGGACAACGAATTCGTCAAGCTCGCATGGCGCCGTGAGCACAAGGACCTCGACAAGCTGAACCACTACTCGTTCGGCGACGTCAAGGGCGAGCTGATCGACCAGCTCGGCGTGCGCGACAAGGAAGCCGGCGTGGCCCTGCGTGCAACGTTCATCGTCGATCCGGACAACACGATCCAGCACGTTTCGGTGAACAACCTGAACGTCGGCCGCAGCCCGGAAGAAGTCCTGCGGATTCTGGACGGCCTGCAAACGGACGAACTGTGCCCGTGCAACCGTGCAGTCGGCGGCGCAACGCTGTAAGCGCATCGATGCACGAAGCCCGCGGCGCACGTCCTGCCTGCGGGCTTTTTTAACGGCCAACCCATAGGAGATATCAATGGAATTCATCGATTCGATTAAGGCACGTATTCCCGACTACGCGAAGGACATTCGCCTGAACCTCGACGGCACGATCTCGCGCTCGTCGCTCGACGGCACCGACGCGGTCGGCGTCGCGCTGGCGGCGGCCATCGCGGCGAAGAGCACGGTGCTCATCAAGACGATCCGCGAAGCCGGCGTCCTGTCGCCCGAAGAGACGAACGCCGTGCTGACGGCAGCCGCGCTGATGGGGATGAACAACACCTGGTATCCGTATGTCGAGATGGCCGACGATGCCGACCTGAAGACGCAACGCGCCGAGCTGCGGATGGGCGCGTATGCGACGCACGGTGGCGTCGACAAGCGCAAGTTCGAGATGTACGCGCTCGCCGCATCGATCGTCGGCAAGTGCCACTTCTGCGTGAAGTCGCACTATGCGCTGCTGAAGAACGAGCAAGGGATGACCGTCACGCAGCTGCGCGACGTCGGCCGCATCGCATCGGTGATCAACGCCGCCGCGCAAGTGATCGCCGCGGAAGGCGAATAAGCGGTTGCACCGCCCGGCCGGCAACCGCGCCGGCCCGGTAGTCGCTCCAAACGAAAATGCCACGCATCCGCGTGGCATTTTTCATTTCCGCAACGCGGCGCGGCGGGCGAACCGCGCGCCGCCGCAGCCCTGCGTCAGCCGCCCTGCTTCACCAGCAGCGCGGCGGCCTGCGCCTCGATCCCCTCGCCGCGACCGAGATAGCCGAGCTTCTCGTTGGTCTTCGCCTTCACGTTCACGCGATCGAGCGGCAGCCCGAGATCGGCCGCGATGTTCGCGCGCATCCCGTCGATATGCGGCGCCAGCTTCGGCGCCTGGGCGATCACGGTGCTGTCGACGTTCTGGATCGTGAAACCGGCCGCCTTGATGCGTGCGGCGCACTCGCGCAGCAGCACGCGGCTGTCGGCCCCCTTGAACGCCGCGTCCGTGTCGGAGAAATGGCGGCCGATGTCGCCGAGCGCCGCCGCGCCGAACAGCGCATCGGTGATCGCGTGCAACAGCACGTCCGCATCCGAGTGGCCGAGCAGGCCGCGTTCGTACGGAATCGTCACACCGCCGATGATGAGGGCGCGCCCCTCGACGAGCTGGTGCACGTCGTAGCCTTGTCCGATTCTGAAATCCATGCGTATTCCGATTGTGAGGGGGTGAAAGTCAGGAAGCGTTCGCGGAACGCGCGAGGATCGCTTCCGCGAGCGCGAAATCTTCCGGGTACGTGACCTTGAAATTGCGCAGGCTGCCCTGCACGACGCGCGGCGTATGGCCGGCCCATTCGATCGCGCTCGCTTCGTCGGTCAGGTCGTGCCCTTCGCGCTGCGCGCGCAGGATCGCCTCGCGCAGCATGCCGATGCGGAACATCTGCGGCGTCTGCGCCTGCCACAGCGCGTCGCGCGACTCGGTGCGTGCGATCGCGTCGCCGCCGGCCGGCACGCGCTTGAGCGTATCGGCCACCGGCAGCGCGACGATGCCGCCGACCGGATCGTCTTTCAGCGTCGCGACCAGCGTGCGAATCAGTTCCGGCGTGATGCCCGGGCGGGCGGCGTCGTGCACCAGCACCCAGTCGTGGTCGGTCGCGCCGAATTCGGCCAGTTCGAGCAGCCCGTTCAGCACCGACGCCTGGCGCGAACCGCCGCCGCAGCGGCGCACCGCGAAGCGCAGGCCCGCGAAGCGGCGCGCGTCGAAATGGGAATCGTCGGGCGCGAGGACGACGAGCGTCTGCGCGAATTCGCTGCACGCGTCGAACGCGGCGAGCGTGTAGTGCAGCAGCGCGCGGCCGGCCAGCGTGCGGTATTGCTTCGGCACGGCCGAGCCGGAACGGCTGCCGGTGCCGGCGCAGGGAATCAGGGCGAAAAGTCGGGGAGTCACGAAGGGAAACGCCGGAAAGATGAAATCGAGAAGCGGATTTTATAATAGGTCTTTCGTCTCGACCGGCGCACCGCGATGCGCCCGTGCACGCCACCCCTGTCGTCCCTATGCCAGATAACGCTTCCACCCCGTCCGCCTCGCCCGTTGCCCGCGTCAAACCCGGCCAGCGCTTCGCCTTCGACGGCGCGCATGGTTCCGCCGACGCGCTCGCCATCGCCCGTTATCTCGCCGACAACCGCCAGGACGTGCCGCTCCTTGCGGTGATCTGCGCGAACGCGGTCGACGCGCAGCGGCTCTCGCAGGAAATCCGCTACTTTTCACCCGACGCGCGCGTGCGCCTGCTGCCGGACTGGGAAACGCTGCCGTACGACACGTTCTCGCCGCACCAGGACCTCGTGTCCGAACGTCTCGCGACGCTGCACGACCTCGGCGAGGGCCGCTGCGACATCCTGCTCGTACCCGCGACCACCGCGCTGTACCGGATGCCGCCTGCGTCGTTCATGGCCGCATACACGTTCGCATTCGCGCAGGGCGAGCGCCTCGACGAGGCGAAGCTGAAGGCGCAGCTCACGCTGGCCGGCTACGAGCACGTCAGCCAGGTCGTGCGGCCCGGCGAATACTGCGTGCGCGGCTCGCTGATCGACCTGTACCCGATGGGCTCGCCGCTGCCGTACCGGATCGACCTGTTCGACGACCAGGTCGATTCGATCCGCGCGTTCGATCCCGACACGCAGCGCAGCCTCTACCCGGTGCGCGACGTGCGTCTTTTGCCCGGCCGCGAGTTTCCGTTCGACGAAGCCGCACGCACGGCCTTCCGCAGCCGCTGGCGCGAGACTTTCGAAGGCGACCCGAGCCGCGCGCCGATCTACAAGGACATCGGCAACGGCGTTCCGTCGGCCGGCATCGAGTACTACCTGCCGCTGTTCTTCGACGAAACCGCCACGCTGTTCCACTACCTGCCGCAGGATGCGCACCTCGTGTTCACCGGCGATCTCGAGGCATCGATCCGCCGCTTCACGGCCGATACGAAGCAGCGCCATGCGTTCCTCGCGCACGATCGCGAGCGGCCGATCCTCGAACCGCAGCGCCTGTTCCTGTCCGACGAGGATTTCTTCGCATTCGCAAAGCCGTTCGCGCGCGTCGTGCTCCCGGCGCAGCCGGCGGGCGGCTGGGCAACGGGCCTGCCCGAGCTCACGGTCGATCGCCATGCCGACGATCCGCTCGCCGCGCTGCGCACGTTCGTCGAATCGTCGGGCAAGCGCGTGCTGCTGACCGTCGAATCGGCCGGCCGCCGCGAGACGATCCTGCAACTGCTCGCCGAACACCATCTGCGCCCCGCATCGAACGACCACTTCGCCGGCTGGCTCGAGAGCGACGCACGCTTCGCGCTCGGCGTCGCGCCGCTCTCGAACGGCTTCGCGGTGCCGGGCGAAGGCTACGCGATCGTCACCGAGACCGAACTGTACGGTGCGCTCGGCCGCCGCGCGGGCCGCCGCCGGCAGGAACAGGCGAGCAACGTCGACGCGATGGTGCGCGACCTGTCCGAGCTGAAGGTGGGCGACCCGGTCGTCCATGCGCAGCACGGCATCGGCCGCTACATGGGCCTCGTGTCGATGGATCTCGGCGAAGGCGAGACGGAATTCCTGCATCTCGAATACTCGGGCGACAGCAAGCTCTACGTGCCGGTCGCGCAATTGCACGTGATCTCGCGCTACAGCGGCGCCGATCCCGACAGCGCGCCGCTGCACGCGCTCGGCTCCGGCCAGTGGGAGCGCGCGAAGCGCAAGGCCGCGCAGCAGATCCGCGACACGGCCGCCGAGCTGCTGAACCTGTACGCACGCCGCGCGGCCCGCGAAGGCCACGCGTTCTCGCTCGATCCGCGCGACTACGTGAAGTTCGCGGAAAGCTTCGGCTTCGAGGAAACCCCCGACCAGGCAGCCGCCATCGCGGCCGTGATCGGCGACATGACGAGCGGCAAGCCGATGGACCGCCTCGTGTGCGGCGACGTCGGCTTCGGCAAGACCGAGGTCGCGCTGCGCGCCGCGTTCATCGCGGTGCTGGGCGGCAAGCAGGTCGCGCTGCTGTCGCCTACCACGCTGCTCGCCGAGCAGCACACGCAGACCTTCGCCGACCGCTTCGCCGACTGGCCGGTGCGGATCGTCGAGCTGTCGCGCTTCAAGACCACGAAGGAAGTCAACGCGGCGATCGCGCAGATCAACGAAGGCAGCGTCGACATCGTGATCGGCACGCACAAGCTGCTGTCGTCGGACGTGCAGTTCAAGCGCCTCGGCCTCGTGATCATCGACGAGGAACACCGCTTCGGCGTGCGCCAGAAGGAAGCGCTGAAGGCGCTGCGTGCGGAAGTCGACGTGCTGACGCTCACCGCGACGCCGATCCCGCGCACGCTCGGGATGGCGCTCGAAGGGCTGCGCGATTTCTCGGTCATTGCAACCGCGCCGCAGAAGCGGCTCGCGATCAAGACCTTCGTGCGCCGCGAGGAGGAAAGCGTGATCCGCGAGGCGATGCTGCGCGAACTGAAGCGCGGCGGCCAGGTGTACTTCCTGCACAACGAGGTCGAGACGATCGAGAACCGCAAGGCGATGCTCGAGGCGCTCGTGCCCGAAGCCCGCATCGTGATCGCGCACGGCCAGATGCACGAACGCGAGCTCGAACGGGTGATGCGCGATTTCGTCGCGCAGCGCGCGAACGTGCTGCTGTGCACGACCATCATCGAGACCGGCATCGACGTGCCGAGCGCGAACACGATCATCATGCACCGCGCGGACAAGTTCGGCCTCGCGCAGCTCCACCAGCTGCGCGGCCGCGTCGGCCGCTCGCATCACCAGGCCTATGCGTACCTGCTGGTCCACGATCCGCAGGCGCTGACCAAGCAGGCGCAGCGCCGGCTGGAAGCGATCCAGCAGATGGAGGAACTCGGTTCGGGCTTCTATCTCGCGATGCACGACCTCGAGATCCGCGGCACCGGCGAAGTGCTCGGCGACAAGCAGTCGGGCGAGATCCACGAGATCGGCTTCCAGCTCTATACGGACATGCTGAACGACGCGGTGAAAGCGCTGAAGAACGGCAAGGAGCCCGACCTCACCGCCCCGCTCGCCGCGACGACGGAAATCAACCTGCATGCGCCGGCGATCCTGCCGGCCGACTACTGCGCGGACGTGCAGGAGCGGCTGTCGCTGTACAAGCGGCTCGCGAACTGCGAGCACGGCGACGCGATCGACGGCATCCAGGAAGAGCTGATCGACCGCTTCGGCAAGCTGCCGCCGCAGGCGCACGCGCTCGTCGAGACGCACCGGCTGCGGATCGCCGCGAAGCCGCTCGGCATCGTGAAGATCGATGCGAGCGAGGTGGCGATCGGGCTGCAGTTCGAGCCGAATCCGCCGATCGATCCGATGCGGATCATCGAGATGGTGCAGAAGCATCGGCACATCAAGCTCGCGGGCCAGGACAAACTGCGCATCGAGACGCGCTCGCCCGATCTCGCGATCCGCGTGTCGACGATCAAGGAAACCCTGCGCGCACTCGGACCCAAGCAGGGAGCGGCTGCCGCGGTGCGCTGACGCGATACTGACGGGTGCGGCGTTGCTGCACCGCACTGCGCCCGATGCGGGCGGGCCGACCCGTTTTTGAGTATGATTTTCCCATTCATCAGACGGAGTTTTGCCATGTCCACTCTCGACGCGACAGCGCCGTCCGCCGCACCCCAAGGCGACGCGTCGCTCGTCAGCCTGCCCTGGATCAAGCAACTTGTGTCGATCGACACGACGAGCCGTGTGCCGAACCTCGGCCTGATCGAAACGGTGCGCGACGCGCTCGCCGCGAAGGGCATCGCATCGACGATCACGCATGATCCGCGCGACGGCTGGGCGAACCTGTTCGCGACCGTGCCCGCGCACGACGGCTCGACGAACGGCGGCATCGTGCTGTCCGGGCATACCGACGTCGTGCCGGTCGACGGCCAGCAATGGGACAGCAACCCGTTCGCGCCAGAGATCCGCGACGGCCGCCTGTACGGCCGCGGCACCTGCGACATGAAGGGCTTCATCGGCGCGGCGCTCGCGCTGCTGCCCGAGATGCAGGCGACGAAGCTCGCGAAGCCGATCCATTTCGCGCTGTCCTACGACGAGGAAATCGGCTGCGCGGGCGCGCCGCTGATGATTGCGGATCTGGTCAAGCGCGGCGTGCAACCGTCCGGCTGCATCGTCGGCGAGCCGACCAGCATGCGGCCGATCATCGCGCACAAGGGTATCAATGCATACCGCTGCTGCGTGCGCGGCCACGCGGCGCATTCGTCGCTGACGCCGAAGGGGCTGAACGCGATCGAGTACGCGGCGCGCCTCATTTGCCACATCCGCGACATCGCCGAGCGCTTTCGCGCCGAAGGCCCGTTCGACGAACTGTACGACGTGCCGTTCACGACCGCGCAGACGAGCACGATCCAGGGCGGCAACGCGATCAACACGGTGCCGGCCGAATGCCGCTTCGACTTCGAGTTCCGCAACCTGCCGACGCTCGATCCCGAGCAGATCTTCACGCGCATCGAAGCGTATGCACGGGACACGCTGCTGCCGCAGATGCTTCGCGAGCATCCGAATGCCGCGATCGAGTTCTCGAAGATCGCCGCGGCGCCCGGCCTCGACGCCACCGAACAGGCCGCGATCACGCAGCTCGTGCGCGCGCTGACGGCCGACCAGGACAAGCGCAAGGTCGCCTATGGCACCGAGGCCGGTTTGTTCGAACGCGCGGGCATCCCGAGCGTCGTGTGCGGGCCGGGCAACATCGAGCAGGCGCACAAGCCGAACGAATATGTCGAGCTTGCGCAGCTCGCCGGCTGCGAGCAGTTCCTTCGCAAGTTCATCCGCAGCATGTCGGTCGACGCGCACTGACTGCCCCCGCCACGCCGGCCCGCGTGTGCGGGCCGGCCCACTTCGCCATCCGCCACGTCATGTCGACTGAACAACAGGGCACCGCCCATACGACGATCGACGGCGAGCCGATCCCGACGCTCGACGAAATCGCCGCGCAGCATTTCGCGCTGTCGCCGTGGGTCGCGCGCACGCCCGTGTTCGAGCGCGCCGACCTGCCTTCCCTCGAAGGCACGCACGTCAACTTCAAGTTCGAGCTGCTGCAGGTGAGCGGCAGCTTCAAGGCGCGCGGCGCGTTCACGCATCTGCTCGCGCTCGACGAAGCGCGCAAGAACGCCGGCGTCACCTGCGTGTCGGCCGGCAATCACGCGGCGGCCGTCGCGTATGCGGCGATGCGGCTCGGCAGCAGCGCCAAGGTCGTGATGTTCCATACCGCAAGCCCGTCGCGCATCGCGCAGTGCAAGCAGTACCGCGCGGAAGTCGTGCTGGCCGGCAGTGCGTCGCAGGCATTCGATCTGGTCCGGCGGATCGAGGCCGAGGAAGGCCGCTTCTTCATCCATCCGTTCAACGGCTATCACACGATCCTCGGCACCGCGACGCTCGGCTACGAATGGGCGACGCAGACCCCCGATCTCGACGCGGTGATCGTGCCGATCGGCGGCGGCGGGCTCGCGGCCGGCATGGCGACCGCGCTGCGGCTCGCGAATCCGCGCGTGCACGTGTACGGCGTCGAGCCGGAAGGCGCCGACGCGATGAGCCGCAGCTTCGCGGCAAATCACACGATCAAGATGAGCGCGATGCAGACGATCGCCGATTCGCTGATGGCGCCGCATACCGAGGAATACAGCTACCAGCTGTGCCGACGCCACGTCGACCGCATCGTCACCGTGTCCGACGACGCGCTGCGGGCCGCGATGCTGTTCCTGTTCGCGCAACTGAAACTGTCGGTCGAACCGGCGTGCGCGGCTGCGCTGGCCGCCCTGCTCGGCCCGCTGCGCGAAACGCTGCAGGGCAAGCGCGTCGGCGTGCTGCTATCGGGCACCAATACCGACCCCGCCACGCTCGGCATGCATCTCGCGCACGCGAAACTGCAGCACTGACCCCACGTCGGGCACGCGCGGACGAACCTAGGGTTATCCCCAGATTATGTTGACAGCCCTGTTGATAACCCGCCGGACACGCACGCAAGTGGTTGAGCGCGCAGCGTTTTGCGCACGTGGAGGTCGATCGTCACGAAATGGGCAGATGCGGTCGCTGGCCGCATGCGTGATGGCGATCGCACTGCTCGCCGGTTGCGCGGCACCGCCGTCGCCCGTCGCCGGCACACCGCCGGCCTGCACGCAGCCGGGCGAAAACCGCATGCTGCAGGCCGACCTGCTGTTCGGGCGCGACATCACGGGGCGCGGCCCCGTCACCGATGCGGAACGCGCGGCATTCCTCGCCGACACGGTCACCCCCCGGTTCCCCGACGGCCTCACCTACTGGGACACACACGGCCAGTGGCGCGACCAGACAAGCGGCGGGATCACGCGCGAAGACAGCTTCGTGATCCGTATCATCGCGGACGACACGCCCGAGACACGTGCGCGGCTCGCCGCGATCCGGCAAGCGTACATGCAGCGATTCCACCAGCAATCGGTCGGCGTGACGGTCGTGCCGGCCTGCGCATCGTTCTGATTTCCCCCTTCTCCGTCTGCCGGCCATTCGCGCAAAAACTCGCGCAAAAAAAACGGGCGCCCGAAGGCGCCCGTCGCATGCCGGAACAGCAGCGTGCCGCTTACTTGTTCTCGAACATGTCCATGATCTGCTGCTTCTCCTGCGGCGTGACGGGCGGCGGCGCAAGCCCCGCCGCACCGGCCGAGCCGAGTGCGTCGTTCGCGCTGATCGCGTTCTCGGCCGGGTTGATGTCGACGTTCGCGACGAAGCCGTTGCCCGGCGTGCGATCGGCGTAGTACAGCTCGCCGTCGATCGAGGTCAGGCCGTCCGGCATCGGCATCTGCTGCTCGGGTACGCCGTTCAGCGCGGTGCGCATGTAGTTCACCCAGATCGGCAATGCGAGCTGCGCGCCGAATTCGCGGCTGCCGAGGCTCTTCGGCTGGTCGAAACCCATCCACGCGACCGCGACGAGCGACTGCTGGTAGCCGGCGAACCAGCCGTCCTTCGCGTCGTTCGTCGTACCCGTCTTGCCCTGCAGGTCGCTGCGGCCCAGTACGTTGGTGCCCGCGCCCGTGCCGGCCGTCGCGACCGAATGCAGCAGGCTGTTCATCACGTACGCGTTGCGGCCTTCGATCGTGCGCGGCGCCGTGCTGCCCGCCAGCACCGGCTGCGATTTCTGCAACGGCTGGCCGCGTGCATCGTCGACTTCGGCGATCAGGTACGGATCGACCTTGTAGCCGCCGTTCGCGAACACCGCATAGCCGGTTGCAAGCTGCAGCGGCGTCACGAGGCCCGCGCCGAGCGCCATCGGCAGGTACGGCGGCGTCTTCGCGGGATCGAAGCCGAAGCGCTGCGTCACGTACTGCTGCGCATACTGCGTACCGATCGACGCGAGGATCCGGATCGACACGAGGTTCTTCGAACGCTGCAGGCCGGTACGCATCGTCATCGGGCCGTCCGGCTGGTCGTCGTCCTTCGGCTCCCATGCGGTGCCGCCCGGGACGCTCGGCGGGAAGTACAGCGGCGCATCGTTGATCATCGTCGCCGGCCCCATGCCCTTGTCGAGCGACGCCGAGTAGATGAACGGCTTGAACGACGAGCCGGGCTGCCGCCACGCCTGCGTCACGTGGTTGAACTTGCTCTTGTTGAAGTCGAAGCCGCCGACGAGCGAACGGATCGCGCCGTCCTGCGGCGCGATCGCGACGAGCGCGCCTTCGACCTGCGGCAGCTGCACGACCTGCCAGCCAGTCTTGCCGTCCTTCAGCACGCGCACGACCGAGCCCGGCTTGATGCGCAGCGTGTCGTTCGCGCGGGGGCTGAGCGCGCCCGCCACGAAGCGCAGCCCGGCCGGGCCGATCGTCGTGGTCGCGCCGCCGACGAACTGCACCTCGACCGCGTTCGGCGATGCCGACAGCACGACCGCCGACTGCAGATCGCCGTTGTCCGGGTGATCGGCGAGCGCGTCGTCGATCGCCTCGTCGCGGTCGTCGCCGGCCGCGGGCAGCTTGATCGACGCTTCTGGCCCGCGATAGCCGTGGCGGCGCTCGTAGTCGAGAATGCCGCGGCGCACGGCCTGGTACGCGGCTTCCTGGTCGGACGAGTTGATCGTCGTCGTGACGGTCAACCCGCGCGTATAGGTTTCGTCCTTGTACTGCTGATACATCATCTGCCGCACCATCTCGGCGACGTACTCGCCGTGCACCGCGTACTGGTTGCCCGGCGTGCGCACGTGGATCTCTTCCTTCACGGCCGCGTCGTACTGCGGCTGCGTGATGTAGCCGACCTCGAGCATGCGCTTCAGGATGTACTCCTGGCGCACCTTCGCGCGCTTCGGATTGACGACCGGGTTATACGCGGACGGCGCCTTCGGCAGCCCCGCGAGCATCGCGGCTTCAGCCAGCGTGATGTCCTTGAGGTCCTTGCCGAAATACACGCGCGCGGCGGCCGCGAAGCCGTACGAGCGCTGGCCGAGATAGATCTGGTTCATGTACAGCTCGAGAATCTGGTCCTTCGTCAGGGCCTTCTCGATCTTGTACGCGAGCAGCATTTCGTAAATCTTGCGCGTGTAGGTCTTCTCGCTCGACAGGAAGAAGTTGCGCGCGACCTGCATCGTGATCGTGCTCGCGCCCTGGCGCGCGCCGCCGTGCATCAGGTCGGCGACACCGGCGCGCAGGATGCCGACGAAGTCGACGCCGCCGTGTTCGTAGAAGCGGTAGTCCTCGATCGCGAGCACCGCCTTCTTCATCACGTCGGGAATGTCCTGGAATCGCACGAGGCTGCGGCGCTCCTCGCCGAACTCGCCGATCAGCACATGATCGGCCGTGAACACGCGCAGCGGCACCTTCGGCTGGTAGTTGGTCAGCGCATCGAGCGACGGCAGTTGCGGTGCCATCACGACCAGCGCGTAGCCGACGATCAGTGCGCCGACGATCGCCAGCGTCGCGATGAGGCCGGCGAACCACAGCATGACGCGCGAGCCGAACGAGCGACCGCGCCCTCCGCCGCCGCTGCGCTGGGTGCGGCGGTCGTCGTCGCGATCGTCGTCATCGGGGTAATAGGCTCCGGACGGCGAACGGCGCAGCGTGTAGTGGGGTTCGTTCCTGTCGGAAGAAGAAGGCGGTCGTTTGATAATTGGCATGTCGGAATGGCGGGCGGTCGTGGCACCCTCGGACGCATGCGGAAATGCAGGCGAATGAATCAGAGCGGATACAGCGTGATGCGGCTGTCACGTCGACAGACCCCGCCGCGCGGCGATCCGTTCCCGCGACGTGACAGCGCATTTTAATGAAATCGACCGGATGCCTTCGCGATTTTTTGTAAAAATTCCCGCAATGCCGTGATTTGAGGAACGTATTGTCGGCATCCTCTGCCTATCATGGACACGCAATATCGCGCGCACGGCGGATTTTCTTTCAATCGCGAAAGGTTCGACGTCCTGATGCGCAAGCCGCTTGAACTCGCGCGTTTAAGCCGTATTTAAGTGAACCGGTGGTGTAATATCCGCCGGCTCATGCGGGTCGGAACCGGCTCGCCACGGGCACAGCCGCTCTCACGCGGCGCCTTTCAACCACGGAGGATTTCATGTCGCTTTTCGACTCTGTTTCGCGCACGATCAAAGGCCTGCTGAACGATGCGGCCGATTCGGTACAGGATCCGTCGCGCGACGCACGGCAGATCGTGCGGGAGCTCGACGACAGCATCGGCCGTGCCGAGAATTCGCTGATCGAGATCGAGGCACAGGTCGCGACCCAGCGCAGCAAACGCGATGCGGCCGACGACAAGGTGAAGAAGTACGAGGAAGGCGCGAAGCGCGCGCTGCAGGCCGGCGATGAAGCACTTGCCCGCGAGGCGCTCGGCGCGCAGTCGAACGCGGAAGCCGAGCGTGACGCGCTCGCAGCCGAATTGACGACGCTCGAGCCGTCGGTCGACAAGCTGAAGGGGCAGATCGCCGACATGCGTCAGCGCCGCAACGACCTGAATGCCCGCTCGAACATCCTGCAGGCCAAGCAGGAAATCGCGCAGGCGAAGGACGTCGCGGCCAGCGCGCTGGGCGGCATCGGCGGCAAGAACCTGTCCGAGGACTTCCAGAAGCTCGAGGACAAGGTCGCGCTGCAGAACGCACGCTCGGACGCGCGCCTGAATTCGGCCGACACGTCGAGCGGCAAGGCGCTCGACGACAAGCTCGCCGCGCTGAACAAGGGCCCGTCGGTCGAGGATCGCCTCGCCGCGCTGAAGAAGCAGCTCGATACGCCCGCGCAGTAACGATATCTGCGGGCCACCGCGCCGCCGCCCGCCCCGGGCGCGGCGCGAACCGATCGTCAGGAGACGGGCGCCTGCGCCCGGTTCGACCATGAAGAAATCTCTCGCCGCACTCGGCCTCTCGCTGATGTTGCTGTCGTCCGCCGCGTTTGCGGTCCCGTCGCTGCAGCAGGTCGAGCAGTCGATCGCGCAACGCAACTGGCAGCAAGCCGACACGCAGCTGTCGCAAGTCATCGACGCCCATCCTAACAACGCGCATGCGCGCTACCTGTACGCACAGGTGCTGGACCGCGAAGGCCGCGCGTCCGACGCACTCGCGCAGTTGCAGCGCGCGAAATCGCTCGATCCGCAACTCAAGTTCACCGATGCTTCGCGGTTCGCGCAGACCGAGTCGCGTATCCGCGCCGACGCGGCACGCGCGAGCGGCAACGTGCCCTCCGCCACGCAGGCCGGCACGCTGCAATCGTCGCTCGCGCCCGCCGTCGCGCCGGCCGAAAAACATGGCCCGTCGACCGGCATGTGGATCGGCTTCGGGCTGATCGCCGCGGTGATCGCGCTGGTGTTGCGCTGGACGCTGCGGCGCGCGCGCACGGCCGACGACAGCCGCGCCGACGACGAACGCCGCACGCAGCTCAAGCGCGCCACCGACGTGTTGAACGACATCCGCCCGCTGAAACTCGACGCGAAGCTGTCGACGGCGCCCGGCGCCGCGGCACTCACGGGCGAACTCGAAGCGATCGAGACCGATGCGCGCACGCTCGTCGAATCGCTGTCGAACGGCAAGAATCCGGTGCCGCCGTATCGCGTCGACGAACTCGAACAGCGTCATGCGAGCGTGAAGGCACGCGTCGAAGGCCGTCCCGACCCGGCCGCGCAACCCGCGGCGCCGGCGAGCGGCAGCGGCTCCGTGTATGCGCAGGAAGCCGATCGCATGACGGGCGCGCAAGGCCAGCCGTATCCGCAGCAGCCCTACCCGCAACAGCAACCGCCGGTGGTGATCCAGCAAGGCGGCGGCGGTTTCGGCGGCGGCATGGGCGGGTTGCTGACCGGTGTGTTGCTCGGCGAGGCGATGTCGGGTGGCCGCGAGCGCGTGGTCGAACGCGACGTCATCGTCGATGGCGAGCGCCGCCGGCAGGAGAACGACCCGGGCTTCGACCTTGGCCGTGGCGACAGTTCGAACTGGAGCGACGGCAACGGCGGCGGCGGCGGCATGGATCTCGGCAGCAACGACGACGGCTGGACCGACGACAACACCTGACACCACGCAGCGCGTCGACGCACCCGCGACGCGCTGCCACGCTCCCCTGCATGGCCGGCCGCGCCGACGCGCGCATTTGTCAATCATTTCAAGATGGACTACCGGCAATGGGGAGCGTTCGCTATCATGCGGCCATCGGCGTGCCACCGACCCTCATTCGACGCTCTGCATCCCTGCGCGTCGCGGCACGCCTCCCCTCGCCCCAAACAGGAGAAAGCCGCTCATGAGCATCATCAAGGAATTCAAGGAGTTCGCCGTCAAGGGCAACGTCATGGATCTCGCCGTCGGCGTGATCATCGGCGGCGCGTTCTCGAAGATCGTCGACTCGGTCGTGAAAGACCTCATCATGCCGGTCATCGGCGTGCTGACCGGCGGCCTGGATTTCTCGAACAAGTTCGTTCTGCTCGGCACCATTCCCCCGACGTTCAAGGGTAATCCCGATTCGTTCAAGGACCTGCAGGCCGCGGGTGTCGCCGCGTTCGGCTACGGCTCGTTCATCACGGTGGCAATCAATTTCGTCATCCTCGCGTTCATCATTTTCCTGATGGTGAAATTCATCAACAAGCTGCGCAAGCCGGAAGAAGCCGCGCCGGCCGCGACGCCGGAAGACACGGTGCTGCTGCGCGAGATCCGCGATTCGCTGAAGCAGCGCTGATCGCCACGCGCCCCGCCAGCCAGGCCCGCCCCGTGCGGGCCTTTTTATTGCGTGCGCGATGCACCGCCGCATGCGGCCTATCTCACTTTTTTGTGACGGGCGAATGCACGCGCGGGGAAAGCAGGTCTATGATGGAGACTAAACGACAGTACGGGCGCCAAGACGCTGGCTGTGTCGATCATGGCGAGCAGGTCGACGGGAGACATTGATCGTCGTACTGCACGAAGGCAGCATTTTCGTGTGCTATAAAGGATCGACATGCGGCGTACATAGCCGGGAGTGGGTCGCATGAAAGTGCCGCATTTCTTGCAATTGTTTTTGAGGCGAGTGTTTATGTCCTTCCCGAAAAAACGTCGGCGTGCCCAGCAGGATGGCCAGGAGTCATTCCTCGCGGTATTGCGCCACTCGAAACCGTTTGCCCAGCTCGACACCAAGATTGCCCGCGCCCGTGCGCAGGACGAGCCCGTCCTGTACGCACATGTGCTGCCCGGTCTCGACGTGCTCCTGTGCAGCGTGCGCGGCGCCCAGCCGCCTTATCCCGCCATCGCCGAACTGCGCAAGCGCTGCATCGAATCGATCGCCAACGCGCTCGAGCAGCCGCTGGACGGCCTCGAGAACGGCGGATACTGGTATGAAGCAAACGGCTTCGGCTTCCTCGTGTTCGCCAGCCGTGCGCGTGCGCGCATCCTGCCCGAGTTTGGTGCAGGCACGAAAGCGAGCCTGCGCGGCGGGCTCGGCCGCCAGAACGCCGGCGACACGACACCACGCTCCCTCGGCTGATCCGCCAGTCATTCGATGGGCCGCCTCCGCGCGGCCCATCTGCCATTCACACGCCCCGCTTGTCCGTCACGACACCTGCCGGCGGCCGTTGCCCGGCCGTACGATGTCGATGAACGCGGCGAAATCGGCACCGGCGAGCCCCTGCGCGGCGCCGAGCCTCAGCACCTGCTGCACGGTGGCCGACACGGGCATCACCGCGCCCGTGTCGCGCGCGGCATCGGCGATCGTGTCGACATCCTTCTGGAACGTACTCAGCGCGCCGATCGGGGGATGACCGCCCGACGTCATGCGCGGCACGAACGTCTGCAGCAGCACCGAATCGGCCCAGCCGCCGGCCAGTGCCTCGGCCAGCCGTGCCGCGTCGATGCCGCTTGCCTGCGCCAGGCCGACCGCCTCGGCGATCGCGGTGACCGTCGCGGTCACGATCGCCTGGTTGCACAGCTTCGCCGTCTGGCCCGCGCCCGCGTCGCCCATGTGCGTGATGCGCGACGCGTACGTATCGATCAGCGCTCGCACCGCGTCGAGATCGGCCGCGCGGCCGCCGGCCATCACCGCGAGCGTGCCGGCCTGCGCGCCGGGCACGCCGCCCGATACGGGCGCATCGACCCAGCCGATTCCGAGCGCGGCCGCGCGCGCCGCGTAATCACGCGTGGCGGCGGGCGGAATGCTCGAATGATCGACGATGCGCTGCAGGCGGCGCGCGCCCGCATCACCGGAAAGCAGCCCGTGCTCGCCGAACACGACATCGCCCACCGCGCGCCCGTCGAGCACGCACACGAATACCGTCTCGACGCGCTCGGCCAGTTCGCGCGGCGTGCCGACCACCTGCGCGCCGTCCTTCACGAGCGCCTCGGCCTTCTCGCGCGAGCGATTCCACACACTGACCCGATGCCCGGCCGCCAGCAAATGCCGAATCATCGGCGCGCCCATCAATCCCGGTCCGCAAAATCCGACTTCCACGATGTTCCTCGTCTCCGATATGGGTTGCACTTGCTGCCCATCATACCTATCACTCAAGAAGCCGGACATGCACGGCACTGCTTCGGGACCGCGCCTTGCACCGGCAATACAGACCGATATCCCAGGGAGCGCATCATGAGCGACCACGTGTACAAGATGATCGAACTGACCGGTTCGTCGCAGAAATCGAGTGACGACGCCATCCGCAACGCGATCTCGAAAGCCGGCAAGACGCTACATAACCTGCACTGGTTCCAGGTGACCGAAACGCGCGGCCACATCGAAGGCGACCAGGTCGTGCACTGGCAGGTCACGCTGAAGGTCGGCATGCGCATCGACGACTGACGCCCCCGTCGCCTCACCCGCCGCGTCGCGATCCGGATCCGTGCAATACGGACCCGCGCGGCGCAGCGCGCCCCGCATTTCACCTCGTTCGCCCCCCTGGTCGAGCCCCACCGGCGGCTAGCCCCGGGTATCCATCTCTTGACGCTGATTTTCGTTCATATTAAAAACGATATACCCACCCCAACCCTCGATCAGCCCAGCCATATAAACCGGAGATAACATGAGTCAGCAACGCGAGGCGATCGACACGTACCTCTTGCGCGTCTTGCACACCTTGTTGATGGAGCGCAGCGTCACGCGCGCGGCCGTCAAACTGAACCAGTCGCAACCGGCGATCAGCGCCGCGCTGCGGCGCCTGCGCGACATCACCGGCGATCCGCTGCTGGTGCGCGGCAAATCCGGCATGGTGCCGACCGAATACGGGCTGCGCCTGCTCGAGCCCGTGCAGAACGCGTTGCGTGAAATCGAGCGCATCAAGTTCCAGCAGCACAGCTTCGACCCGGCCACGTCGATCCGCTGCTACCGGATCGGCTGCCCCGACTACCTGAACGTGCTGTTCGTGCCGACCGTGGTCGAGCGCTTCCGCCAGGCCGCGCCGAACGCGACGCTCGAATTCCATTCGCTCGGCCCCGCGTTCGACTATGAGCTCGCGCTGGAAGACGGCAAGCTCGACATCGTCGTCGGCAACTGGCCCGAACCGCCCGAGCAGCTGCACCTGTCGAACCTGTTCGTCGACGAAATCGTCTGCCTGATGAGCAACACGCACCCGTTCGCGAAGCGTGGCGGGCTTACGCTCGACCAGTACCTGAACGCGCCGCATCTCGCGCCGACGCCCTACTCGGTCGGCCAGCGCGGCGCGATCGACGTGCATCTCGCGCGCGAACGGCTCAAGCGCCACGTGGTCGTCACGCTGCCGTACTTCAACCTCGCGCCTTACGTGCTCGTGAAGTCGGACCTGATCTTCACGACCACGCGGCTGTTCGCCGATCACTACGCGAAGTTCCTGCCGCTCTCGGTCGTACCGGCGCCGCTCGACTTCCCGCCGATGCAGTACTACCAGCTGTGGCACGAGCGCTGCCACTACTCCGACGAAGTACGCTGGCTGCGCAGCCTCGTCGCCGAAGCCACCCGCACGCTGATCGAGGCATAAGCGGCGCACCGAGCACGCCGGTCACGCCGGTCACGCCGTTGCGCGTGGCCGCGGCGGGCGGTGGCCGCAACGGCCGCGCACCCGATCCGCAACGTGCTGCGCGACCTCCCCGCCGGCGCGTCAGCGCGACGATTCCACGAGGGCGTGCGCGAGCGCGTTGTGCCGCTCGATCACGGGCGGCAGGTCGAGCGTCGCGAGCCGCCCTTCCCGCACCACCACCTTCCCGTTCACCACCGTGTACGCCGTCTGCGACGGCGCGCAGAACACGAGCGCCGCGACCGGATCATGCAGCGCGCCCGCGAACAGCGGCTGGCGCAGGTCGAATGCGGCGAAGTCCGCGGCCATGCCGGGCTTCAGCGCACCGATGTCGTCGCGGTTCAGCACCTTCGCGCCGCCGAGCGTCGCGATCTCGAGCGCCTCGCGCGCGGTCATCGCATCGGGCCCGAAACCGACCCGTTGCAGCAGCAGCGCCTGCCGCACTTCCGCGACCATCTGCGCGCCGTCGTTCGATGCGGAGCCATCGACGCCGAGGCCGACCGGCACGCCCGCGAGACGCATCTTCTTCACCGGCGCGATGCCGGACGCGAGCCGCATGTTCGAGCACGGACAGTGCGCGACGCCCGTACCCGTGCGCGCGAACAGGCCGATGCCCGCATCGTCGAGCTGCACGCAGTGCGCATGCCACACGTCGTGGCCGACCCAGCCCAGATCCTCCGCATATTCGGCGGGCGTCATCCCGAACTTCTCGCGGCTGTACGCGATGTCGTTGACGTTCTCCGCGAGGTGCGTGTGCAGCGACACGCCGTATTCGCGCGCGAGCACGGCCGCGTCGCGCATCAGGTCGCGGCTCACCGAGAACGGCGAGCACGGCGCAACCACCACGCGCAGCATCGCGTAACGCCCTTCGTCGTGATAGGTCTCGATCAGGCGCTGCGTGTCGCGCAGGATGTCGGGCTCGCGCTCGACGACGGAATCGGGCGGCAACCCGCCGTCGCGCTGGCCGACGCTCATCGCGCCGCGGCTCGCGTGAAAGCGCATGCCGATCCGCTGTGCGGCGCCGATGCTGTCGTCGAGGCGGCTGCCGTTCGGGTAGATGTACAGATGATCGCTCGACGTCGTGCAGCCCGACTGCAGCAGCTCGGCCATCGCGGTGAGCGTCGACACCTCGATCATCTCGGGCGTCAGGTGCGCCCAGATCTTGTAGAGGTTCGTGAGCCAGCCGAACAGCTCGGCGTTCTGTGCGGCCGGCACCGCCCGCGTCAGACTCTGGTACATGTGGTGGTGCGTGTTCACGAGCCCAGGGATCACGAGGTGGCCGCGCAGGTCGAGCACTTCGTCGGCCGTGTCGGGCAGCTCGGCGGTCGGGCCGACCGCGACGATCCGGTTGTCTTCGATGTAGAGCCCCGCGTCGCGCAGCTCGCGCCGCGTGTCGTCCATGGTCACGAGCACGTCGGCGTGCTTGACCAGCAGGGTTTTCGGGCGGGATGAGGAGGTGTTCGGCGCGCGTGCGCCAGCGTGCTGCTCGAGGTTCATGCGTTCTCCGCGTCGGTCTGCCCCCAGGGGTGGATCCTGGGGACGGTCACACAGCCGTTCGAACGCTGAATCGCGGCACGCTCCGGTGCCCGCGTCCGTTCGAACGCCCTGGCCCGGTTACCCGGCGTGCTCGCCGTCTTCGGGGTACGCGCGGGCCACAGGCCGACGCGCACGGCGGGAGGATCGCCCAAGCGCGCGCCGCACACAATGCGCGATCCGGAATACCGCGCTTCACGGTTTCGATATGGTACGCCGCGCAACGCCCCGCCGGAGGCCCGAAACGCCCGCCGGAAGCCGTATCCGGCGAGCCGTCGACAGCCGCTCATGCGCGGCGCATTATCTTTGATATCGCGCCCGTATTTGCGCAGGGAACCTTTTTACAATGCCTGCACGGCGCTCGCTTCAATCTCGCCGACGGGTATGTAGCCACGTGACGTGGAGCCTCGATCCGCCGCACAGTCATGGATCGAGTCGCCGCCGAACCTCGCATTCACACAAGGACAATTGCGAATGGGAAAGCTCACTACCCACGTACTCGATACGGCGCACGGCCGTCCCGGCGCTGCAATCAAGGTGGACCTCTACGCGCTCGACGGCGAATCGCGCCGCGCGATCAAGACCGTGCTGACCAATAGCGACGGCCGCTGCGACGAACCCCTGCTCGAAGGCCCCGCGCTCGCCGCCGGCGAATACGAACTCGTGTTCCATGCCGGCGACTACTTCGCGTCGCTAGGCGTGAAGGTGCCCGAACCCCGTTTCGTCGATCGCGTCGTGCTCCGCTTCGGCATCGCCGACACCGGCTCGCACTACCACGTGCCGCTGCTCGTGTCGCCGTGGTCGTACAGCACCTATCGCGGCAGCTGACATTCGAATCGGCGCCCGCATCAAACAAACGATTTGAGTCTGGAGGAGTTTCATGGAAGGCTTCATCACCGACTGGCTGAACCTCGCGCTGCGATGGCTGCACGTCATCGTCGCCATTGCGTGGATCGGCGAGTCGTTCTATTTCGTCGCGCTCGACAACAGCCTGAAACCGCCGACCGACCCGAACCAGCGCAAGCGCGGTGTGTTCGGCGAACTGTGGCACGTCCACGGTGGCGGCTTCTACAACATGCAGAAGTACACGGTCGCGCCGCCGGAAATGCCCGATGACCTGCACTGGTCGAAGTGGCCGTCGTACACGACCTGGCTGTCGGGCTTCTCGCTGTTCTTCGTGCTGTACCTGCTCGCGCCGAACACCTACCTGATCGACAAGAGCGTGCTCGACATGGGCCCGGTGGTCGCCGTCGCGTCCGCACTCGGCTTCCTCGCGGCCGGCTGGATCGTCTATGACTCGCTGTGCCGCATCCTCGGCACCAACGACCGCGTGCTCGGCATCTGCGTCGGCATCTACGTGGTCGCCGCCGCGTACCTCGCGTGCCACATCTTCGCGGGTCGTGCCGCCTACCTGATCGTCGGCGCAATGCTCGCGACGATCATGTCGGCGAACGTGTTCTTCGTGATCATCCCCGGCCAGCGCAAGATGGTCGACAAGATGCTCAAGGGCGAGGAGCCGAACCCGATCTACGGCAAGCGCGGCAAGCAACGCTCGGTGCACAACACGTACTTCACGCTGCCGGTCGTGTTCGCGATGCTGTCGAACCACTACGCGATGACCTACACGAACAAGTTCAACTGGGTCGTGCTCGTGCTGATCATGCTGGCCGGCGCGCTGATCCGCCAGTTCTTCGTGATGCGTCACCGCGGCAAGCAGCTGTGGTACCTGCCGATCGGCGGCGTCGCGCTGCTGGCAGGCGCACTGGTCTGGACGACGCCGAAGCCGGTCGCGCCGGAAGCGCAGGCCGCGAACGCGCCGAAGGTCGTGATCAACGACATCATGCCGATCCTGCAGCAGCGCTGCGTCGAGTGCCACTCGGCGAAGCCGACGCTGATGGGCAGCGCGCCCGCAGGCGTGATGTTCGACACGCCGGACGAAGTGTCGAAGAATGCGCAGCGTATCTACGAACAGGCCGTGCGCCTGAAGGCAATGCCGATCGGCAACGTCACGCACATGACCGACGACGAGCGCACGAAGCTCGCCGCCTGGTTCGAGGGTGGCGCGAACAAGTAAGCCGCCGTGCGCCGGGGGCGTGCTCCGGCGCAGTCCTCTCCGTTCGCGGGCCCGGTGACGGGCCCGTTCTTTTGCGGGTTCCGAATGCGCTTCGCGCGTCAGCCGCGCATCGCGTCGCGCTGGAGCGCGACGAGCGCATTAAGCGCGCGCGGGCCATCGTCGAACGGCACGAAGATGTGATCGTGGTAGGCGGCGGCCATCACGTTGCAACTGATGCCGGCCGCGCCGAGCGCCCGTGCGAATGCTGCCGTGAGGCCCACCGCCGCGAGGTCGGAGTGCACGGTCAGCGTGATCCAGGCCGCACGGAACAGCACGGGCCAGCCGTGACGCACGGCCGCCTCCTCTTCGACCACGACGGTCAGCCCTTCCGCCTCGCGGAACGTTGCTATCGCTTCGGATAACGATACGTCTGCGTCGGTCGGCAGCGACACGAATGCGAACGCGCCCGGATGCAGCTCGGGCTGCATCGTGCTCAGCAGGATCGCGAGGTTGCTTTCAGGTTGGCTCATCGAAGGCACGCCCGGAATCGGGCATCGCGCGGTGGAGATGCCGGCACGATAGCACGCACAGACGCCGCCACTACGCGCGCATCGTTGCAACGCGTTCATCAGCGAGCCAGTCGCACAACGCGCGGTATGCGGATCGTCCAGGATGCGCTCCGGATACACGACGTGATACTTGCCGTGCGCCGGTTCGGCACGGCGACACTGCCCGACGCATCGTCGTTCGTCGCGCTGCTGCATCGCGCGTACGAACAGGAGCCGCCGGTCGCGCCGTGACGCGCGCCGCCGCGAACCGAGCGCGCTGCTCACGCGTCGACCGTCTCCGGCAACCGCGCGATCGCCTTGATCTCGAACTGGAAGCCGTACAGCCACGTCACGCCGACGGCGGTCAGCGTCGGATGCGGCGCGGCGCCCCAGTAGTCGGGTACGATCTCCCAGATCCGCTCGAACGTCGCTTCGGGGTCGACGAGGAACACGGTCACGTCGACGACGTCGTCGAACGTACAGCCGGCCGCGCGCAGCACGGCATTCAGGTTGTCGAACGCGCGGCGCACCTGCGCGCCCAGCTCCGGCTCCGGCGAGCCGTCCTCGCGGCTGCCGACCTGCCCGGACACGAACAGGAAGTCGTTCGAGCGCACCGCCGGCGAATAGCGGTTGCGGTCATACAGTGCCTGGCGACCGGGCGGGAAAACCACGCTACGCTTTACCATCCCCTACCTCCTTCGGTTTGTGGGGCGAAACCGCCCCGGCATCAACGATGAAGGCACTTTAAGGACCATTGCACGGCGAATAAACCGGCAACCCTGTCCAACACTGTTTGCACGCACCAAACAATTCCGACCGACGCGGAGCCCTGACCCGATGGATCGATTCGACGCAATGCAGGCGTTCGCCCGCGTGGTGGAAGCCGGCAGCTTCACGAAGGCAGCCGAGACGCTGCACATGAGCCGCACCACCGTCACGCAACTCGTGCAGCAGCTCGAAGCGCGGCTGCGCGTGAAGCTGTTCAACCGCACGACGCGCAAGGTCGTCGTCACGGCGGACGGCGCCGCATATTACGACCGCGTCGTGCGGCTGCTGGCCGACATGGACGATGCCGAAACGAGCCTGTCCGCCGCCTCCGCGTCGCCCCGGGGGCGGCTGCGCGTGGACGTGCCGAGCCCGTTCGCGCGCCTGATCCTGATCCCCGCGCTGCCCGCGTTCCATGCGCGCTATCCGGACATCCAGCTCGACATGGGCGTGAGCGACCGCGTGGTGGACGTGATCGGCGAGAACGTCGACTGCGTCGTGCGCGGCGGCGAGCCGACCGATCGCTCACTGATCGCGCGGCGCGTCGGCGACCTGCGGCTCGGCGTGTATGCGTCACCGTCCTATCTCGCACGTGCCGGCACGCCGACGCATCCGGACGAGCTGGAGGATACGCATCACCGGGTCGTCGGCTTTCTGTGGGCACGCACCGGCAAGGCGTTGCCGTTTGCGATGGAGCGCGACGGCGAGCAGGTCCATGTGCGCGGACGCTACGTGCTCGCGGTCGACGACGGCAATGCGTACCTCGAGGCGGGCCTCGCCGGACTGGGCATTCTGTGGCTGCCCGACTACATGGCAGGCGCGCATCGCGCCCGCGGCGAACTGGTGCCGCTGTTCGAGCAATGGCAGCTCGAACCGATGCCGATGTACATCGCGTTCCCGCCGAACCGGCACGTCAGCGCGAAGCTGCGCGTCTTCATCGACTGGGTCGCCGAGCTGATGGCGCAGCATGCACCGATTGCGAACCGGCGTCGCGGCGCCGGCAGCTCGCACGACACGCGCAAAAACGCGGCGACCTGAATCGCGCCGAACCGGCCGCACATAAAAAAAACCCGCGCATGATGCGCGGGTTTCGTCAGACGCCGGCAGAAACGCCGGCGACTCAGGCCGTCAGCGCGTGCAGCGCGTCGTCGGTGAGCCACAGCGATTCCTGCAGGTCCTGCTCGTTCAGGTTCAGGCCATCGCCGCCGCGATCGACGACGATGAAATCACTGACGCCGCCGAGCGCGATCAGCGGGTGATGCCACACGCCCTTCGCATAGTTGACGCCCTGCCAGCCGCTCGTCACGAACGCGCGGATCTTCGCCGGATCGAGATCGCCCGCGGGCGCCACGACGACGAGATACGGCTGGTCGTTCAGCGGCACGAACGCCTGGCTGCCGAGCGGGTGCCGCTCGAGCATCTTCACTTCGAACGGCAGCGTACGCGGCTGGCCGCGGAACAGGTTGACGAGCGTGCGGCCGTCTTCATCGGTCACGTCGACTTTCGCGAGATCGTGAAAGCGGATCGTGGTGCCGAGGTTGATCGGGATCTGCTTCGCCCCTTTGGTTTCGATCACGTCGCCGAACGGCGTGAACGCTTCCTTGGTCAGCGGTTCGATGGCAAGCGTCTTCATTTGTCGAGCGTCCCCCACAGGCGCAGGCGCGACACGCCGCCGTCCGGAATGATGTTCAGCCGGACGTGCGTGACGGGGCCGAGCGACGCGATGTCCTGTTCGAAGTAGTGCTGCTTGTCCATCTGCAGCTTCTGTTCGCCGAGCAGCACCGGCCAGAACATCGACTGCGTGATCAGCGAGCTGTCCGTGCCGCCCGACACGTACGCGGCCTGGATCGAACAGCGGTCCGGGTAGTTGCCCTTGAAGAACGCGGTATCGACTTCGATCTTGCGGATCACGCCCGGCTGCGCGAGCGCGATGATCGCCCAGTCGTTGCCCGGTTCGCGGCGGCGGCGGGTTTCCCAGCCGTCACCCATGTTCACGCCGCGGCCCGGCAGCAGCAGGTTCGACGCGACGCCGAAGTGCTGGTTGTTCGCGGCCACCACGTAACCGCCGTTTTCCATCGCCGCGAGATCGAACTGCTCGGTCGCGCTCGCGCCGGCCCAGTCGAGCTGAGGCTGGCCGTACACGCGCAGGCGTGCGATGCCGCCATCCGGATAGATGTTCACGCGCAGGTGCGTAAACGCTCGCGCATCGCTCGCTTCGACGTAGTGATGGCTGTTGCCCTGCAACGTCGTCGACGGCACGATCTCGACCCACTCGGTCGCATGCGTCGGCGCGCCGTCGGCCACGAACGCGGCCTCGATCGACGCGGCCGGCGGGAAATTGCCGGTGAAATGGCTCGTGTCGATGTCGAAGCCCTTGATCACACCCGGGCGCGCGAGCTTGACGATGCACCAGTCGTAGCCCGTCGTGCGCTTGCGGCGCGTTTCCCAGCCGTCCATCCACTTGCCGTGGTCGTCGTACTTGCCGGGGATGAAGACGGCCGGCTCGGGGTTCAGCATCCGGTCCTTCGGCGCGAAGAAATCGTCGCTGGCTTCGAGCGCCTGCGCACCGAGACGCGGATCGGCCAGGTTCACGTAGCGCCGCGTGAAGTCGGGTGCGTTGGGATCGAGAAGCGGAACAGCCATGATGTTTCCTTGTTTCAGTGAGGCGATCAGGCCGCTGCAACGCAGCAGGCCGCATTGCGATGTCAGGCGTCGATCAGGTCGTCGAGGCGGAAACGCGCGATCCGGTAGATCTGGTCGAGGCTCGCCCGCAGTTCCTCGGTGCGCGAGTGATTCACGCGCGATTCGAAGTTCGCGATGATGCCGTGCCGGTCATAGCCGCGCACCGCGAGGATGAACGGGAAACCGAACTTCTCGCGATACGTGCGGTTCAGCGTCAGCAGCTTGTCGAACTCTTCCTGCGTGCACTGGTCGAGGCCCGCGCCGCTCTGCTCGCGCGTCGACTCGGCGGTCAGCTCGCCGCGCACGGCGGCCTTGCCGGCCAGCTCCGGGTGAGCGTTGATCAGCGCGAGCTGGCGCACTTCGCCGGCCGTTTCCACCGCGCCCGACATCGTCTTGTGGAGCGCGTCGATGCTCGCGAACGGCCGCTCGCCCGCGGCGAATTCGGCCACCCACGGCGAATGTTCGAAAATCCCCGACAATGCCGCGACAAATGCACTCGGCGCCATCGTGTTCAGTTGTTCCAACGTGTAGCGCATCGCCTTCATGCTTTCCCTTCGTTTCGATGATTGGGCTGATACGGATGATGTTCACGCCAGTGACGCGCGATATCGACACGGCGCGTCACCCATACGCGATCGTGCTTCTCGATGTGATCGAGGAAACGCTGCAGCCCGCGGAACCGGCCCGGCCGGCCGAGCAACCGGCAGTGCATGCCGATCGACAGCATCTTCGGCGCCTCGTCGCCCTCCGCGTACAGCACGTCGAATGCGTCGCGCAGGTAGTCGAAGAAGTGATCGCCGGTGTTGAAGCCCTGCGGCGTCGCGAAGCGCATGTCGTTCGTGTCGAGCGTGTACGGCACGATCAGTTGCGGCGACGTGCCGCCGCCCGACACTTCGACGTCCATCCAGAACGGCAGGTCGTCGCCGTAGTTGTCGGAGTCGTACAGGAAGCCGCCGTATTCCGCGACCAGGCGGTGCGTATTGGGGCTGTCGCGGCCGGTGTACCAGCCTAGCGGGCGCTCGCCCGTCACGCGCTCGATCGCTTCCATCCCGAGGCGCATGTGCTCCGCCTCGAGCTCGGGCGTCATGCTCTGGTAGTGGATCCAGCGCCAGCCATGGCACGCGATTTCATGGCCCAGCTCGACGAAGGCGCGCGCAAGCTCCGGGTGGCGTTCGATCGCCATGCCGACGCCGAACACCGTCAGCGGCATCCCGCGCTTCTCGAATTCCCGCAGGATGCGCCACACGCCGGCCCGCGAACCGTATTCGTAGATCGACTCCATGCTCATGTGGCGGTCGGGATACGCGGCCGCGCCGACGATTTCCGACAGGAACTGCTCGGAGCCCGGATCGCCGTGCAGTACGCAGTTCTCGCCGCCCTCCTCGTAGTTCAGCACGAACTGCACGGCGACGCGGGCGCGCCCCGGCCAGTTCGCCTGAACGGGATGGCGGCCGTAGCCGATCAGGTCGCGCGGATAGTTGGGATCGAGTGACATGGTTCGAAGTGCGGCGAAAGTTCGCTGAAATAATGGGTTCGCATCGACTGCGCAGGTGCCTGAGGCCGGCTGCGCAAGCCGATGCGATGACGGCCCAGTGTAGCGAAAACGCCCATACGCGCCCATACAGCGGCGCAGATAGTGCGTGTCAGACGGTGTGTATGTGCGGTTGCGGCAAATTCGGGAGCGGTTCCGCCTCATCCCCGTCCGGCGGGCTGAAGCGGGCGAACGCGCCGTCGTAGCGCTTCGGCAGCGGGCGCGCGTAGTCGCCGCGCTTCGCGGTCGCGAGGCGCAGCGCGACGAGCGCCTCGGCCCACTTGACGGCCGCCGTGACGCCCTCGACCACCGGCGCGCCGATCTGCTGCTCGATCTCGTGCGCGAACTCGGCCATCCCCGCGCAACCGAGCACGATCGCGTCGGCGCCGTCCTCGTCGAGCGCGCGCCGGCATTCGTCGACGATGATCCGGCGCGCGGCCGAGCCCGGCCGGTCGAGCTCGAGCACCGCGACGTCGGTCGCGCGCACGTTGCGGCAGAACCGTTTCATCCCGTAGCGCTCGGCGAGATGCCATGCCATCCCGCAGGTGCGCGCGAGTGTCGTGACGACCGAAAAGCCCGGCGCGAGCACGCTCGCCGCATGCATCGCGGCCTCCGCAATGCCGATCACCGGCCCGCGTGCGAGCTCGCGCGCCGCGTACAGGCCCGGATCGCCGAAGCACGCGATCACGTACGCATCGCAGCCGTCGCGCTCACCCTGCACGATCTCGGCGAGCAGCCCCGGCGTCGCGAGCGCCTCGTCGTAATACCCTTCGATCGACGGTGGCCCCATCGGCGGGCTCACCGCGACGATCTCCGTGCCGGCGGCCGCGACCTCGCGCGCGCAGCGGCCCATCGCGTCGGTCATCCGCTGGGTCGTGTTCGGATTGATCAGTCGGATCTTCATCGCACGCTCCTCAGGCCTTCGCGCTCACGAGCAGCCGGTAGAACACGAAGCCGAGCCCCGCGCCGATGAACCACGAGAAGTTCGCGACGCCCTGCCAGCCCGGCACCATCACGCAGACGATCGCGATCACCGCGGCCGGCAACAGTGCGGCAAGCGCGCGGCGGTTCACGCCGCCCGTGTACCAGTACGTGCCGCTTTCCGACATCGTGTACAGGTCGTCGCGCACGAGCCTGCCGCGCTTGACGAGGTAGAAGTCGGCGATCAGCACGCCGTACAGCGGGCCGATGAACGCGCCGAGCACATCGAGCGTGTAGTGGATCACGGCCGGGTTGTTGAACAGGTTCCACGGCGTGATGAAGATCGACGCGACGGCCGCGAGCATCCCGCCCGCACGCCAGCTGATCAGGCGCGGCGCGACGTTCGAGAAGTCGAACGCGGGCGACACGAAGTTCGCGACGATGTTGATGCCGATCGTTGCGATCGTGAACGTCAGCGCGCCGAGGATCACCGCGGTCGGATGGTCGATGCGGCCGACCGTCGCGACCGGATCGGTGATCAGTTCGCCGAACACCGGCAGCGTCGCGGCGGTGGTGATCACCGTGACGAGCGAGAACGCGAGGAAGTTGACGGGCAGTCCCCAGAAATTGCCGCGCTTCACGTCGCCGAACGAGCGGCAGTAGCGCGAGAAATCGCCGAAGTTCAGCATCGGCCCGGAGAAGTACGACACGACCAGCGATACGGCCGTGATCATCACCGGAATCACTTCCGCGCCGTGGTACTTCACCCCGCCGAGGTTGATGCCGATGTTGCGCCAGCCCGCGCGCCACACCATGTAGCCGGCGAGGATGAACATCACGACGTAGACGGCCGGCCCCGCGAAGTCGATGAACTTCTTGATCGTCTCCATCCCGTTCCAGAACACGAACGCCTGGAGCACCCACAGCAGCATGAAGCCGGCCCAGCCGACCGCCGACAGCCCGAGGAAGCCGTAGCGATGGACGTCCGCGTAAGGCAGCCACTGCGGGCAGAATTTCAGCACGACGATCACGAGCGCGCTCGATGCGAGATAGGTCTGGATGCCATACCACGCGATCGCGATCAGCCCGCGGATCACGGCCGGCACGTTCGCACCGAGTACGCCGAACGTCGCGCGGCACGCGACCGGATACGGCACGCCGATCTGCTGGCTCGGCCGTGCGATCAGGTTGCACAGCAGGTTCACGAAGCCGATCCCGACGATCAGTGCGATCAGCACCTGCCAGCTCGTCAGTCCGAGTGCGAACAGGCTGCCCGCGAACACGTAACCGCCGACGCTGTGCACGTCGGACATCCAGAACGCGAAGATATTGTACGAACCCCACGTCTGATTCTTAAGGGGTGCCAAATCTTCGTTATACAGACGTTCGCTGTAACCATTCGGCAGTGTCGGGTCGCCGCCCTCGCCGCCTTCTTCCGCCGGATAGGCGCTGTCGTGCGCCACACTGAACTGAGCCATGACTTCTCCTTGACGCGGCCGGAAGGCCGCTCCACCGTCATCGATATCGCTCCGGATCGACGCCCGGAGTCGGACCAGCGGCCCGCGGCAACGCCGCGGGCCTGCATTTCGCTCGTTCTTGTGGCGCGTGGCCGGGTTCGCGTCGCCGCTCAGGCGCCGCCGAACACTTCGCGCAAATCGACCTGCCCTTGTGCGGGCCGGTCCAGCATCTTCAGTTCGACATGCTGCAGGTGGTGCGCCATCAGCGTCACCGCCCGCTTCGGATCGCCTGCCTCCAGCGCACCGAGGATCTCGTCGTGGTCGTCGCACGAGCACGGGCTGCGCCCATGCGACTCGTACAGCGCCGACATCAGCGTCGAGCGTGCGACGAGCCCTTCGAGGCACTCGCTGAGCGTCGCATTGCCCATCAGCGTGGCGAGCGCCGTATGGAATTCGCCCGACAGGCGGATCCAGGCCGCGAAGTCCTGCCGCTGGAACGCCTTGCGTTCCTTCTCGATCAGCGAGGCGACGCCCTTCAGCCGCTTCGCGCCGGGCCCGGTCGCGAGCCGCTCGACCACGGCGAGCTCGATGATCCGGCGCATCTCGAACACTTCGTGCACGTCCTGCAGCGTCGGGCTCGCGACGAACGCGCCGCGGTTCGGCTCGAGATCGACCAGCTTGTCGGTCGCGAGCTGCGCGAGCGCCTGGCGGATCGCGCCACGCTTCACGCCGAACACCTCGCAGAGCTGCGCCTCCGTCAGCTTCGCGCCCGGCGCGAGCCGATGCTCGAGGATCGCCGTGCGGATCCGCTCGGCGATCGCTTCGGGACTGGCTGCACCGGACGGGTGGGATTCGGGCTCGTTCATGATCGGCATCGTGTGATGATCCTCATCCTAGGGCGGACATAAATATTGTCAACAATTCTTTTCCGGCATTGCGCACAATCGACGTGCATCGATGCGACCTCGGCCGGTGCATGATGCGTCAAATCCATGCATGACAAGGCTGAGGTGTACGGCCGACGCGCTTCTCGTCGTATACCCTCCGGTTATTTTGTTGACAAAACTGGTGCAAGATCCGGCCACGACCTTGCTGATGTCGACGAAAATACCTGACCGTTAGTTGCGCATTTACATAAAGAAAAAGGCGGAACCCCGCCTTTCGATCGACTGCGCCCGCCTCAACCGAGGTGCGGATAGTCCGACAGCGTGAGCCGGAACCCATGCGCATTCGCGACCAGTTGCGCCTGCGCGCCGAACGGCAGCGTGAGCAGGTCGGGCACGTGACCGAACTGGAGCCCCGTCACGACCGGAATCCCGATCACCGCGCGCACCTGGTCGATCATCGCCTGCATGTCGTAGCCGTTGTCGTACTCGAATGGTCGTGCACCGGTGAACTGGCCGAGCACGAGCGCCTGCTGGCGCGCGAGCAGCCCCGACAGGTGCAATTGATAGATCATCCGTTCGATCCGGAACGGCTGCTCGTTGACGTCCTCGATGAACAGGATGCCGCCTTCGATGTCGGGCATGTACGGCGTGCCGACGAGCGACGTGAGGATCGCGAGGTTGCCGCCCCACAGCGTGCCCGTCACGTTCACGCTCTGCACCTGCGGCGCTTCGGCGATGATCGTCGTGCTCGGCTGCGTCAGCGTCTGCCAGAAATGCTGCATCGTGAAGTCGCTCGGCGTTTCCGCGCCGAAGTCGGCGGACAGCATCGGGCCGCCGAACGTCTTGATGCGCGCCTTCGCGTACAGCGCGAGCTGGAGCGCGGTGAAGTCGCTGTGACCGACGAGCGCGACCGGCTGGTCCCTCAGCCGGCGCTCGAGCCCGCGATAGTCGAGCCCGTGCAGGACGCGTGCCGCGCCATAGCCGCCGCGCACCGCGAGCGCGATGTCCGGCAGCGGCCGCTCCGGATCGGCAAGACGATTCAGGTCGCCTGCCCGCTCGCCGTCGGTACCGCCGAACCGCTGGAAGCGCCGCTGCGTCGCCTCGATGTTCTCGATGCGATGCTGCGCGGTGCTGAGGCGTTCGAGCGCGCGATTGATCGCGTCCGGGTCGTGCGGATAGCCGGATGGCGCAAGCAGGCGGATGGTGTAGGACGCGGCGGGCTGGAAGGACATGGCGAAGAAAGGTGTCGGGTCGTCAAACCTGCTTAGAGGGTCCGAACCGTCTCCGGTTCACGGAACCGTGCACGCCCGGCTCGCGTCGAGCGGCGGATGCGGCGGGTGCGCCTATGACGCGCCGGGTTCGGCGTCGCGGGCGAGCCGTGCTTCGCGCAGCGCGCGACGGCGGTCGGCAAAGAACGACTTCAACGCGGCGCCGCACTCGTCGGCGAGCACGCCGCCGGTCACGTCGGTATGGTGGTTCAGTTGCGGATTCGCGAATGCGTCGATCACGCTGCCGCACGCGCCCGTCTTCGGATCGGCGGCGCCGTAGACGACCCGCGCGATGCGCGCATGCATGATCGCGCCCGCGCACATCAGGCACGGCTCGAGCGTCACGTACAGCTCGCAGCCGGGCATCCGGTAATTCTGCAGATGCTGCGCGGCCATGCGCAGCGCGGCCATTTCCGCATGGGCCGACGGATCGTGCCCGCCGATCGGATGGTTGAAGCCGCGTGCGATCACTTCGTCGCCACGCACGAGCACCGCGCCGACCGGCACTTCGCCGGCCGCGCGCGCCTCTTCGGCGGCAGCCTGGGCGAGACGCATGAAATGCAGGTCGCGCGCCGATACGGGCGCAGCTTCGGGAACGGGGGAATCGGCGGCGGGTTCGGCCGCCGGGGCGGCTGCCGACCGGGCTGCGTCGTGCAGCGCGTCGGACGTCACATCGGCCCCGCTTCGGCGGACGCTTCGTCGAGCCCGCGCTCGCACAGGCGCTCCGCGATGCGCCGGCAGTAATCGCGCGGCATCACCATCGGGCCGCCGCGCAGCGACTCGAGCGCCATGTCGAGTGCGAGGATCTTCGCCTGCAGACGGCACCGCGCGGCGCGGTCGCTGACCGCCTGCACTTCGTCATGCAGGTTGCGCAGCGCGCGCAATTGCTCGACGGCCGGCGGCACGAAGCCCGCATTCTTCAGGATACGGTTGGCCACCCGCACCTCCTCAGGTACGAGCAGGTCGTCGTCCAGCGCCTGCGGCGCGCCGGTACCCGGCAAATCGTCGAACTCGCCCCGCGCGGCGGCGGCGGCAATACGTTGTTCGACCAGGGCGTCAAGCAATCTCATCAGTCAATCGGAACAATGCGGCAGGCCGAATTCTAGCAGGGTGACGCCGGTATGACAGGCCCTTCGAATATATGCTCGATATTGTGTTTTTTAGGGGCCGAATCGTGGGGCATGCGCGCCGATCCGTCTCATTTGCCGCTCTGCTGCGCTGCAGCGGGCTGCGGGCCATCTGGACACAGGCAAATGCGACCAGTATGGGGCTCTGCTTTTGTTTGGGACGACGCCAACCGAACCGCGCCGTTCAGGAAAAACGGACACGGCCCTGTTTCCAGTTTTTCCGGGTTCATGCAGCCGCCGCTTCCCGCCGCGCGTTCGCGAACGGGCGGAACATCGTCGCGATCAGGAACGCGCCGAGACCGATCGCGAACGAGCCGAGATACAGCCAGCCGTAGCTGCCGAACGTATCGACGATCAGGCCGCCGGCGACGGGGCCCGCGGCCATCCCGAGGCTGCCGGCCATCGCGCAGCCGCCGATCACGGTGCCCATCATCCGCAGCGGGAAGTTCTCGCGTGCAAGCACCGAATACAGCGGCATCACGCCCGCGTAGATGAAGCCGAACACGACGGCGACCGCGTAGAACCCGTCGAGCGTGCGCACGAAGTAGTACCCGAGCGCACCCAGCGCCTGCGCGAGCAGCCCCGCCACCAGCATGCGCTTCGCGCCGAGGCGGTCGCCCAGGATCCCGAACGCGATCCGGCCGCCCATGCCGGCGAGCCCTTCGACGCTGTAGATCGACACCGCGACGATCAGCGGGATCCCGCACGTCACCGCGTAGCTGACCGTATGGAAGATCGGGCCCGAGTGCGTCGCGCAGCAGAAGAAGTTGGTCAGCAGCAGCACGATGAACTGCGGCGAACGCAGCGCATCCGCGACCGACATCGCCGCGGGCTCGCCGGCAGGCGCCGACACCGCGGGAGCCGCCTGCGCGCCGTCGAGCGCGGGCGCCCGGCGCACCAGCAGCGACACCGGAATCATCACCACGGCCGCGAGCGCCGCAATCAGCAGCATCGACGTGCGCCAGTCGCGCACCGACACGAGCCACGCGGCCAGCGGAGCCATCGTCATCGGCGCCATCCCCATGCCGGCCGACACGAGCGACACCGCGAGGCTGCGGTGCGTGTCGAACCAGCCCGTCACGCACGCCATCATCGGCGCGAATATCGCAGCCGTCGCGCCGCCGACGGCGAGACCAAAGGTGAGCTGGAACGCGAGCAGCGACGGCGCGCGGCTCGCCAGCGCCAGGCTTGCCGACAACAGGACGGCGCCCGTCATGACGACCGGGCGCGTGCCGATGCGGTCCGACAGGCTGCCCCACGCCATGCTCGCGAAGGCCATCGCGATGAAGCCGAGCGTCATCGCACCGGAAATGCCGGTCATCGACCAGCCCGTGTCGCGCGCGATCGCGCGCAGGAACACCGGCAGCGAAAACATCGCGCCGATCGCGATGCAGCCCATCACGCCGCCCGCGGCGACGATGACCCAGCGGTATCGGGAGTCCGGCATGGGGTACCTCCTTGTCGTGATGACGATCCTCGGGAACCGGGCGCCACCTGCGTCGCGCAATGCCCGGTCGACATGGATACGACGGACGACGCATCGGGAAATCGACATGCGCGGCACACGCAACGTCGAACTTTCATTGTCCGCCGATCGGCTCCGCCCGCAACGGGCGGATCGGGCCGTCACCGCTTACCGGATCGACCGTTCGGCCCGCCCCTGCCACCGCGCTTTTCCGGAATCGGAAAGTCGAAATCAGAAATAGTTGGTTGGACCGCGCGATCCGGCTGACTACACTCGGGCGATCTTGTCATAACAAGTTGACCGATGACCTCCCCCAACGTCGTGCCGCTGTCGGCGGCCCCGCTCTACGTGCAGATCAAGGACACGCTGCGCGCGCGCATTCTAGACGGCACCTATGCGCCGCACAGCCGGATGCCGTCCGAGCACGAACTCTGCGCGATGTTCGACGTCAGTCGCATCACGGTGCGCCAGGCGCTCGGCGATCTGCAGAAGGAAGGACTGCTGTTCAAGCTGCACGGCAAAGGCACCTTCGTGTCGAAGCCGAAGGCGTTCCAGAACGTGACCTCGCTGCAGGGCTTCGCGGAGGCGATGTCGTCGATGGGCTACGAGATCGTCAACCAGGTGCGCAGCCTCCGCACCGTCAAGGCCAACCGCCATCTCGCCACGAAGCTGAACGTGCCCGAGGGCGCGGCGCTCGTCGAGATTCATCGTGTGCGGCTGCTGAATCGCGAGCCCGTGTCGCTCGAACAGACGTGGGTGCCCGAAGCCCTCGGCAAGCGTCTCGCGGGCGCCGACCTCGCGACCCGCGACATTTTCCTGGTCCTGGAAAACGACTGCGGCATCCCGCTCGGCCATGCCGACGTGTCGATCGACGCGATCCTCGCCGACGACGAGATCGTCGATGCACTGCACGTCGAGGAAAGCAGCCCCGTGCTGCGCATCGAGCGCCTCACGCATGACGCGTCGGGCGCACCGATCGACTACGAAACCCTCTACTTCCGCGGCGACGCCTTCCAGTACCGGCTGCGCATCGACCGGCAGAAGCCGCGCAAACCTGCAAGGAAACAGCGATGACTACCCATGTGCTCGAATACGACATCGTCGTGGTCGGCGGCGGCACCGCCGGCCCGATGGCGGCGATCAAGGCGAAGGAGCGCGACCCGTCCCTGCGCGTGCTGCTGCTCGAAAAGGCCAACGTGAAGCGCAGCGGCGCGATCTCGATGGGGATGGACGGCCTGAACAACGCGGTGATCCCCGGGCATGCGACGCCCGAGCAGTACACGCGGGAGATCACGATCGCCAACGACGGGATCGTCGACCAGGAGGCCGTGTACGCATATGCGACGCACAGCTTCGCGACGATCGAGCAGCTCGACCGCTGGGGTGTGAAGTTCGAGAAGGACGGCACCGGCGACTACGCGGTGAAGAAGGTCCATCACATGGGCTCGTACGTGCTGCCGATGCCGGAAGGACACGACATCAAGAAGGTGCTGTACCGGCAGCTGAAGCGTGCGCGCGTCGCGATCACGAACCGGATCGTGGCGACGCGCGTGCTGACCGACGCGCAGGGCCGCGCGAGCGGCGTGCTCGGCTTCGACTGCCGCACCGCCGAGTTCCACGTGATCCGCGCGAAGGCCGTGATTCTCTGCTGCGGCGCGGCCGGTCGCCTCGGCCTGCCGGCCTCGGGCTACCTGATGGGCACCTACGAGAATCCGACCAACGCGGGCGACGGCTATGCGATGGCGTATCACGCCGGTGCCGCGCTCGCGAATCTCGAATGCTTCCAGATCAATCCGCTGATCAAGGACTACAACGGCCCCGCGTGCGCGTACGTCACCGGCCCGCTCGGCGGTTTCACCGCGAACGGCAAGGGCGAACGCTTCATCGAATGCGACTACTGGAGCGGCCAGATGATGTGGGAGTTCTACCAGGAACTGCAAAGCGGCAACGGCCCCGTGTTCCTGAAGCTCGACCACCTCGCGGAAGAAACGATCCAGACCATCGAGCAGATCCTTCATACGAACGAGCGGCCGAGCCGCGGCCGTTTCCATGCCGGGCGCGGCACCGATTACCGCAGCCGGATGGTCGAGATGCACATCTCCGAGATTGGTTTCTGCAGCGGCCACAGCGCATCCGGCGTGTACGTGAACGCCCGCGCGGAGACGACCGTGCCCGGGCTCTACGCGGCCGGCGACATGGCGGCCGTCCCGCACAACTACATGCTCGGCGCATTCACGTACGGCTGGTTTGCCGGGCAGAACGCGGCCGACTACGTGGCCGGCCGCGAGCATGCGCCGGTGGACGACGAACAGGTCGCCGCCGAACGCACGCGCGTGCTTGCGCCGCTGCTGCGCGAGCGCGGCCTCGCGCCGGCCCAGGTCGAATACAAGCTGCGCCGCATGGTGAACGATTATCTGCAACCGCCGAAGGTGACGCGCAAGATGGAAATCGGGCTGCAGCGCTTTGACGCCATTACTGAGGATATCGAAGAGATCAAGGCGAGCCACCCGCACGAACTGATGCGCGCCGCCGAGGTGCGCGCGATCCGTGACTGCGCGGAAATGGCCGCGCGCGCGTCGCTGTTCCGCACCGAAAGCCGCTGGGGGCTGTACCACCACCGCGTCGACTTCCCTCATCGCAACGACGCCGAATGGTTTTGCCACACCTGGCTGCGCAAGGATGCCGACGGCGCGATGCGCAGCGAGAAGCGGCCGGTCGAACCGTATGTCGTGCCGCTTGCCGACGACGAGCGCAGCGCCTACACGAATCTGCGCATCCGCGAACCAGCCGCGCTCGCGGCTGCCCTTTGAGGAACCCGCCATGCCCCATACCCCGCACGACATCTTCCAGCGCAGCAGCGCACCCGTGACGATCGACGAGAACCTGTGCATCGCCGACAAGGGCTGCACCGTCTGCGTCGACGTGTGCCCGCTCGACCTGCTCGCGATCGACGTGACCAAGGGCAAGGCCTATATGCAGTTCGACGAATGCTGGTACTGCATGCCATGCGAACGCGACTGCCCGACCGGCGCGGTCAAGGTCGACATCCCTTACCTGCTGCGCTGACCGTGTCCCCCAACGCTCCCTCCCGTCGCCCATGACCGACTCCTCCTTCGCTGCCGCGCTGGCCCGCGCGCATGCGTCCGACGAAGCCGCACTCGCCGCCCGCCTCGCGTCGCCCGATGCCGCCGTGCGTCGCGTCGCACTGTTCGAACTCGCCGATCTCGAGGACTCCGGGTTCGTGTCCGCTTTCATCGCCGCGCTGCGCGACGATCCGTCGGCCGACGTGCGCGCCGAAGCCGCCCGCGTGCTCGGTGCGTGGGAGCAGCCCGACGTCGTCGACGCACTGTGCGGTGCGTTGCTCGATCCGGACGACGACGTGCGCGCCGCCGCGGCGCAAAGCCTGTCCGAACTGAAGAACTCGGCATCGGGTGCCGTGCTGTGTCGATGGGCAGCCCGGCCCGAGCCGTTCGTGCGCCGAGCCGTGCTGCGCGGATTGCGCGAGTTGCGCGACCCCGGCGCATTCGCGCCCGCGCTGCACGCGCTCGACGCCGAACACGCCGCGGTGCGCGCCGAAGCCGTGGCGGTGCTCGGCTGGCTCAAGGATCCACGTGCGCTGCCGCCGCTCGCGGGCATTGCGACCACCGATACCGCAGCGGACGTGCGACGTCTCGCGGTCGGCGCGATCGGTTTCGCGGCGCCCGACGATGCGTCCACCATCCACGCACTGTTCCTCGCACTACGCGACCACGAATGGCAGGTGCGCGAGGAAACGGCCACGACGCTCGGCAAGCTGCGCGTTGCGACCGCACGCGAACCGCTCGTCGCCGCGCTCGACGACGACTACTGGCAAGTGCGCCTGCGTGCCGCACGTGCGCTCGGGCAACTGCGCGATGCGGCCGCGGCGCCGGCCGTCGCCGCGCTGCTCGCGCATGCGATCAGCAACCTGCGCAAGGAAGCCGCGCTTGCGCTCGGCGAATTGCGCGACCGCACGACGTTGCCCGCGCTGACCCGCGCGCTGGAGGACCACGATCCGGAAGTACGCAAGGCCGTGCGGATCGCGATCCGGCAAATCGACGAGTCGTCGCCATGATCGCCCCGACCGAAATCGCACTCGATCACCCTGCACGCACGTTGACGCTTCGCTGGCCGGACGGTCACACGCAACGCATCGGCTATGCGCAGCTGCGCGTTGATTGCCCGTGTGCGGAATGCCGAAGGATCCGGCGCAACGGCGGTCGTGTCGATGTACGACCCGATGTGATGCTGAACAACGTCGAGGCAGCCGGCTACGGTATTCGGCGACGGTCATGCGCGCGGCATCTATCCGTGGCCGTATCTGGCGGAGATGACGGCGCAACCGTGACGTGGCGCCAGCAGGTGTGCGGAAACGCTGCGATACTGACGCCCACGATCGTCTCCACCCACCGTGGGAGCCAGAACATGCAGACCGCAGTCGGATTCATCGGCCTTGGCGTGATGGGCACGCCGATGGCGCTCAATCTTGCACGGGCCGGTACGCCGCTCGTCGTGTGGAGCCGGTCGCACGGCAGCGACGATGCGCTGCGCGACGCCGGCGCGCGCGTGGCCGACCATGCAGACGACGTGTTCGCGGCCTGCCGCACCGTCATCCTGATGCTCGCGAACGACGCGGCGACCGACGCCGTCCTCGGACGCGGCACGACCGATTTCAGCCGCCGCGTCGCCGGACATACGATCGTCAACATGGGCACGCACCCGCCCGAATACTCGCGCGCGCTGGCCGACGAAATCGCCGCCGCGTCGGGCCGTTACGTCGAAGCGCCCGTGTCGGGGTCGCGCAAGCCGGCCGAAGCCGGTCAACTCGTCGTGATGCTCGCCGGCGCGCCGGACGACGTCGACGCCGTCCGTGCGCTCGTGAAGCCACTGTGCCGCGACAGCTTCGTGTGCGGCGACGTACCGTCGGCGCTGACGATGAAGCTCGCCGTGAACCTGTTCCTGATCACGATGGTCACCGGCCTGACCGAAGCCACGCATTTCGCGCAACGCCACGGCATCGATCTCGCGCGCTTCGCCGACGTGCTGAACGCGGGCCCGATGGCGAGCGACGTGTCACGCGTGAAGCTCGGCAAACTCGTCGCGGCTGATTTCTCGGTGCAGGCCGCGATCACCGACGTGCTGAAGAATGCCCGCCTCGTCGCCGAATCCGCGCGCGGCATCGGGATCGCCTCGCCCCTGCTCGACATCTGCCATGCGCTGTACGGCGAGACCGAGCGAGCCGGACATGGCGCGGACGACATGGTCGCGGTGATCCGCGCGATCGAGCAGCGCACCGACCACGCACGATGAATCGTCGCCGGCCGCCCCACCCACTCGAACCCACCCGCGCGTAGCATCACATGTCCGACTCACCCCGCTCCCCGACCCGCATCCCTGCTTCCGTCCGCCCGGTTCCCGCCGTGATCGGCATCGTCCTGCGGGAGCGCGACGTGCTGCTGGTACGTCGCGCCAATCCACCCGATGCGGGCTGCTGGGGCTTTCCCGGCGGCAAGATCGAAGTGGGGGAATCGATTGCGAACGCGGTCGTGCGCGAGATCGCCGAAGAGGCGACCATGGACGTCGAGGCGCTCGACGCCTTTACCGCGCTGGATGCGTTCGATTACGATGCTGGCGGCGACGTGTGTCAGCATTTCGTCATGGTCGCGGTGCTGTGCCGATGGTTGCGCGGCACGCCTGCCGCCGGCGACGATGCGCTCGATGCGCGCTGGTTCGATCTCGCCGAACTCGACCGCGATGACTTGCCGATGAGCACGGGGGTTCGTGATGTCGCGCGACGCGCGATCGAGCATGCTGCGGCCTATGGTCACGCACCGCGTCCGGCAAATACTTGAAAACCTGAAACACCGCCGTCTGTCTCGCAGCCTTTGCGAGCGGCCCGATCGGGGCCATGACGGTGCCGGCCACCCGCCGACGAACTGCCAATTACAAATCAAAGATGGGCCAATCCATGATCAGAATTCGCAAATCCACCCCGGCCGACGGCGCACGCGTGCTGGATATCTGGCGCAACGCGGTCGACGCCACGCACCACTTCCTCAGCGACGACGACCGTCGTGCGATCGAATCCGAAGTCGTCGCGTTCCTGCCTGGTGCGCCGCTCGATCTCGCCGTCGACGATACCGACCGCGCGATCGGCTTCATGCTGCTCGACGGCAGTCACATGGAAGCGCTGTTCGTCGATCCCGCTCACCATGGCGCGGGTGTCGGGCGCCTGCTCGTGGAAGATGCGCTCAAGCGTCACCCCGACCTGTCGACCGACGTCAACGAGCAGAACGAAACGGCGGCAGGATTCTATGAACGGCTCGGCTTCGAGCGCACCGGGCGATCGGCGCTCGATGGGCAGGGGCGCGCCTATCCGTTGATTCACCTGCGCTATCGCGCGAAACCGTCGTCCTCGCCGCAGCACGCATGATCGTAGCCCGCGCAGGATAGCGCGCCGCCCTCCACGTCATGCGCTCCGGGCACGCGAACGCTGCGACCTGATACCAGGTCCGCTCCACGCGTGCCGCATGCGGCCACGTGACGCGTCATGCACGACGCATCGGCACCACGCGCTCGACCATTGCAACCGCGCGCTGCATGAAACCGTTGAACCGTTCGGCATCGCGCCGCAACCCAGCCTGTTGTCCACCGATCAGGCACATGTGCACGGCCTGCCCGACGATTGCCGCCTCGCTCGACGTACGCACCAGCCCGCGTGACGTCTCGACCGCAAACGCGAGCCGCGCCGCATCGACGCGCTGCTGGAATTCCGCGACCAACGGATCGTGCAGCGCCCAGGCGCGAATCGCGATTTCACGCCCGGGCCGCTTCTCGGCGGCAATCCGCAGATAGCGCGCCAGTGTGTCGCCAGCACCGCGGCCTTCCGCCGCATACGCAAGCATGCGTGCGGTGTAGTCGTCCTCCCAAGCGGTCAGCAACGTCCTGACGAAGTCCTCGCGATTACGGAAGTGGTGATAGAACGATCCGCGGGTCACGTTCAGCCGGCGCGCGACGCTCTCGGCCGAAATGCCCGCATACCCTTCCCCGTCGAGGGCGTCGAAGCCCGCTGCAATCCAGTCGTTTCGCGTCAGTGTGCTCATCGTCATCGGCATACAGGCTGTGTATGGTGCGGCATGGACAGATAGGCTGCGAACTCTATCACGGCCGCCGCCGCTCCCGGCTGCGCGCCCCGACGCATGGAGTCCATCTTGAAAGACATCGCGCTCGTCGCATTCGACCGCTTCACCGACGTCGACCTGTTCCTGATGTGGGACATTCTCGGCCGCAACAGCCACGACTGGCGCGTCCGGATTCTGGGCGCACAGCCGGTGCTGCATTCCGCACATGGTCTAGCCATCCCGACGCACGGCCTGCTTGCCGACGCCAATCACGCCGACGCGGTCCTCTTTTCAAGCGGCAAGGAAGGCGTACCGGCCGCACTTGCCCATCCCGATTTCCTGCCGTCGTTCGATCTCGATCCGGAGCGCCAGCTTGTCGGGTCGATCTGCGGCGGAGCGTTCATTCTCGAGCGGCTCGGGCTGCTGCCGGCGCGCCGCGCAACGACGCATCCCGACGCGCGGAAGGGTTTGCAGGCACTCGGGCTGGACGTGCCGGACCAGCCGCTGGTGTGCCATCGCAACGTCGCGACCGCCGGCGGATGCCTTGCGTCGGTCTATCTGACAGGATGGCTGGTCGAATCGATGTTCGATGCGGACAAGCGCCGCGAGACGCTGCTGCCCGTGCTGCCGGCCGGGCAACGGGAGATCTATGAAGACCTGATCGAGTTCAGCATCAGGCAGGGTGCGGGACGAACCGCGGGCCCGATCCGGATGGTTGAAGGCGAGAGCGGGCTTGCGACATGACGCGCAGACCGGTGCGCTGCCGATAGCCGGCGGCCAGCGGCCTGTTGCATTGTCGTGCGTGCTGCCGGGCCAACGGCGGATCGGGACGAATTCGCGGGCGGTCCGGGGCATCGATCCGGTCGGCGCGCTCCGCACGGATGAGCGTTTCCCGGGCTGAGCGAGCCTGTCGCGGGCCTGGAGATGCTAACCTCTCGGCCACTCTAACGACACCGCGTGAAGCCACAGGATTCGACCATGCAAACCGTTGCGGTACTGGACTTCGAAACAACCGGACTTTCGCCGAATATGGGCGACCGTGCGACCGAAATCGCCGTCATCCTGCTCCGGGACGGTGAAATCGTCGACCGTTTCCAGAGCCTGATGAATGCAGGCAGACGCATACCGTCCGATGTCGTCGCGCTGACCGGCATCACGAACGAGATGATCGCAGCGGCGCCGCCGGCGTCGAAGGTCATGAAGGAAGCCGCGGCGTTCGTCGGCAAGCATGCGGTCGTGGCCCACAACGCCGGTTTCGACAAACGGTTCTGGCAGTCGGAACTCGGGCTGCTTGGCGAGTCGGCCGAGCATGCGTTTGCGTGCACGATGCTCGTGGCGAGACGTATCTATCCGGATGCCCGGAGTCACCGCCTGTCGAGCCTGGTCGATATGCTGCGGCTGCCGAAATCGGGCCGTGCGCACCGGGCGATGGTCGATGCCGAGATGGCCGGGCACCTGTGGTGCCGGCTGCAGGACGACATTGCGCGAACTTATGGACTGAATCGCATCGATCACGCACTCATGGCGCGTGTACAGGCCACGGCGAAGGCGAAGGTGCCGACCTACCTGCGTTCGCTCGTGGGCGCACACGCGTGAGCATCCGGGTCGCGATGCTTCCGATTCACGCAATCCATTGATGAAAAACGGCTTGGCAAGCTGCCAAGCCGTTTTCTTGTCGCAACAGTCTTCCGGTCGATGCCAAATACAAGGCAACGGCAGGACGGCCATTTTGTGGCCGCCCACGACGCTGATCGACTGAGCGGCAACTTGTTTTCGTGTCATGCAAGGCCGATGAGGAGCACCTTGAGGGTACCGCCGTGGCTGAGATCTCCCAGATAGGCCACGACCTTCTGCTTCTGCCCAAGCGCTGTGACCGCATTTCCAATCTGGATCAGCAACGCCGTGTTCGAGGCATCCACTTCAAACGAATTCCCGCCCTCGTTGTTGAGCATGAAAGGAAGGGTATTGTGATTGTCCCAATAGCCCAGCTGGATTGACTCGACGTCTACGCGCTTCAAACCGTCCGCCTGCTCCGCGAACTTCTGAATGTCGCTGAAATTTTGGTTCGACATGACAATTTCTCCTGCTGTGAGTTGAAAAGCCGAGAGCCAGGGCCGTATAGGCGAATCTGGCTTGCGCGAGTCACGCATCGATAACGCTCATCACAAGCTTCGTGGTGGCTTGAGCCGGCCATCCGCGAAGCGCACCTGCCGGGAAGAAATTAGGCCGAGCGCGCGGAACGATCAATTACACTCGATTACAGTCGCGGTGAAACGGGAAGGGGTAGCAGAACGAGAGCGGAAATAAAGGCATTCGCGACGTGTCGTCGCACAAGAATGGTCTCGGTATGTCCTGGTCGACGAAACACGAAAGCCGCGCGATGCTTCAATCAGGCTGCGGCGCCAGTCGGGCCGAAAAACAAAAAAGCCCGCTGTGAAGCGGGCTTCGATGTGTTGTCAGGTCGTCCCGTATGTGCCGGACGTCCAGTTACTCCTCTCGTCGTCCTGACGCACCTGTGCGTCACGCGCAGATGGAACTCACGCTCCCGCGCGCTCTTGCAGCGCGGCATGATGAGCAGGTTCCGCACCGAACACGGTAGGCGCCCGTCCTCATGACATTCTCGGCTGCGTTGCTTGTTTGCCGGCCGCTGGCACCAGCTCGCTCAACCGGGACAAGAAGAACTTGAGGATTGGAGAGGCATTGGAGCGGCTGTGCCCGACAACGAGGTCGATCGTCGGTGCATCTCCCGCCAGGGGGCGGCTCACCACGGACCACGGCAGCAGGTTCTCGACGTAGTCGGGAATCAACGTCAACCCGCGCGTCGACGCCACGAGCGACATCACCATCGCCGGGTTGTCCACGCCCTGAGTGGGCGTAAGCGTCACACCTTCGCGCTGCAGGTACGTGTCCACCACAGAACGCAGCACGCGCGCCTTGTTGGCCATTGCCACGAAGGGCTGCCCCACGAGTTGTTGCGGTCGGATGCTCTCTTGCGAGGCCAATGTGTGATCGCTCGGCATCAGCACGACCAGCGGCTCTTGCCCAACCGTCGTGTAATCCAGATCGAAGCCCGGCTCGGCGCGCAGAAAGGCCAGGTCCAGCCGGCCACGCGCCAACGCATCCGCCAGGTCCGGTGAGTAATCGCTGGAGACCGTTACATCGATATTCGGCAGCTCGTCGCGTAGCAAGTTCAGCGCCTTCGGCAGCCAGGTCATCTCCTGGCCGGTCAAGAATCCCGGTGCAAAACGCTGCTTGCTCGGCTGCGCCGCCCGGCGCGCGGCATCGGCCGAACCTCCGCCTTGACACTGGCCGCGGCCGGAGCGCAGGTCCTGGTTCACTACGGCAGCGGCGAGACGGACGCGACCGCCGTGGTCGACGAGATCCGCCGCGCCGGCGGTAGTGAACGAGAGTGTCTTGACCCGACCTCGATTTTTACCGTCAACTCGACCGCCAACTTGTTTTGCTGGCCGGCGATAGCCACCGATAGATTCCGCGACGTATTGACTTGAAAATCAATACGTCACGGCAATTTTTCGATAGCTGGCTATAGTCCTCGAAGGACGTCAATTCACTCCCACTCGATCGTCGCCGGCGGCTTGCCCGAGATGTCGTACACCACACGGTTGATCCCGCGCACCTCGTTGATGATCCGGTTCGACGCGCGGCCGAGCAGTGCGTACGGCAGATGCGCCCAGTGCGCGGTCATGAAATCGGTCGTCTGCACTGCGCGCAGCGACGTCACGTAGTCGTACGTGCGGCCATCGCCCATCACACCCACCGACTTCACCGGCAGGAACACCGCGAACGCCTGGCTCGTCAGGTCGTACCAGCTCTTGCCGACATCGGCTTCGCCGCACAGGCCGGCGGCCGCATCCTGCGCGGTCGCGGTCGTGTTGCGCAGCTCCTCGATGAAGATCGCGTCCGCGCGGCGCAGCAGGTCCGCGAACTCGCGCTTCACTTCGCCGAGAATCCGCACGCCGAGGCCCGGGCCCGGGAACGGATGGCGGTACACCATCTCCGGCGGCAGGCCGAGCGCGACGCCCAGCTCGCGCACTTCGTCCTTGAACAGGTCGCGCAGCGGTTCGAGCAGCTTGAGACCGAGCGTTTCCGGCAGGCCGCCGACGTTGTGGTGGCTCTTGATCGTCGTCGCCTTCTTCGTTTTCGTGCCGCCCGATTCCACCACGTCCGGGTAGATCGTGCCCTGCGCGAGCCACTTCGCCTTCGACAACTTCTTCGCCTCGGCCTGGAACACCTCGACGAACTCGCGGCCGATGATCTTGCGCTTCGCTTCCGGATCGGTCACGCCGGCCAGGTGGCCGAGGAACTGGTCGGACGCATCGACGTGCACGACCTTCGCATGCAGGCGGCCCTCGAACATGTCGAGCACCATCTTGCCTTCGTTCAGGCGCAGCAGGCCGTGATCGACGAACACGCAGGTGAGCTGGTCGCCGATCGCGCGATGGATCAGCGCAGCCGCGACGCTCGAATCGACACCACCCGACAGGCCGAGAATCACTTCCTCGTCACCGACCTGTTCGCGGATCTTCGCGACGGCTTCCTCGATGTGGTTCTTCATGATCCAGTCGGGCTTCGCGCCGGCGATCTGCAGCACGAAGCGCTCGATGATCTGGCGGCCCTTCACCGTGTGCGTGACTTCCGGATGGAACTGCACCGCGTAGTAGCCGCGCGCCTCGTCGGCCATGCCGGCGATCGGGCAGCTCGGCGTCGACGCCATCAGCGCGAAGCCCGGCGGCAGCTCGGCAACCTTGTCGCCGTGGCTCATCCAGACCTTCAGCATCCCGTGGCCTTCGTCCGTCTTGAAATCCTCGATGCCGTCGAGCAGGCGCGTATGGCCGTGTGCGCGCATTTCCGCGTAACCGAATTCGCGGTGGTCGCTCCACTCGACCTTGCCGCCGAGCTGCACGGCCATCGTCTGCATGCCGTAGCAAATGCCGAGCACCGGCACGCCGAGATCCCACACGGCCTGCGGCGCGCGCAGCTGATGGTCTTCGTACGTGCTCGCGTGGCTGCCCGACAGGATCACCGCCTTCGGCGCGAACTCGCGGACGAAGTCGTCGGACACATCGTTCGGATGGATTTCGCAGTAGACGTGCGCTTCACGCACGCGTCGCGCAATCAGTTGGGTGACTTGCGAACCGAAGTCGAGAATCAGGATTTTGTCGTGCATGGCTGCGGACGGGATGAAGAGAATAAGAAAAGCAGCGCATCATTTTCATCATGCGCTGCGTCAATAGCATGGACAGCGGCGTCGGGCGGAAGGCAGCACGCTCGACGCATGGCCGGTCAATCCTGCATCGGCGGGCGCTCGTCGAGTGCGACGCCGCCTGACGATTGACTGGAGCCGGACGAAGCCGGTGACGGTGAGACAGATGGCACGGGACGGCTGACGACGGGCTCGACACGTTGCGGGGCGGGCGACGGCGCAGGCGCCATCGCCGGCTCGGCCGGACGCTGCGCAGGCGCGCGCGCCTCGAGCGCCTGCTCCTTTTCGCGCCGGCGCACAGCCGATGCGAGTCGCACGCCGCCGAGTCCGAGCACGATCAGTGCGACGCCGGCCACGGCCGACAGCACGCGGCCGGCGGCCGCGAGTGCGGGACCGCTGCCGGTGCCGATCGACCAGACGATCGTCAACGCGCCGGTCAGCCAATACACATGGCCGACCGCACGCGCGACCGGTGCCGTGAGATCCCCGTTGAACGCTGCATGAAACGCGAGCCATGCAAGCCCGAGCAACGCGATGCCGAACGCCTGGCCGAGCATCGCCGGCTGGACGTTCGCAAGCTGCAACGCGTTGAAGAGCGACTGCCAGGGCGTCAGCACGAACAGCACGCCGAACGCCAGCAGCAGTACGGCATCGATGACCAGCACGGCTCGCAGCAGCGGTTTCATCGGCGATCAGTCCACGTGGTAGTTCGGCGCTTCCTTCGTGATCTGCACGTCGTGCACGTGCGACTCGCGCATGCCCGCCGCGGTGATCTGGACGAATTCGGCCTTGTCGTGCAACTCGTCGATCGTCTTGCAGCCGCAATAGCCCATACTCGCGCGCACGCCGCCGACCAGCTGGAACAGGATCGCGTTGACCGAGCCCTTGTACGCGACACGGCCTTCGATGCCTTCCGGCACGAGCTTGTCGATGTTCGCCGAGTTGTCCTGGAAGTAGCGGTCTGCCGCGCCGTCCTTCATCGCACCGACGGAACCCATGCCGCGATACGACTTGTACTGGCGGCCCTGGTACAGGAACACGTCGCCCGGCGCCTCTTCGGTGCCCGCGAACATGCTGCCCATCATCACCGCGTTCGCGCCGGCCGCGAGGGCCTTCGACACGTCGCCCGAGAAGCGCACGCCGCCGTCGGCGATGCACGGCACGCCCGTGCCCTTCAGCGCTTCCGCGACGTTCGCGATCGCGCTGATCTGCGGCACGCCGACACCGGCGACGATCCGCGTCGTGCAGATCGAGCCCGGGCCGATACCGACCTTGACGGCATCCGCGCCGTATTCGACGAGCGCCTTCGCGGCGGCGGCCGTCGCGATGTTGCCGCCGATCACTTCGACGTGCGGGAAGTTCTGCTTGACCCAGCGAACGCGCTCGAGCACGCCCTTGCTGTGGCCGTGCGCGGTATCGACGACGATCACGTCGACGCCGGCCTGCACCAGCAGCTCGACACGCTCTTCGTTGTCGGGACCGACGCCGACCGCCGCGCCTGCGCGCAGCTTGCCGTGTTCGTCCTTGCACGCATCCGGGTGCTCGGTCTGCTTCGTGATGTCCTTGACGGTCATCAGGCCGCGCAGTTCGAACGCGTCGTTGACGACCAGCACGCGCTCGAGGCGGTGGCTGTGCATCAGCGCCTTCGCTTCGGCGAGCGGCGTGCCTTCCTTGACCGTGACGAGGCGCTCGCGCGGCGTCATGATCGACTTGACCGGCTCATCGAGGCGGGTTTCGAAACGCAGGTCGCGGTTCGTGACGATGCCGACGAGCTGCGGGCCTTCGACGACCGGGAAGCCCGAGATGCCATGCTGGCGCGACAGCGCGATCACGTCGCGCACCTTCATTTGCGGCGGCACCGTGATCGGATCGCGAACGACGCCCGATTCGAAACGCTTGACCTTCGCGACCTCGCGGGCCTGCTCGGCCGGCGTGAGGTTCTTGTGGACGATACCGACGCCACCCTGCTGTGCCATCGCGATCGCAAGGCGACCTTCGGTGACCGTGTCCATCGCGGCGGACACGAGCGGCATGTTCAGGGAGATGTTGCGGGTCAGCTTGGTCTTGAGGCTGGTGTCGCGCGGGAGAACGTCGGAGAAGGCGGGAACGAGGAGCACGTCATCGAAAGTGAGTGCTTTTTGGATCAGACGCATGGCAAATCCTATGGGCGCAAAAGCGAATTATACGCGAAGCGCCGTGAATTTTCACAACACGAACAACGGCTTAGCCGGTTTCGGCCGTTCGGGGGCCGAATCGTTCGGTTCGCCGTTCGGTTCGTTTTCGATCGCCTTTCGTTTCATCGCCGCATCGAGCCATTCGCGCAGCCGGCCGCGAAACGGCTCGTCCGCCAGTTTCGGACGGGCCACGCGGCGGTAGCGGCGACGGTGAAGCGCGGCCCGGCAACGGGCCGAACCGGCCTATCGTCCCGCCTCACGGCAGCCCGGCCGCGCGAACGATCATCGCCATGCCGCCGCCAGCCGCGACGCAGCCGACGATCCGCGCCATCCGCCCGCCGGCAGGCGCGAGGCGCTCGGCGGCGATCGCAACCGTCACGACCGCCATCACGCGCAGATCCATCATGCCGGCCGCCAGCGCGACCGCCATCAGGTTCCCGCAACACACCCCGCATCGGATCGCGGCTCGCGCGCCGTGCCGCCATGCCGCACCGGCCTGCGCGCGCGGCGGATGCACGCAGGTCGCCGCGCGCCGGCAGCATGTCAGCCGGCGCGCCTTCCATCTGGAGAATTGTAGGACGCCGGCCGCCAATACGACCGTGCCGGCCACGAACGGCATTGCGCGAGCGAGCGCCGGCACCCGTGCGGCGGCACTCATCAGCGCGGCGCCGGCCGGAAACACGAGCGCTCCGACTGCCATCCACACGGCGAAATACCCGGCGCCCGCGACGACGACGAGCCCGACCGAACGCGCCGCCGGCTGCGAACCGACGCGCTGCCAGTATTGCCAGAGCACCGGCGCCAGCACGGGCAGCATCATCGTCACCGTCATCGCGCCCCACATGCCGGCAAACGCCGCGAACGTGCGGCCGGCGTCCCATCCGCACGGCCGTTGCCATGCCGCCGACATCATCCAGCCGCCGGACACCGGTGCGCCGCCCATCGCGGCCATCGACGCGTGCTGCGCCACGGTCGCAACAACGGCAACGGCGAACACGGCCGTGAGCGCCACAGCGAAGGCCCGCGCGTCGGGGCCCGCAGCGCCGGCCGCAGGCCGAGTCATCGCCCGCCCCCGCCCGCCGCCGGCGCGCTCAGCCGCGTGCGTATTCATCATGACGCCGCCACCACGGGCCGGCCTCGTTGCGCCCGCGCGGCGAGCGATCGAGCCACTGGTACATCCCCCAGAGCCCGTCGAGGCCGCGCGCATAGGTGGAGTACGTGTGATAGACCGCGCCGTCCTCGCGCACGAACGCGCTCATCCCCGGCCGGTCGAGCGAATACGTGAGCGCGTCGGTGCCGCACGTCGCCGCGAACTGCACGACGGGTGCCGGCGGCGGATCCATGTCCATCGCGTGACCGGCCCGCGCGTAGTTGTACTCGACGTCGCCCGCGCGCTGCTGCCTTTCGGTGAACGACACGTTGAAGTCGAAGTTGAAATCGCTGCCGACCGACGACACCCACGGAAAGCGCCACCCCATCCGCTGCCGGTACGCGAGCAGCTTCGCGAGCGGCGCACGCGACACGGCGGCCAGCGTCACGTCGTGGTTCGCCAGGTGCACGGCAAACCCGTCGAAACCGTCGGCGATCGACGAGCACGACGGGCAGCCGGCCTTGTAGTCGGGGCCGAACATGAAGTGATAGACGAGCAGTTGCGAACGGCCGCGAAACAGGTCGTCGAGCGTTGCCTGCCCGTCTTCGGTGTCGAACCGGTAGGTCTTGTCGACGCGCACCCAGGGCAATGCCTGGCGCCGCCGCGCGAGTTCGTCGCTTTGCCGCGTCAGCGCCTTTTCCGCGTCGAGCAGCGCGCGCCGCTCGGCCAGCCATTCGTCGCGCGTTCCGGTGAGATGGGTCGTCATGGCGGGATCCTCCTTCCGTTGGGTATCCGGGCACGGCGTCCGACGCCGTGTGCGTGGTGCTAGATTAGTGGCGGGCATCGGACCGGAGGGAGTGACAAGTGTGTCGGGATTCGGATGGATTCGCTGATCACGGCGGCCGCGCGCGCGCTCGCGGCCGGTGACGCGCTCGGCGCGCTGAACCGTGTCGCGCTGCGCGACGATGCGCCGGCGCTCGCGCTGCGCGGGATCGCGATGGCGCAGCTCGGCGATTTCGAACGTGCTCGCGCACTCGTGCGCGGTGCCGCCCGTGCGTTCGGCGCGAAGGAGGCCGTGGCACGTGCGCGCTGCGTCGTCGCGGAAGCGGAGATTGCGCTCGCGTCGCGCGACCTGCGCTGGCCGACGCGCGCGCTCGATGCCGCGTGCGCGACGCTCGACGCGCACGGCGACCGCGCCAATGCTGCGCATGCGCGCTATCTCGGCGTACGCCGGCTGCTGCTGATCGGCCAGCTGGACGATGCCGAGCGGATGCTCGCGAATCTCGATCCCGCGCCGCTGCCGGCCGCATCGCGCGCCGCCCATGAGCTGATCGCGGCCGGCATCGCGATGCGCCGCATCCGCACGCACGCGGCCCGCGCTGCGCTCGCCCGAGCACGCGCAGCGGCCCTCGACGCCGGCATCGCGGCGCTGACGGCCGAGGTCGACACCGCCGCACGCGTGCTCGACGCACCGGCCGCGCGTCTCATCGCGCGCGGTGTATCGCGGCTCGTGCGACTCGACGAAGTCGAAACACTGTTCGCGTCGAATGCGCTCGTCGTCGATGCGTGCCGCCACGCGGTGCGCGACGCGCGCACGACCGTGTCGCTTGCGCGGCGGCCCGTGCTGTTCGTGCTCGCCCGCGCGCTGGGCGAGGCATGGCCCGCCGACGTGTCGCGCAACGCGCTCGTCGCCGTCGCGTTCCGCGCGAAACACGCGGACGAATCGCATCGCGCACGCCTGCGCGTCGAGATCGGCCGGCTGCGCGCGGTGCTGCGCCCGCTCGCGAACGTCATCGCCACGCCGCGCGGCTTTGCGCTCGAACCACTCGGCATGCGTAAGACCGTCGTGCTGGCGCGCCCGGTCGACGATCGCCACGCGGCCGTGCTTGCGCTCCTCGCCGATGGCGAAGCGTGGTCGAGCTCCGCGCTGGCGCTGGCCCTCGGCGCGAGCCAGCGCACCGTACAGCGCGCGCTCGACGCACTCGCTGACACGAGCAAAGTCCAGGCGCTGGGGCGCGGCCGCGCGCGCCGCTGGATGACGCCACCGCTGCCCGGTTTCGCGACGACCTTGTTACTCCCTGCCCCGCTGCCGGGCGATTAGGATGACCTCAACGAACGACGAGGTGACGAACATGAAGCGCTCCCGTGCAGACATCCTTCGCGAATACGGCCCGTTTCCGGGCGTCGACGGCGTACACGGCGTCACGTACGACGGGCAATACGTGTGGTACGCGTCCGGCGACAAGCTGAATGCGCTCGACCCGGAGCGCGGCACGACCGTCCGCTCGCTCGACGTCGCCGCGCATGCGGGCACGGCGTTCGACGGCCGCCACCTGTACCAGATCGTCGAGGACCGCATCGAGAAGATCGATCCCGAATCGGGCCGCGTGCTCGCGACGATCCCCGCCCCCGGCAACGGCGGCGATTCCGGGCTGGCTTGGGCCGAAGGCGCGCTGTGGGTCGGCCAGTACCGCGAACGCAAGATTCATCAGGTGGATCCGCAAACGGGCGCCGTCCTGCGCACGATCGAATCGAACCGCTTCGTCACCGGCGTGACCTGGGTGGACGGCGAGCTGTGGCACGGCACCTGGGAAGCCGACCAGGCCGACCTGCGGCACATCGATCCGCGCACCGGCCAGGTGCTCGAGCAGATCGACATGCCTGCAGGCGTCGGCGTATCGGGGCTCGAATCCGACGGCTACGACCGCTTCTACTGCGGCGGCGGCAACAGCGGCACGTTGCGCGCCGTGCGCCGGCCCGCGCGGGCCGGGGCGTCGGGCAACACCGCGGGCGCGTCGCCCGATTCGGCTGACGAATGATCCGCGGCCTGCGGTGCTCGCTCCCGGGCGCAGCACGCCTGCGCTCCACCCTGCGCCGAGTGCAGGAATGAACAAGACGACGTCGCGGCCGCGTCGCTAAGATGCGCGCTCGTCAGTCATGTGTTCGGAGCGGTCGATGCGACGCGGTGTGGTCTATGGTGTCCTGGCAGGTGCCCTGTGGGGCATGGTGTTTCTCGTTCCGCGGCTGCTGACCGACTTCTCGCCGCTGCTGCTGAGCGCCGGCCGCTATGCGATGTACGGTCTCGTGTCGTTGGCGGCCGCGCTGCCGGCCGCCCGCTCGCTGCTCGCGCGGCTGACCCGCGAGGATCTCGTCGCGCTGATCAGGCTCGCCGTCGTCGGCAACGTCGCGTACTACATGCTGCTGTCCGGCGCCGTGCACCTGATCGGCATCGCGCCCAGTTCGCTGATCGTCGGCGTGCTGCCCGTCACGGTCACGCTCGCGGGCCTCGGCGACCACGGCGCCGTGCCGTTGCGGCGGCTCGCGGCCCCGCTCGCGCTGGTGATCGCGGGCATCGTCTGCATCAACGTCGACCTGTTCACCTCCGAGGCCGCGCATGCGACGACGCTCGGCCAGAAGCTCGCCGGCATTGCCTGCGCGGCCGGCGCGCTCGCGAGCTGGACCTGGTATGCGGTCGCGAACGCACGCTATCTGCAGCGCCATCATCATTTCGGCGGCAACGAATGGTCGGTGCTGTGGGGTGTCGTGACGGGCCTGATCGGCGGGCTCGTCTGGATCGCGATCGTCGCGCTGCCGGCCGGCACCGTGCAGGCGGCGGTGCCGGCGTCGCGCTGGCAGCTGTTCTGGCTGCTGAACCTCGTACTCGCGATCGGCGCATCGTGGCTCGGCAACGGGCTGTGGAATGCCGCATCGAAGCGGCTGCCGCTCACGCTGTCGGGCCAGCTGATCGTGTTCGAAACCGTGTTCGCGATGCTTTATGCGTTCGTGTACGACCAGCGGATGCCGCATGCACTCGAGATCGCCGCGCTGGTGCTGCTGCTCGCGGGCGTCTACGGATCGGTGCGGCAGCACGGCGACACGCCCGCCGGCGGCGACACGTCGGGACGCACGCCGGCAAACGCGAACGCTGCGGCCCATTGAGCGCCGCGGCGTTCGATCGGACGAATCGGGACGGAAGCCGCGGAACGGCGCGTCAGCGCGCGTCCTTGTGCATCCACTTGCGGCCCTCGATGGAGCCGTCGCGGCGAGACTTGTCGACGCGCCGCTGGCGCGCGAGCTTCGGATCGACGATCAACGGACGGTAGATCTCGACGCGGTCGTGGTCGGCGAGCGGCGCGTCGAGCGGCGCAAGCTTGCCGTACACGCCCGTCTTCGCGTTCGCGAGATCGATTTCCGGGTGCAACGCGAGCACGCCGCTCGCATCGATCGCCGAGCGAACGGTCGCCCCTTCGGGCAGCGACAGCGGAATCAGCGTCTGGCGATCCGGCAGCGCGTAGCAGACTTCGATCGACAGCATCGCGTCACCCCTTCCCGTAGCGCTGGTCGGCGCGCTTCACGAACGAATCAACGAACGTGTTCGCGATGTGGCTGAACACGGGCCCGATGATCTTCTCGAGCAGGATGCTCGAGAATTCGTAGTGCAGCGCGAATTCGATCTTGCAGGCATCGGCACGCAGTGCCGTGAAGCGCCACGAGCCCGTGAACTTCTTGAAGGGGCCGTCCGTGAACTCCATGTCGATCCGCGTCGGGCGCTGCTGCGTGTTGCGCGTCGCGAAATGCTGCTTGATGCCCTTGAAGTTGATGTCGATGCGCGCTTCCATCCCGCTCTCGTCCTGACGTCGAATCTCGACGCCGCCGCACCAGGGCAGGAAATTGGGGTAGTCGGCCACGTCGGTGACAAGGTCGAACATCTGTTCCGCCGAATGACGGATCAATACGGTTTTCTGGACATCTGCCATAAATCGCGCGGCATCGCTCAAAGTGAGAACGCAAGCCGGGCGATTCCCGCCCCGCTTTGCTAAAATCGTGATTTTAAACGAGTTGGCCCGATCCTTTCATGAGCATCATCGACAACAGGAAAGCGCACTTCGATTATCACATCGAGGAACGCTACGAGGCGGGGCTCGTGCTGGAGGGCTGGGAAGTCAAGGCGCTGCGCGCCGGGCGCGGCCAGATCAGGGAAGGTTACGTCGTGATCAAGCACGCCGAGATCTTCCTGATCGGTACCCATATCAGCCCGCTGCCCGAGGCTTCGACCCACATCACGCCCGACCCGGTTCGCACGCGCAAGCTGCTGCTGCACCGCGAGGAAATCAAGAAACTGATCGGCAAGGTCGAGCAGCGCGGCTACACGCTCGTGCCGCTGAACTTCCACTACAAGGGCGGCCGCGTGAAGTGCGACATCGCGCTCGCGAAGGGCAAGAAGCTGCACGACAAGCGCGAAACCGAGAAGAAGCGCGACTGGGAACGCGAAAAGGCACGCATCATGCGCGCCGGCACCTGACCTGCGCGATACGCATCACAAACGACACGGCCCGCTCGAAGCGGGCCGTGTTGCTGTGGACTCGGGGAATCCGGGCGTGCCGGCTACAACGGCGACACGCGGCCCGTTTCGGCTGAAGAAAGGGTCCAACGACGGAGCCGCACGGGCGTCATCCGCGCCCAGGCCGCGCGACGATTCGCCGCACACGGAGCACACGCGGCGGCCGCAAGCGAACCGCGCAAATCCGGACTCACGCCTTCCCGCCCGAGGCGGCCCCCGCGCTCTTGACGATCGTCAGCGCCGACGAGATCGCCGTGCCGAGATCCGACAGATTCGCCGGCACGATCAGCGTGTTGCCCTGCTTCGCCAGATTCGAGAACGCGCTGACATACTGCTCGGCGACCTTCAGGTTCACCGCGTCCATCCCGCCCTGCGATTGCATCGCGTTCGCAATCTTCTGGATCGCTTGCGCGTTCGCTTCAGCCACCGCCAGAATCGCGGCGGCCTCGCCCTGCGCCTGGTTGATCGCGGCCTGCCGCTCGCCTTCGGATTTCTGGATCGCTGCTTCGCGCGCACCCGACGCGAGATTGATCTGCTCCTGCTTGCGGCCTTCGGAAGCGGCAATCAGCGCACGCTTTTCGCGCTCCGCGGTGATCTGCGCCTGCATCGCGTGCAGGATTTCCTTCGGCGGCGTCAGGTCCTTGATCTCGTAGCGCAGAACCTTCACTCCCCAGTTCGCCGCGGCTTGATCGAGTGCCGACACGATGTTGTGGTTGATGAAGTCGCGCTCCTCGAACGTCTTGTCGAGTTCGAGCTTGCCGACCACCGAGCGCAACGTCGTTTGCGCGAGCTGCGTGATCGCGAGCACGAAGTTGCTCGACCCGTACGACGCCTTCATCGGATCGGTCACCTGGAAGTACAGCACGCCGTCGACCTGCAGCTGCGTGTTGTCGCGCGTGATACAGACCTGGCTCGGCACGTCGAGCGGGATTTCCTTCAGCACGTGCCGGTAGGCGATGCGATCGACGAACGGCAGCACGATATTGAGACCGGGCGACAGCGTCGCGTGATAGCGCCCGAAGCGCTCGAGCACCCACGCATGCTGCTGCGGCACGATCTTCACCGTCTTCGACACGATCACGATCGCGATGACGAGCAGGACCACCCAGATGATCAGCGAATCCATGAACTATTCCCTCCTTGTTGTATCGGCGGACGATCAGCCCGCGGGTTTCGCCACGACCACGAGACAATTGCCGCGCACGGCACTTACCTGATACACGTGCGCATCGTCGCGCTCGCCGTTCTCGAGCTCGACGTCCCAGTCGGCGCCGCGATACTGCACGCGCGCGCGGCCGTCACGCCACGCGTCGACCGTAACGGTCGCGCCGATATCGAGATTGACGTCGGGATTCGTCGACGTGTCGCGCTTCTGCTTGCGGCCGAGCCCCGAACGCCGCAACACGACCATCGCGACGATCGCGACCACCGCCGCCGCACCGAACTGCACGTGCGGCGCGAAACCGGCCAGCTGCAGCAGCCCGCCGGCGAGAAAGCCGAGCGCGATCATCAGCAGGTAGAACGTGCCCGTCAGCAACTCGGCCACGACCAGCACGCCCACCGCGACCCACCAGAACAGATGCCCCGACATCATTGTGGTCTCCAGAAAAACATCTCCCACGTTCACTTGCGTGGCATGGAACCAGAATACGCGCTGAAGCGCTGTTCCGGATCGATTTGTTCGTGGCGCCCGAGAGAGCGGCCGGCACGCTTGGGGCAGCCCGGTTCGTACCGACAAACAAAAACACCCCGGTATCTACCGGGGTGTTTATAGCATGAACCTTGCAATTTGCCTTCATTGAAGGAGCAGCACCGCCGCTCCTTCGTCGATGGCAAGTTACCGACCGTTACTTCCGGTTGGCGAGCGCCTGCCACGTATCGATGATCGTGTCGGGGTTCAGCGAGATCGACACGATGCCTTCGTCCGTCAGCCATTGCGCGAAGTCCGGATGATCGGACGGGCCCTGGCCGCAGATGCCGACGTACTTGCCCATCTTGCGGCAGGTATCGATCGCGCGCTTCAGCAGGAACTTGACGGCCGGGTCGCGTTCGTCGAAGTCGACAGCCAGCAGTTCCATGCCCGAATCGCGGTCGAGGCCGAGCGTGAGCTGCGTGAGGTCGTTCGAGCCGATCGAGAAACCGTCGAAGAACTGCAGGAAATCTTCGGCGAGGATCGCGTTGGTCGGGACTTCGCACATCATCACGAGGCGCAGGCCGTTTTCGCCGCGCTTCAGGCCGAACTTCTCGAGCAGGCCGACGACACGCTCCGCCTGCTTCACGGTACGCACGAACGGCACCATGATCTCGACGTTGGTCAGGCCCATCTCGTCGCGCACGCGCTTCAGTGCACGGCACTCCATCTCGAACGCCTGCGCGAAGTCTTCAGCGATGTAACGCGACGCGCCGCGGAAGCCCAGCATCGGGTTTTCCTCGTCCGGCTCGTAACGCGAACCGCCGATCAGCTTCTTGTACTCGTTCGACTTGAAGTCGGACAGACGCACGATCACGGGCTTCGGATAGAACGCCGCCGCGATCGTCGCGACACCTTCCGTCAGCTTGTCGACGTAGAACTGACGCGGCGATGCATGACCGCGCGCGACGCTCTCGACGGCCTTCTTCAGGTCCTGGTCGATGTTCGGGTACTCGAGGATCGCCTTCGGGTGAACGCCGATGTTGTTGTTGATGATGAACTCGAGACGCGCGAGACCCACGCCGCCGTTCGGCAGTTGCGAGAAGTCGAACGCGAGCTGCGGGTTGCCGACGTTCATCATGATCTTGACCGGGATTTCCGGCAGTTCGCCGCGCTGCACTTCCGTGACTTCCGTCTCGAGCAGGCCGTCATAGATCTTGCCTTCGTCGCCTTCCGCGCACGACACGGTGACGAGCGCGCCGTCCTTCAGGATGTCGGTCGCGTCGCCGCAGCCGACGACTGCCGGCACGCCGAGTTCACGCGCGATAATCGCCGCGTGGCAGGTCCGGCCGCCACGGTTCGTGACGATCGCGGCTGCACGCTTCATCACCGGCTCCCAGTTCGGGTCGGTCATGTCGGCCACCAGCACGTCGCCCGGCTGCACGCGTTCCATTTCCGACGGATCCTGGATCACGCGCACGGGGCCCGCACCGATCTTCTGGCCGATCGCACGGCCCGTTGCCAGCACCTGCGACTGGCCCTTCAGCTTGAAGCGCTGCTCGGCCTTGCCGCTCGCCTGGCTCTTCACGGTTTCCGGGCGTGCCTGCAGGATGAAGATCTTGCCGTCGCGGCCGTCCTTGCCCCACTCGATGTCCATCGGACGCTGGTAGTGCTTCTCGATGATGACCGCGTACTTCGCCAGCTCGATCACGTCCTCGTCGGTGATCGAGTAGCGGTTGCGCTGCTCGTGCGGCACGTCGACCGTCTTCACGCGGCCCGGCTCGCCCGGCTGCGTGAATTCCATCTTGATCAGCTTCGAGCCGATCGAGCGGCGGATGATCGGGTACTTGTCCTGTGCGAGCGTCGTCTTGAACACGTAGAACTCGTCCGGGTTCACTGCGCCCTGCACGACGGTTTCGCCCAGGCCGTAGCTCGACGTGATGAACACGGCGTCCTTGAAGCCCGATTCGGTGTCGATCGTGAACATCACGCCGGCCGCGCCGACGTCCGAGCGGACCATGCGCTGCACGCCGGCCGACAGGGCGACTTCCGCGTGCGTGAAGCCCTTGTGCACGCGGTACGAGATCGCGCGGTCGTTGTACAGCGACGCGAACACGTGCTTCATGCGGTCGAGCACGTCCTCGATGCCGACGACGTTCAGGTACGACTCCTGCTGGCCGGCGAACGATGCGTCGGGCAGGTCTTCCGCGGTAGCGGACGAACGCACGGCGAACGACAGCTCGCCCGGCGAGCTGTTCTTCAGGATATCGAACTGCTCACGGATTTCCTGCTCGAGACGTGCCTGCATCGGCGCATCGACGATCCACTTGCGGATTTCGGCGCCGGCTTCGGCGAGCGCCTTCACGTCGTCGATGTCGAGCGACTCGAGACGCTTGGCGATGCGGTCGGTAAGGTCGTTGTGCTTGAGGAAATCGCGGAACGCGAGCGCGGTCGTGGCGAAACCGGTGGGTACGCGAACGCCTGCTTCGGAAAGCTGGCTGATCATTTCGCCCAGCGACGCATTCTTGCCGCCGACGATCTCCACATCGGTCATCCGCAACTGCTCGAACGGAATTACATACGCCTGGTCCTTTGCGACGTTTGCTGCGTTAGTCATACAAGCCCCTAAGTGTGAAAAAAATGCTCGATTGCGCAAGTGGGCTTGGACGCGGGCGCTTGCAAAAAGGCGCGGCGCGTCTTGCGCAACCTGTTGGAGAAACAATCGCCGCGGCGGATTATCTTCCGACCCGATTTGCAAAAATCCCGGCAGAAGGGCGATATTTTCAGACAAATCGCCAAACTTGCCGGGAATTTTGGAATCGAGCGGCGAACCCCGGGGCGCCGTTCGCGCCCTGCCCCCGCAATTGCTTATCCAACAGGTTGCCGCTATTCTACCGTGCCGGCTGCCGGATGTGGCGCGACCTTGTCACTGCGTCTGGAGGCGAACCTCCAGCCGCCCGCGCAACCGCCCTTCACGTTCGACGCCCAGATTCATGCTGCCTACCGTATTCATCGTCTCCGACGGCACCGGGATCACTGCCGAAACCTTCGCGCATTCGATCCTCTCCCAGTTCGACCAGAAATTCCGCCTCGTGCGCGTGCCGTTCGTCGATTCGCTCGACAAGGCCTATGCGACCGTCGAGAAGATCAACGAGGCCGCCGTGCACGACGGCCGCCGCGCGATCGTGTTCACGACGCTCGTCGACAGCGAGTCGAACGACATCGTCAAGCGCTCGAACGCGCTCGTGCTCGACATGTTCCAGCGCTTCGTCGAGCCGCTCGAGCAGGAACTGGAGCTCAAGTCGAGCCACGCGATGGGCCGCGGCCACCAGAACGCGGACACCGAGGAATACAAGACCCGGATCGAGGCGATCAACTTCTCGCTCGCGCACGATGACGGCCAGTCGAACCGCAACCTGTCGGAAGCCGACGTGATCCTCGTCGGCGTGTCGCGCAGCGGCAAGACGCCGACGAGCCTGTATCTCGCGATGCAGTACGGCGTGAAGGCGGCGAACTATCCGCTGATTCCGGAGGATTTCGAGCGCGGCAAGCTGCCGTCAGCGCTGTCGCCGTACAGCGAGAAGCTGTTCGGGCTGTCGATCGACCCGCAGCGCCTGTCCGAGATCCGCAACGAGCGCCGGCCGGGCAGCAAGTACGCGGCGCCCGAGAACTGCCGCTACGAGATCAACGAAGCCGAAGCGATGATGCGCCGCGAGGGGATCAAGTGGCTGTCGTCGACGCACAAGTCGATCGAGGAAATCGCGACGACGATCCTGCAGGAAATCCGCCTCGACCGGCAGTCGTATTGAGCCTGAGCGCTGGTGCGCTCGCGGCCGCCTGGCCGCCGCCGGAAACAACAAGGCCGCGTCGAACGCGGCCTTTTTCAATGGTGCGAAGCAAGCACGGATGTGGCGTCACCCGCGTCGCTGCTGGCGCACCTGCTCGAACAGGCAGACCGCGGCCGCAGCCGCGACGTTCAGCGACTCCATCCCGCCCGGCTGCGGGATCGTCACGCGATGCGTGGCCGCGTCGCGCCAGAACGCCGATACCCCGGCACCCTCGTTGCCGAACACCCATGCAACGGGCCCCGACAGGTCACAGTCGTAGACCGCCTGCGCGCCGTGCGAATCGGTCAGCGCGACCGGTACGTCGAGACGCGCGGCGAGCGCCCCGGCTTCGACATCCTCATGGATCGACAGCAGGAAATGCGCGCCCATGCCCGAGCGCAGCACCTTCGACGACCATGCGTACGCGGTACCCGGCGCACAAAACACGTGGCGCACGCCGGCGGCCGCCGCGCTGCGCAGGATCGAGCCGACGTTGCCGGCGTCCTGCACGCCGTCGAGCACGACCGACGACTGCGTCACGCGCTCGGGCAGCGGCTGTGCAGGCCGGTCGACGAGCAGCAGGAAGCCGACGCCGTTGACGACGTTCGACAACTGCCCGAACAACGCATCGGGCAGCGTGACGATCCGTTGCGCCTCGATGCGCGCGACGATCGCCTGCGCCTCGGCGTGGCCGAGTGCGCCTTCGGTCGTGACGCACAGCTCGGGCGTCGCGCCCGTGTCGAGGTACGCGCTCGCGAGATGGAATCCTTCGAGCAGCGCCTGGCCGCCGCGGCGCTGATGGGACGTCGAACCCGCGAGCGCCTTCAGGCGCTTGTACAGCGGGTTGTCGCGGGAAGTAATGCTTTTCATCGAATCAGGTCGAGTGCCGCGCGAACCGGCGCGAACGAGCGCCGATGGGCTTCGCACGGGCCGTGCTCGCGCAGGGCGGCAAGGTGTTTCACGGTGCCGTAGCCCGCATGCACGTTGAAGCCGTACACGGGGAAACGCTCGTGCAGGTCGACGAGCATGCGGTCGCGGGTGACCTTCGCGAGAATGGACGCGGCCGAGATGCTCGGCACGAGCGCATCGCCGCTGACGATCGCCTCGGCGCGCACCGTCAGCGTCGGGCAGCGGTTGCCGTCGATCTGCGCAAGCGTCGGCAGGACCGACAGGCCCTCGACCGCGCGCTTCATCGCGAGCATCGTCGCGTGCAGGATGTTCAGCGTGTCGATCTCGTCGACGCTCGCCGATGCAACGCAATACGACAGCGAGCGCGCGACGATCAGCTCGTACAGCGCATCGCGCTTCTTCGCGGACAGCGCCTTCGAATCGTCGAGCCCGTCGATCGGCTGCAACGGATCGAGAATCACCGCGGCGGCCACCACCGGCCCCGCGAGCGGGCCGCGGCCCGCTTCGTCGACGCCGCAGACGATCTCGTCGGGACGGCTGAAATCGAAGCCGCCCTGCACGTCGCTCGACGCGCGACGGCGTGGTGCACGTACTGCGGTCATGCGCGCCCCTTGCGTTGTTCGAGCACGCGCACGACCGCTTCGGCCGCCTTCGCGGCCGTGTTCTGCCGCAGCGAAAGATGCATTTCGGTGAATACTTCGGTCAGCGTGCGGCGGTTCGCGTCGTCGCGCAGCTGCGTGAGCGTCGCATCGGCGAGCGCCTCGGGCGTCGCGAAATGCTGCAGCAGCTCGGGCACGACGAAACGCCCCGCCAGGATGTTCGGCAAGCCGACGTACGGCAGGTAACCCTGCCGCCGCATGATCTGCCCGGTCAGCCAGGGCACCTTGTACGAGATCACCATCGGCTTCTTCAGCAGCGCGGCTTCCAGCGTGACCGTGCCGCTCTTCACGAGGATCGCGTCGGCAGCCGTCATCGCGACCTGCGAGCGGCCGTCGGTGATCGTCAGCGCGAGCTGAGGATGGGCATCGACGAGCGGCTGCAGCAGCGCGCGCAGCGCGGGCGTGGCCGCCGGCATCACGAACCGTACGCCGGGCTCGCGCTGCTGCATCAGCGCCATTGCCGCGAAGAACGTCGGGCCGATCAGTGCGATTTCCGAGCGCCGGCTGCCCGGCAACACGGCAATCACCGGGCCGTCGGCCGGCAATCCGAGCGCGATGCGCGCGCCGTGCGTGTCAGGCTCGAGCGGAATCTCGTCGGCGAGCGGATGGCCGACGTAGGTCGACGCAACGCCTGCCTTGTCGAGAATCGCCGGTTCGAACGGGAACAGGCACAGCATGTGATCGACGGACTTCGCGATCTTCTTGATCCGGCCGCCGCGCCATGCCCAGATGGACGGGCACACGAAGTGGATCGACGGGATGCCCGCGTCGCGCGCCGCCTGTTCGACGTTGAAGTTGAAATCGGGCGCATCGACGCCGATGAACGCGTCCGGCCGCTCGGCGAGCAACTGGCGCTTCAGCTCGCCGCGAATCCGCAGGATTTCGGGAATCTGGCCCAGCGCCTCGACATAGCCGCGCACGGTCAGCTTGTCCATCTGCCAGTGCGAGTCGAAGCCCTGCGCGATCATTCGCGGCCCGCCGATCCCGTAGTACTGGGCCGATTCGGGCAGCCGCTCGCGCAGCCCGCCGAGCAGCGACGCGCCGAGCAGGTCGCCCGACGGTTCGCCGGCCACCATCGCGAGCCGGAGCTGAGTGGTCGGAAGCGGCATCGCTTAGCGGATGATGCCGCGTTGCGACGCGTCGATGAAATCGACGAGCGCCTTCACGGGTGCGTCGCCCTCGCCGCCCGCCGCCGCCAGCTCGCGCAACTGCACTTTCGCTTCCTCGAGCGACAGGCCGTTCTTGTACAGCAGGCGGTATGCGCTGCGCAGCGCGGAGATCGCGTCGGGCGAGAAACCGCGCCGGCGCAGCCCTTCGACGTTGATCCCGTGCGGTTCGGCCTTGTTGCCAGCCGCGATCACGAACGGCGGAATGTCCTGTACGAGCGCCGATGCGCCGCCCAGCATCGAGTGCGCGCCGATGCGCACGAACTGGTGGACGCCCGACATCCCGCCGACGATCGCCCAGTCGCCGATCTCGACGTGGCCGGCCATCTGGGCGTTGCTCGACAGAATCACGTGGCTGCCGACGGTGCAGTCGTGACCGATGTGCACATAGGCCATGATCCAGTTGTCGTCACCGAGCGTCGTCACGCCGCCGTCCTGCACGGTGCCCGTGTGGATCGTCGTGAATTCGCGGATCGTGTTGCGGCTGCCGATCACGAGCTTCGTCGGCTCGTCCTTGTACTTCATGTCCTGCGGACGACCACCGACCGACGCGTAATGGCCGATGCGGTTGTCCTCGCCGAGCGTCGTATGGCCTTCGATCACGCTGTGCGAGCCGATCGTCGTACGCGCGCCGATCGTGACGTGCGGACCGACGATCGCGTACGGGCCGATCTCGACCGATTCGTCGATCTGCGCGCCCGGTTCGACAATCGCGGTGGGATGAATCCTGGTCATGCGCCGTTGCCTCTCGATGTGATGTGTCGCGTTGCGTTGCCTGTCCGTGCCGCGTCGCTCAGGGCGCCACGTCGGTCGTCTTGACCGTGCACATCAGTTCGGCTTCCGCCGCCACCTTGCCGTCCACTTCCGCCACCGCCTTGAACTTCCAGATACCGCGGATGTAGCGTTCGAACGTCACGTTCAGAATCAGTTGGTCGCCCGGCTCGACCGGACGCTTGAAGCGCGCGCCGTCGATCCCGACGAAGTAGTACAGCGTGTTCTCCGGATCCTTCGGCTGCTCTTCCGAGAAGGTCAGCAGCGCCGCGGCCTGCGCGAGCGCCTCGAGGATCAGCACGCCCGGCATCACCGGCCGCTTCGGGAAATGCCCCTGGAAGTACGGCTCGTTGATCGACACGTTCTTCAGCGCTTTGATGCCCTTGTGCGGTTCGAGTTCGAGCACGCGATCGACGAGCAGAATCGGGTAGCGATGCGGCAGCAGCGTGAGGATCTTGTGGATGTCGAGATTGATTTTTTCAGTGCTCATGATGGTTCGTCTCACGCAGAGGCTGCGCGGTGGTGATGCAAAGGCTGAAGCGGGCCGTCGTGCGGCCCAGTCTGGCAAACCGGGCCGGTTGCGCTGGCCGTACCCGGTTCGAGGTCTCGCATGATGCGCTCAGGCGTCCGTGCCGCCCTGGGCGGCGAGCGCGGCTTCGAGCGCCTTGATGCGCTCGCGCAGCTTGTCGAGGTTGCGCACGAGCGCGGCGCTCTTGTTCCACTCGCCGTGGTCGACGGCCGGGAACGCGCTGGTATAGATACCGGCCTTCGGCAGCGACTTCGATACGCCCGATTTCGCGGTGATGATGACATAGTCGCCGAGCGTCACGTGGCCGGCGATCCCGGCCGCGCCGCCGATCATGCAGTGGCGGCCGATCGTCGTGCTGCCCGCGATCCCGGCGCTGCCGGCGATCACCGTGTAGGCGCCGATCCGGCAGTTGTGGCCGATCTGCACCTGGTTGTCGATCTTCACGCATTCCTCGATGACGGTATCCGCCATCGCGCCGCGGTCGATCGTCGTGTTCGCGCCGATCTCGACGTCCGGGCCGATCGTGACGCCGCCGACCTGCGGGATCTTGACCCAGCTGCCGGTGCGCGCGTCGCCGTCGCCGACGAAATCCGGCGCGAAGCCGAAGCCGTCGGAGCCGATCACGGCGCCCGCATGAATGATCGCGCGCGGGCCGACCTTGCAGCCGTGGTACACCGACGCGTTCGGATACAGGTGCGAACCCGCGCCGATCGTCGTGCCGCGGCCGATGAACACGTTCGCGTCGAGCTGCACACCGTCTTCGATCACCGCGCCGGCCTCGACCGTCACGTGCGGGCCGATCACCGCGCTCGCGGCGACCTTCGCAGCCGGATCGATCGTCGCGCTCGGATGCACGCCGGCCGCGCGCGGCGGCGTGGCGAGATCGATGAACATCTGCGCGACACGCGCGAAGTACGCGTACGGATTCGGCGTCACGATGAAGTTGCGACCGGTGGCGGCCGCGCCCAGCTTTTCCAGATCCTTCGGCGCGATCAGCACCGCGCCGGCGCGGGTCGTCTCGACCTGCGACAGGTACTTCGGGTTCGCGAGGAACGCGAGTTGCTGCGGGCCTGCCTGGTCGAGCGGCGCGAGGCCGCCGACCGTGCACTGTGCGTCGCCGGCGATCTCGCCGCCGAACCGCTTTACGAGTGCCTCAAGCGTCAATGCCATTCGTCGTCTGCTCCGTTCAGTTCGCCGAGCCGGACGCGAGCGCCTTGAGCACCTTGTCGGTGATGTCGATGCGCGGGCTGACGTACACGGCTTCCTGCACGATCAGGTCGTAATTCTGCTGCTCGGCGATCTGCTTAATGACCTTGTTCGCCCGCTCGAGCACGGCCGCCAGCTCCTCGTTGCGGCGCTGGTTCAGGTCTTCGCGGAACTCGCGCTGCTTGCGCTGGAAGTCGGTATCGAGCTGGGCGAGATCACGCTGCTTCTGCGCGCGGTCGGCCGCCGACAGCGACGCGCCGTTCTTGTCCAGCGAATCGGACATCGACTTCAGGCGCGCCGCCAGATCCTGCAGATCCTTGTCGCGCTTCGCAAACTCGGCTTCGAGCTTCGTCTGCGCCGCCTTCGCGGGCACCGACTCGCGCAGGATCCGATCCGAATTGACCGCCGCGATGCGGGCGACGTCCTGTGCGTGCGCCGTTGCCGCGCCCAAGGCCAGCGCAACGGTCAGCGCGCACATCACTCGTTTCGAAAACTTACCGGTTAGCAAAATTACCCTCTCGTTGCTGTTGTCATGCGTTCGCTCAGAACGCCGTTCCGATCTGGAACTGGAATTTCTGGTACTGGTCGCCTTCGTGCTTCTGCAGCGGGAAGCCGAGGCTCAGCTTCAGCGGGCCGATCGGCGAGATCCACGCAAGACCCACACCATAGCCGTAACGCAGGCCGTTGGCGCCCGTACTCGTGCCGCCCGGCGCGTTGCCCCACACGTTACCGCCGTCGAGGAACGTGAACACGCGCAGCGTGCGGTCGTAGCCCGTGCCCGGCAGCGGGAACGTCAGTTCGATGTTGCCGACGACCATCTTCGAACCGCCGATCGGGTCATTCGTCTTCGTGTCGCGCGGGCCCAGCGAGCTCGGCTCGTAGCCACGCACGGAGCCGATACCGCCCGCGTAGTAGTTCTTGAAGATCGGGTACGGGTTGCCGATACCGTTACCGTAGCCGCCTTGCAGGTTCAGGCCCAGGATGAAGCCGCGCGAGAACGAATAGTAGTACTGGGCCTGCAGGTCGGCCTTGTAGTACTGGATCTTGCCGACCGGCACGCCGTACTCCATGTTCGCCTGCGTGAAGTAGCCGCGGCTCGGAATCAGCGCGCTGTCACGCGCGTCGCGCGACCACGCGACCGTCAGCGGCACCGTGTTCGACACGCGGCCGAACTGGTTCACGTAATCCTGGTAGCTCTGCGGCGTGTTCGAATCGACGTCGAGACGGTTCTGCTCGAAGCCCGCACCGAAGTAGACGGTGTCGACTTCCGAGAACGGGATGCCGAACTTCAGGTTGCCGCCCGCGCTGATGATCCGGAAGCTCGAGCTTGTCGAATAGTAGAGCGGCTGGTACGTGCGATAGTAGACGTCAGTGATCCGCTTGATGCCGTCGACCGTGAAGTACGGGTCGACCTGCGTGACGGTCAGCGTACGGTAGCTCTTCGCGGTGTTGACGTTCACCGACAGGCTGGTACCCGAACCGAACACGTTGTCCTGCGACACGCCGGCCGACAGCACGACCTTGTCCGTCGACGAGAAGCCGGCGCCCAACGTGATCGCGCCGGTCGGCTTTTCGTCGACCTTCACGTTCACGTCGACCTGGTCGTTCGTGCCTTCGACCGGCACCGTCGTCACGTCGACGTTGGTGAAGTAGCCGAGACGGTTCACGCGATCCTTCGACAGCGCGAGGCGGTTCGAATCGAACCACGAGCTTTCGAGCTGGCGCATTTCGCGGCGCACCACTTCGTCGCGCGTGCGCGTGTTGCCGACGACGTTGATGCGGCGCACGTACACGCGGCGGCTCGGATCGACGACGAGGTTCAGGTTCACCTTGTGGTTCGCCTGGTCGATGTCCGGCTGCGCGTTGACGGTCGCGAATGCGTAGCCGTACTCACCGAGCTTGTCGACGATCGACTTGGTGGTCTGTTGCAGCTTTTCGGCCGAGAAGCGGTCGCCCGGCTTGATCTTGACCAGCTTGTTGAGTTCGGCTTCGCGATCGAGCAGGTTGCCCGACAGCTTGATGCCCGACACCGTGTACGGCTCGCCTTCGTGCAGCGTGACCGTCAGGTACATGTCCTTCTTGTCGGGCGAGATCGACACCTGGGTCGAGTCGATGTTGAACTCGAGATAGCCGCGGTTCAGGTAGTACGAGCGCACCGCCTCGAGGTCGCCCGTGAGCTTTTCCTTCGAGTACAGGTCGTTCTTCGTGTACCAGGAGAACCAGTTCGGCGTCGACAGCTGCATTTCGTCGCGCAGCGTGCTGGTGCTGAATGCCTTGTTGCCGATGAAGTTGATCTGGCGGATCTTCGCGCTCGGGCCTTCGGCCACCGCGAACAGGATCGACACGCGGTTCGCGTCGACCGGCGTGACCGTCGTCTTGACCTCGGCCGCGTAGAAGCCGCGCGTGAGGTACTGGCGCTTGAGCTCCTGCTCCGCCTTGTCGACAAGCGCCTTGTCGTAGTAGCGGCCGTCGGCGAGGCCGACTGCGCGCAGCGCCTTCGTCAGGTTGTCCTTGTCGAATTCCTTCGTGCCGGTGAAGTCGATCGACGCGATGGCCGGACGCTCCTGCACCTGCACGATCACGACGTTGCCCTGCGTGGCAATGCGTACGTCGTTGAAGAAGCCCGTCGCATACAGCGCGCGGATTGCTTCGGATGCCTTGTCGTCCGTGAAGGTATCGCCCTGCTTGATCGGCAGGTAGGCGAACACCGAACCCGCTTCGACGCGCTGCAGCCCCTCGATCTTGATGTCTTGCACCACGAACGGTGCCGCTGCATGGGCCGCGAGGCCGTGCGCGGCGAGCGCGGCCGCTGCAACTGTCTTAGGTACAAAGCGATGAGGTTTGAACAACATGCATCCCCAATATTTAGCTGCATCAAATCAGGCGGCTGCCCAGCGGCCGCCGCCTGACGCTTCAGAAATGGATTAACCGAGCCAGATCGTTGAACAGCGCGATCGCCGACAATGCGACGATGCAGATCAACCCGGCTCTTTGCAGAATCAGCTGCCAGCGCTCCGAGACGGCTTTCCCAGTCGCGGCTTCAACCGCATAATATAACAGATGCCCCCCGTCCAAAACGGGAATCGGCAACAAGTTCAGGACGCCAAGGCTAATGCTGACAAGGGCGAGGAAGGACAGGAACGCCGACGGACCGAGCCGCGCACTCTTGCCCGCGTAGTCCGCGATCGTCACCGGGCCGGACAGGTTCTTCAGCGACGCGTTGCCCGTGATCATGCGCCCGAACATCTTCAGCGAATACACGGAGATGTCCCACGTCCGGTGCGCGCCAAGCTGCAGGCTCTCGATCGGCCCGTACCGCACGTCGACGGACGGCGCATGCATCGACAGCGCCGCGCCGATCCGGCCGACCTGCTGCCCGGATTCGTCGTCGCGCTGCATCTGCGGCACGATCGACACCGTCTGCGCGGCGCCGTCGCGCTCGATCTGCAGGTCGAGCGGCTTGCCCGCATGGTGTTTCACGAAATCGATGAAGCGCGACGCGCCGCCGATCGGCTTGCCGTCGAGCGCGACCAGCTTGTCGCCGGACTTCAGGCCCGCCTGCTCCGCCGCGCTGCCGGGTTGCACGGACGCGACCGACAACGTCCCGCCGCCGGTCTCGAAGCCCAGATGGGCCATGAAATCGTCGTCGAGCTGACTTTCAGGAACATTGCGGAGGTCGACGCGGAAATCGAACGTCGTGTTGCCGTCGCGTGCGCCGAGCACGATCTCGCGGTGATCGAACGCGGCCGCCAGCAGCTTCCAGCGCAGGTCCGACCACGACCGCACCGGCTCGGCCTCGCCGCCCTGCGCGTTGCGGATCGACACGATCTTCTCGCTGCCGTCGAAGCCCGCGCGCGCCGCCACCGTGCCGGTAGCCGGCGGTGCGACGATCGCGGCCGGCTCGGTTACGCCGGTGGCGAATACGACGGAAAACAGCGCGATTGCCAACAGGAAATTGGCAATCGGCCCGGCCGCGACGATTGCGATGCGCTTGTAGACGGACTGCCGGTTGAACGCCTGGCCCAGTTCCTCGGGCGGGATACCGGGGCCGGGATCGCGCTCGTCGAGCATCTTCACGTAGCCGCCGAGCGGCAGGGCCGACAGCGTCCACTCGGTGCCCGTCCTGCGGCTGACCCAGCGCGCGACGGGCTGGCCGAAGCCGATCGAGAAACGCAGCACCTTCACGCCGCACCAGCGCGCGACGCGATAGTGTCCGTACTCATGCACGACGACCAGCACCCCGATCGCCACCGCAAACGCGATCAGTTCGACCAGCACGTTCATGAGCACCCCATTCAGACAGTACGCTCCACGCGTGGCGCAGGCGCTTTCGCGATGATTTCGGCGGCGAGGCGGCGTGCCTCGGCATCCGCCGCCAGGACATCCTCGAGCCCGTCGGGCGTACGGTTCGGCAGCGTGTTGAGCACGGCGTCGACCGTCGCCGCAATCGCCATGAAGCCGATGCGGCGCTCGAGAAACGCTTCGACCGCGACTTCGTTCGCCGCGTTCAATGCGGCGCTCGCGATGCCGCCTTCGTCAAGCGCCTTCAGCGCGAGCGCGAGGCACGGGAAGCGCGCGTAATCGGGCTTCTCGAACGACAGCTGGGCGATCTGCGCGAGATCGAGCTGCTCGACACCCGCGTCGACACGCTCGGGGAACGCGAGCGCGTGCGCGATCGGCGTGCGCATGTCGGGGTTGCCAAGCTGGGCGAGCACCGAGCCGTCGCGATACGACACGAGCGAATGGATCACGCTCTGCGGATGGATCAGCACGTCGATGCGCTCGCCCGGCAGCCCGAAGATCCAGTGCGCCTCGATCACCTCGAGGCCCTTGTTCATCATCGTCGCGGAATCGACCGAGATCTTGCGGCCCATCACCCAGTTCGGGTGCTTGCAGGCCTCGTCCGGCGTCACGTCGACGAGCGTGGCCGGTTCGCGCGTGCGGAACGGGCCGCCCGATGCGGTCAGGATGATCTTCGAGATCCCGCCGTGCTCGGCCGCGTCGCGCGGCATGCACTGGAAGATCGCGTTGTGCTCGCTGTCGACCGGCAGCAGGATCGCGCCATGGTCGCGCACGGCGTCCATGAAGATCGCGCCCGACATCACCAGCGCCTCCTTGTTCGCGAGCAGGATGCGCTTGCCGGCGCGCGCGGCCGCGAGGCTCGGCGCCATGCCGGCCGCACCGACGATCGCCGCGACCACCGTGTCGCAGCCATCGCTCTTCGACACGTCGACGAGCGCCTGCGGCCCGTACAGCACGGTCGTCTTGCTGCCCGCCGCGCGCAGTTTCGCGTCGACGTGCGCGGCCGTCTCGGCATCGCCGACCACCGCCACCTCGGGCGCAAAGCGCTGGCATTGCTCGACGAGCTTGTCGCCGTTGCGGTGTGCGGTCAGCGCATAGACCGAGAAGCGCTCGGGATGGCGCGCGACCACGTCGAGCGTGCTGTCTCCGATCGAGCCCGTGGAACCGAGCAATGTCAGACGTTTTTGCATAACAGAATTAGTGGTTTAACCAAGCAGCAGCATCGCGAGCGGCAGCACCGGCAGCAGCGCGTCGACACGGTCGAGCACGCCGCCATGGCCTGGCAGCAGTCCGCTCGAATCCTTCACGCCCGCCTGCCGCTTCAGCAACGACTCGAACAGGTCGCCGATCACGCTGTATGCGACCAGCAGCGTCAGTGCGGCCCATGCGCCGGGCATCCCGTAGCGCACGGCGAACGCGGAAAACAGGGTCGGCTCGAACGCATGCGCGGCCATCGCGACACCGGCGACGACCATCACGGCGAGCCAGCCACCGATCGCGCCTTCCCAGCTCTTGCCGGGGCTGATCGTGATGGCCAGTTTACGCTTTCCGAAGGCCTTGCCCGCGAAGTATGCGCCGATATCGGCGAGCCAGACGACCAGAAGCAGCGACAACACGAACGGCACGCCCTGCGCGCGCGCAGCGACGAGCGCATGCCAGCAGGCCGCAAAGACCACGAGCCCGGCTGCCAGCAGGAACGGCCGCCATACGCCACCCGCGAGCACCGGCTTGCGCCGCAGCGCGAACGGGCCGACCAGCAGCCAGAACACGCCGGCTGCCATGAAAAGGGGGCGGGACAAAGCCGCATCGACGCCGAGCGGCGCCGTTGCCGCGAGCGCCAGCGCCGCGACGACCGCATAGACGACCGGGCCGGCACCGCCGAGCTTGAGCAGGCGCGCCCATTCCCACGCGGCAAACACGAGCACGACGCCGATCAGCGCGCCGAACGCGGTGAGCGGCGCGAACAGCGTCACCGGCAGCAGCACCGCCAGCATCACGATCGCCGTGATCACACGGGTTTTCAGCATGAAAGGGAGTCGGCGTTCTGCGATTGCGGTTCGAGCTGTGCGCTCGTGCGGCCGAAACGGCGTTCGCGCTCCGTATACGACGCCATGGCGTCGGCCAGTGCCGCACCGTCGAAATCCGGCCAGTATTTGTCGGTGAAATAGAATTCGGCGTACGCAAGCTGCCACAGCAGGAAGTTGCTGACGCGCTGCTCGCCACCGGTACGGATGAAGAGATCGGGCTCCGGCGCATAGGCCATCGCCAGGTGCGGCGCGAACGCGTCCTCGGTCACTTCGACCTCGCGACCCTCGCGCACGGCCTGCTCGACGAGCTTCTTCGTCGCCTGCAGGATGTCCCACCGGCCGCCGTAGTTGGCCGCGATGGTGAGCGTGAGACGGGTATTGCGCGCCGTCTTGGTTTCGGCGCGGCGAATCAGTTCGCGGATGCGCGGCTCGAAGCGGTCGAGATCGCCGACGACACGCAGGCGGATCCCGTTCGCGTGAAGCTTGCCGACCTCGCGCTCGAGCGCGGTGATGAAGAGGCGCATCAGGAACGACACTTCGTCGTTCGGACGGCGCCAGTTCTCCGAACTGAACGCGAACAGCGTCAGGTATTCGACGCCGGCGCGCGCGCAGCCTTCGACCACTGCCCGCACGGCATCGACGCCGCGGGTGTGCCCCGCGACGCGCGGCAAGCGGCGTTCGGTCGCCCAACGGCCGTTGCCGTCCATGATGATCGCGATGTGACGCGGCACGACGCCGACGTCAGGCACGCGAACGGTAGAGCTGGTATAGGTCATGGCCGTTGAGACAGTAATGCGGGAAGAAGGCGGCGCGCGAGGACGGTCGTCAGACCGTCATGATCTCGGCTTCCTTGCTCTGCACGAGCTTGTCGATTTCGGCAACGTGCTTGTCGGTCAGCTTCTGCACGTCGTCGCTTGCACGACGCTCGTCGTCTTCCGAGATTTCCTTGTCCTTCACGAGCTTCTTGAGCGCTTCGTTCGCGTCGCGGCGCAGGTTGCGGATCGCGACCTTGGCCGTTTCGCCTTCGCTCTTGACGACCTTGGTCAGCTCGCGGCGGCGCTCTTCCGTCAGCGCAGGCATCGGCACGCGGATCAGGTCGCCGGCGGTGGCCGGGTTCAGGCCCAGGTCGGCTTCGCGAATGGCCTTCTCGACCTTCGCGACCATGTTCTTTTCCCACGGCTGCACGCCGATCGTGCGCGCATCGACGAGCGTCAGGTTGGCGACCTGCGAGATCGGCACCATCGAGCCGTAGTAGTCGACCTGCACGTGATCGAGCAGACCGGTGTGTGCACGGCCCGTACGGATCTTTGCCAGATCGTTCTTGAACGCTTCGATCGAGCGCTGCATCTTTTGCTCGACGCCCTTCTTGGTATCAGCGACACTCATTTCAACCTCCGAACCTTCTAACCTTCAAAGAACACGGGCCCTGCCCGGCACATCGGGTGCGCCGCGGCCGATGACCCGCATCCGCGGGAGTTTACACGTGGACGAGCGTACCTTCGTCCTCGCCCAGCACGATGCGCTTGAGCGCGCCCGGCTTGTTGATCGAAAACACGCGAATCGGCAGCTTCTGGTCGCGGCACAGCGCAAAGGCCGTCGCGTCCATCACCTGCAGGTTGCGGCTGATCGCCTCGTCGAAAGTGATCGTCGTGTAACGCGTGGCCGACGGATCCTTCTTCGGATCGGCAGAATATACGCCATCGACCTTGGTCGCCTTCAATACGACCTCGGCGCCCACTTCCGAACCGCGCAGCGCGGCGGCCGTGTCCGTCGTGAAGAACGGGTTGCCCGTACCGGCCGCGAAGATCACGACGCGGCCTTCCTCGAGCTGGCGGATCGCGCGAGGCCGGATGTACGGCTCGACGACCTGGTCCATCCGCAGCGCGGACTGCACACGCGCCTCGATGCCGGCGTGGCGCATCGCGTCCTGCAGCGCCAGCGCGTTCATCATCGTCGCGAGCATCCCCATGTAGTCTGCCGTCGCGCGATCCATGCCGGCCGCGCCACCCGCGACACCGCGGAAAATATTACCGCCACCGATCACAACCGCGAGCTGCGTACCGAGACGCACGACTTCGGCGATATCGGCCACCATCCGTTCGATCGTCGCGCGATTGATGCCGAAGGCATCGTCGCCCATCAGCGCTTCGCCGGAGAGTTTGAGGAGGACGCGTTTATAGGCATTGGACATAGGGGCTTCCGAGCGACGAGAGGATGACAACCACGAACTGTAGGGGCGAAATACTGATTCGGGCAAGCGCCGACGGTCGGACCGGGTTTCCCGGCCGGCCGGCGGCGGCGCCGACCGCGGCGGAGCGGACGCCCGCCGCGGATACTGCCTGACTGCTTACGGCTTACTGCTGCTTTGCTGCTGCGACTTGCGCGGCCACTTCGGCGGCGAAGTCGTCCTGGCGCTTCTCGATGCCTTCGCCGACGACGAACAGTGCGAACTTCTGCACTGCGGCATCCGCTGCCTTCAGCATCTGCTCGATCGTCTGCTTGTCGTTCTTCACGAACGTCTGGTTCAGCAGCGACACTTCCTTCAGGTACTTCTGGACGCTACCGTCGACCATCTTCGCGACGATTTCAGCCGGCTTGCCCGATTCTGCAGCCTTCTGCTCGGCCACGCGGCGTTCCGTGTCGATCAGTTCCGCCGGCACGTCTGCCGACGACAGCGCGACCGGCTTCATGGCCGCGATGTGCATCGCGACGTCCTTGCCGACCTGCTCGTCCGCGCCCGTGTACTCGACGATCACGCCGATACGCGCGCCGTGCAGGTACGTTGCGATCTTGTTCGCGGTTTCGAAACGGACGAAACGGCGGATCGAGACGTTCTCGCCGATCTTGCCGACCAGTGCGAGGCGCACTGCGTCGACCGTCGAGCCTTCCAGCGGCAGCGCCGACAGCGCAGCCACGTCGGCCGGGTTTTGCGTCGCGACGAGCTCTGCAACCGTCTTCGAGAATGCGAGGAAGTCGTCGTTCTTCGCGACGAAGTCGGTTTCACAGTTCAGTTCGACCAGCGAGCCTGCGTTGCCGCCGACGAACGATGCGACGACGCCTTCTGCCGTCACGCGCGATGCCGCCTTGCTCGCCTTGTTGCCGAGCTTGACGCGCAGCAGCTCTTCAGCCTTGGCCAGGTCGCCGTCGGCTTCCGTCAGCGCCTTCTTGCACTCCATCATCGGTGCGTCGGTCTTTGCGCGCAGTTCTGCCACCATGCTTGCGGTAATTGCCGCCATCATTCGCTCCTTGAGTCTGTATTCACAACGCCGCCCGCTTGGACGCGAACGGCCGAGATTCGTTTCCGGACCCGCACCCATTCGGCGCAATCAGGTCCGGCGCACAAGCTTAAAAAAAGGGGGCCTGTTGAGAGCCCCCTTTTTGCGCCGGCTCGGGGCCAGTTACGCGTTTTCCTCGACGTACTCGTCGTCGCCGCGTGCGGCCTGGACCACTTCGTTGACCGCGTTCGCACGGCCTTCGAGGATCGCGTCGGCCACGCCTTCAGCGTACAGCGCGACTGCCTTGCTCGAGTCGTCGTTACCCGGGATCACGTAATCCACACCTTCCGGCGAGTGGTTCGTATCGACCACGGCGATGACCGGCACGCCCAGCTTGTTCGCTTCGGTGACGGCAATCTTGTGATAGCCGACGTCGACGACGAAGATCGCGTCCGGAATGCCGCCCATGTCCTTCACGCCGCCGATCGACTTTTGCAGCTTGGCGATTTCGCGTTCGAACAGCAGCGCTTCCTTCTTGCTCATCTTTTCGAGCTCGCCTGCCTCGACTGCCGCTTCCATGTCCTTCAGGCGCTTGATCGATACCTTCAGCGTCTTGAAGTTGGTCATCATGCCGCCGAGCCAGCGTGCGTTGACGAACGGCATGCCTGCGCGCTGCGCTTCCTGGGCGATCGTGTCACGCGATTGACGCTTCGTGCCGACGAACAGGATCGTGCCGCGGTTCGCTGCCAGCTGGCGCACGTACTTCTGTGCGTCCGTGAACATCGGCAGCGTCTTTTCGAGGTTGATGATGTGAATCTTGTTGCGGTGACCGAAAATGAACGGAGCCATCTTCGGGTTCCAGAAGCGCGTCTGGTGACCGAAGTGGACACCCGCTTCCAGCATTTGGCGCATCGTAACTGCCATGTAAATTCTCCACGAGGGTTGGGTCTTAAGCCGGCTGCCGTACCGCCGCGCGATCCCACCCCGAAGGGGGCGAATTCCGCGCGGCCGGCACCCTGGTTGCGCCGGCTTGCGATTCGGCACGTGCAAACGCCCGTGCCGCAAGCCTTACATCCGCCATCCCGCCCCAACATGGGGCAAGCTCGGCAATTGGATATCGACTTAGCCAAAGAGTATAGCACGCCGATTTGTCCGCTCTCAAGTCGCTCACCACTTTCGCTTGCCGCGCGGCAGCCGGCCGGACAATCCGCGAAAACCCGCATCCGCACCGCCGGCAGGGGCTGCGACGCCTGCCAGAAGGTGCGATAATCCGTCAATTCACCGCATTCCAGGCATACCTCGATGGCTATTACGCTCAAAAACGAACACGATATCGCCGAGATGCGCGTCGCCTGCCGTCTCGCGAGCGAAGTGCTCGACTTCATCACGCCGCACGTCGTCGCGGGCGTCACGACCGCCGAACTCGACCGCCTCTGTCACGAGTTCATGCTCAACGAACAGGGCACGATCCCGGCGCCGCTGAACTACCAGCCGCCCGGCTATCCGCCGTACCCGAAAGCCACCTGCATTTCGGTCAACGACGTGATCTGCCACGGCATTCCCGGCGAGAAGGTGATCAAGAACGGCGATGCGCTGAACATCGACATCACCGTGATCAAGAACGGCTACTTCGGCGACACGAGCCGCATGTTCATCGTCGGCGAGGGTTCGATCCTCGCGAAGCGCCTCGTGCAGACCACCTACGAATGCATGTGGCTCGGCATCGACCAGGTCAAGCCGGGCGCGCACCTCGGTGACATCGGCTACGCGATCCAGAAGCACGCGGAAGCGCAGGGCTACAGCGTCGTGCGCGAATACTGCGGCCACGGCATCGGCACGGTGTTCCACGAAGATCCGCAGGTCGTTCACTATGGCCGCCCGGGCACCGGCATCGAACTGAAGGCCGGGATGATCTTCACGATCGAGCCGATGATCAACGCCGGCAAGCGCGACATTCGCACGATGCCCGACCAGTGGACGGTCAAGACGCGCGACCGCAGCCTGTCGGCGCAGTGGGAGCACACGGTGCTCGTCACCGAAACCGGCTACGACGTGCTGACCGTGTCGGCCGGCACGCCGGCGCGCCCCGTTTTCGCACAACCGGCCGCCGCCGTCTGAGCGCCGTCGCGCCAGCCCGCCCCACCCGCACCTGAACGGCCGCCCATGAGCGCTCACGCTGCCCCCCCGCCCGAAGCGCTGTCGCGGCGCGCCGAATTCAAGGCCGCCAAGACGGAGATGCTCGAGCGCTTCCGCCACGCGGCGAACGTCGCGTCGCTGATGCACGCGCTGTCGAAACTCACCGACGAAGCGCTGAAGCGCGTGTGGGACGACTGCGGCCTGCCCGCGACGCTCGCGCTCGTCGCCGTCGGCGGCTACGGGCGCGGCGAGCTCGCGCCCTATTCCGACGTCGACATCCTCGTGCTGCTGCCCGACGCGCACGATCCGGCCCTCGACACGCGCATCGAGCGCTTCATCGGCATGGCGTGGGATCTCGGCCTCGAGATCGGCAGCAGCGTGCGCACGGTCGCGCAGTGCATCGAGGAGGCGTCGCAGGACGTCACGGTGCAGACTTCGCTGCTGGAAGCGCGCCGCATCGTCGGCAGTACCGCGCTGTTCGAGCGCTTCACGGTGCGCTACCACGAGGCGCTCGACGCCCGCGCGTTCTTCACCGCGAAGGTGCTCGAGATGCGCCAGCGCCATGCGAAGTGCCAGGACACGCCGTACAGCCTCGAACCGAACGTGAAGGAAAGCCCCGGCGGGCTGCGCGACCTGCAGACGATCCTGTGGATCGCGCGCGCGGCCGGCTTCGGCAGCAGCTGGCGCGAACTCGACACGCGTGGCCTCATCACCGATCGCGAAGCGCGCGAGCTGCGCCGCAACGAAGGTTTCCTGAAAACGCTGCGCGCACGGCTGCACGTGATCGCGGGCCGCCGCCAGGACATGCTCGTGTTCGACCTGCAGACGCAGGCCGCCGAGAGCTTCGGCTATCAGCCGACGCAGGCCAAGCGCGCGAGCGAGCAGCTGATGCGCCGCTATTACTGGGCCGCGAAAGCCGTCACTCAGCTCGCGACGATCCTGATCCAGAACATCGAGGCGCAACTGTTCCCCGCGACGAGCGGCATCACGCGCGTGCTGTCGCCCGACCGCTTCGTCGAGAAGCAGGGCATGCTCGAGATCGTCGACGACGGCGTGTTCGAACGCCACCCCGACGCGATCCTCGAAGCATTCCTGTTGTACGAGACGACCCGCGGCGTGAAGGGCCTGTCCGCCCGCACGCTGCGCGCGCTGTACAACTCGCGCGAGATCATGAACAACACGTGGCGCCGCGATCCGCAGAACCGCGACACGTTCATGCGAATCCTTCAGCAACCCGAAGGGATCACGCACGCGTTCCGGTTGATGAACCAGACGAGCGTGCTCGGCCGCTACCTGCTGAACTTCCGCCGCATCGTCGGACAGATGCAGCACGACCTGTACCACGTGTACACGGTCGACCAGCACATCCTGATGGTGTTGCGCAACATCCGCCGCTTCGCGGTGGCCGAGCACGCGCACGAATATCCGTTCTGCAGCCAGTTGATCGGCAACTTCGAGCGCCCGTGGGTGCTGTATGTCGCGGCGCTGTTCCACGACATCGCGAAGGGTCGCGGCGGCGACCACTCGACGCTCGGGATGGCCGACGCACGGCGCTTCTGCCGCGAGCACGGCATCGCCGGCGACGATGCGGCGCTGATCGTGTGGCTCGTCCAGCATCACCTGACGATGAGCCAGGTCGCGCAAAAGCAGGACACGAGCGACCCCGAGGTCGTCAAGCGCTTCGCCGAAGTCGTCGGCAACGAGCGTTACCTCACCGCGCTGTACCTGCTGACCGTCGCCGATATCCGCGGCACGAGCCCGAAGGTATGGAACACGTGGAAGGGCAAGCTGCTCGAGGACCTCTACCGCATCACGCTCGCGGTGCTCGGCGGGGCCAGCCCCGACGCGCATTCGGAGCTGAAGTCGCGGCAGGAGCAGGCGCTCGCGCTGCTGCGTCTCGAGACCGTGCCCGACGACGCGCATCGCGCACTGTGGGATCAGCTCGATGTCGGCTTCTTCCTGCGTCACGACGCGGCCGACATCGCGTGGCAGACACGCGTGCTGTACCGGCACGTGAATGCCGAAACCGCGATCGTCCGCGCGCGGCCGTCGCCGATCGGCGACGCGCTGCAGGTGCTCGTGTACGTGAAGGATCGCCCCGACCTGTTCGCGGGCATCTGCGCGTATTTCGACCGCAACGGGCTGTCGGTGCTCGACGCGCGCGTCAGCACGACGCGGCACGGCTATGCGCTCGACAACTTCATCGTCACGCAGACCGAACGTGACGTGCGGTATCGCGACATCGCGAATCTCGTCGAGCAGCAACTCGCGTCGCGGCTCACCGAAACCGCACCGCTGCCGGAGCCGTCCAAGGGCCGCCTGTCGAGGCTGTCCCGGACGTTTCCGATCACGCCGCGCGTCGACCTGCGGGCCGACGAGCGCGGCCAGTACTACATCCTGTCCGTGTCGGCCAACGACCGGCCGGGCCTTCTCTATTCGATCGCGCGCGTACTCGCCGAGCATCGGATCGGCGTCCACGCGGCGCGGATCAACACGCTCGGCGAACGCGTCGAGGACATCTTTCTGCTCGCGGGTGCCGGCCTGTCCGACAACCGCCTGCAGATCCAGCTCGAAACCGAATTGCTGCGTGCGATCGCAGTCTGAATGAATTCCAGCGTTTATGCGCACCAAATTAACCGTCAAGAATCCGAAGCCGGCGTCGCCGACCCGCGCCCCTGTCCGCTCCGGCAGCCTCGTCGCCCGCAAGGCGGTGCGTCCCGCTACGCCTTCCGCCGGGGACAAGCCGGCCCGGCCGAAGAAGGCGCCCCCGGCCGCCGCCGGCGAACGCACGTTCAAGCCGCGCGCTGCCGCAGGCGCCGAGCGCCCGGGCGCGGATCGCGCACCGGCCAAACGTGCGCCGCGTGACGGCGGTGCGGACGGCACGCGCGCCCCTTATCGCGACAACGCGTCAGGTGAAGGCGCGAAGCGCAGCTTCGGCGACCGTCGCACGTCGTCGGATCGTCCTCCGCGCCGCGATGACGATGCACGGCCGCGCCGTGCAGGTTCCAGTGAAGGCAACGCACGCGCACCATATCGCGACAACGCATCCGGTGAAGGCGCGAAACGCAGCTTCGGCGACCGCCGCACGTCGTCCGATCGCCCGCCCCGCCGCGATGACGACTCACGGCCGCGTCGTGCAGGTTCCAGTGAAGGCAACGCGCGCGCACCGTATCGCGACAAGGCAGCCGGCGAAGGCGCGAAGCGCAGCTTCGGCGACCGTCGCACGTCGTCCGATCGCCCGCCGCGCCGTGATGACGATGCCCGCCCGCGCCGCGCAGGCGCCGACGACGGCAAGCGCCCGTCGTATCGCGACAAACCTGCCGGCGAAGGTGCGAAGCGCAGCTTCGGCGACCGCCCGGCCCGCCCCGCACGCGACGGCGAGCGTCGCTCGTTCGGCGCGGTCAAGACCGCGCAACCGGTCAAGCGCGCCGCCGCCGACATTGACTATGGTGACGAATCGGGCCTGATGCGCCTGTCGAAACGGATGTCCGAGCTCGGCATGTGCTCGCGCCGCGAAGCCGACGAATGGATCGAAAAGGGCTGGGTCCTCGTCGACGGCGAGCGCATCGACACGCTCGGCACCAAGGTACGCGCGGACCAGAAGATCGAGATCGACGAACGCGCGAGCGCCGCGCAGGCAGCACAAGTCACGATCCTGCTGCACAAGCCGGTCGGCTACGTGTCGGGTCAGGCGGAAGACGGCTACGAGCCCGCGGCCGTGCTGATTACGCGCGCGAACCGCTGGAGCGGCGACCATTCGCCGGTGCGCTTCTCGCCGCAGCACCTGCACGCGCTCGCGCCGGCCGGCCGCCTGGACATCGATTCGACCGGCCTGCTCGTGCTGACGCAGAACGGCGTGATCGCGAAGCAGTTGATCGGCGAGCAATCGGACATCGACAAGGAGTATCTGGTGCGCGTGCGCTTCGGCGAACGGCTCATCGACATCGACCAGCACTTCCCCGCGGAATCGCTCGCGAAGCTGCGCCACGGCCTCGAGCTCGACGGCGTCGCGCTGAAGCCCGCGATGGTGAGCTGGCAGAACGGCGAGCAGTTGCGCTTCGTGCTGCGCGAAGGCAAGAAGCGCCAGATCCGTCGCATGTGCGAGCTGGTGGGCCTCGACGTGATCGGCCTGAAGCGCGTCCGGATGGGCCGCGTGATGCTCGGCGCACTGCCGCAGGGTCAATGGCGCTATCTGTCGGCCGACGAGACGTTCTGATCGCGGGCGCACATGTGTGCGCCACGCAATGAAAAAGCCCGCGCAAGCGGGCTTTTTTCTTGTCTGCGAGAAGTCGGCCAATCAATCGTCGGAAGCCGGATCGAGCCCCGGGAACAGCACTTCCGTGAAGCCGAAGCGCGTGAAGTCGGTGATCCGCATCGGATACAGCTTGCCGATCAGGTGATCGTATTCGTGCTGGACAACGCGTGCGTGAAAACCGTCGGCCACACGGTCGATCTTCTCGCCGTACTGGTCGAAGCCGCTGTAGCGCACCTTCGCGTAGCGGCTGACGACGCCGCGCATGCCCGGCACCGACAGGCAGCCTTCCCATCCCTCCTCCATGTCCGGCGGCAGGTACTCGATCTTCGGGTTGATCAGCACGGTCTCCGGCACCGGTGGCGCTTCCGGGTAGCGGTTGTTGTTGCCGAAGCCGAAGATGATGATCTGCAGCCCGATGCCGATCTGCGGCGCGGCCAGGCCGGCGCCGTTCGCGTGGTGCATCGTCTCGAACATGTCCGCGACGATCTCGTGCAGTTCGGGTGTATCGAACCGCTCGACCGGCTTGGCGACTTCGAGCAGGCGCGGATCGCCCATCTTCAGGATCTCGCGAATCATGGCGTATTGCCCTCCAGGAGTTGGTGCAGGCCGTCTTCGTCCAGCACGGGGATGCCGAGTTCCTCGGCCTTAGCGAGCTTGCTGCCGGCTTCGGCGCCCGCGACCACGTAATCCGTCTTCTTCGATACCGAGCCGGCCACTTTCGCGCCCGCCGCTTCGAGCATTTCCTTCGCGGCATCGCGCGTGAGCGTCGGCAGCGTGCCCGTCAGCACGACCGTCTTGCCGGCCAGCACACCCTGCGGCGCCTTCGGCGCGGGCGGCCCTTCCGGCCACGTCACCTTGCCCGGCGCGCGCAGCTGCTCGATCACGGTCCGGTTGTGCTCTTCCGCGAAGAACTGGTGCAACGACTCGGCGACGATCGGCCCGACGTCGTTGACCTCGAGCAGCTCTTCGATCGATGCGTCCATGATCGGCGTCAGCGAGCCGAAATGCTTCGCGAGATCCTTCGCGGTCGATTCGCCCACGTGACGGATGCCGAGCCCGTAGATGAAGCGCGCGAGCGTCGTATGCTTCGCCTTCTCGAGCGAGTCGAGCAGGTTCTGCGCCGACTTCTCGGCGAACCGGTCGAGCTCGGCGAGCGTCGCGAAGCCGAGATTGAACAGGTCGGCCGGCGTGCGCACGAGATTCAGCTCGACGAGCTGGTCGATGATCTTCTCGCCGAGCCCGTCGATGTCGAGCGCGCGGCGCTGCGCGAAGTGCCACAGCGCCTGCTTGCGCTGCGCCGGGCAGAACAGGCCGCCCGTGCAGCGCGCGATCGCCTCGTCCGGCAGGCGCTCGATCTTCGAGCCGCACACCGGGCATTCGGTCGGCATCACGAATTCGGCCGCATCGGCCGGGCGCCGGTCGAGCAGCGCGCCGACCACCTCGGGGATCACGTCGCCCGCGCGGCGCACGATCACGGTATCGCCGATCCGGATGTCCTTGCGGCGCACCTCATCCTCGTTGTGCAGCGTCGCGTTGGTCACGGTCGCGCCGCCGACGAACACGGGCTCGAGACGCGCGACCGGCGTGATCGCGCCGGTGCGGCCGACCTGCACGTCGATCGCGATGAGCTTGGTCAGCGCTTCCTGCGCGGGGAACTTGTGCGCGAGTGCAAAACGCGGCGCGCGCGACACGAAGCCGAGGCGCTCCTGCTCGTCGCGCCGGTTGACCTTGTACACGACGCCGTCGATGTCGTACGGCAGCGACTCGCGCTTCTCGCCGACCTTGCGGAAGAAGTCGAGCAAGCCTTCGGCGCCGTGTACGACCGCGCGCTCGCGGTTCACGGGTAGGCCAAGCGACTCGTACCAGTCGAGCAGCACGCTGTGCGTATCGGGCATCGGCATCCCGTCGAGTACGCCGATCCCGTACGCGAAGAACGACAGCGGGCGCTGCGCGGTGATCTTCGAGTCGAGCTGGCGCAGGCTGCCGGCCGCCGCGTTGCGCGGGTTCGCGAATTCGCGCTGCTCGGCCGCGCGCTGGCGTTCGTTCAGGCGTGCGAAATCGCGCTTGAACATCAGTACCTCGCCGCGCACGTCGAGCACGGCCGGCACGTTCTTGCCCTTCAGCTTCAGCGGAATCGAGCGGATCGTGCGCACGTTCTCGGTTACGTCCTCGCCCGTCGTCCCGTCGCCGCGCGTCGACGCCTGGACGAATACGCCCTGCTCGTAGCGCAACGAGATCGCGAGACCGTCGAACTTCAGTTCGCATGCGTATTCGACGGGCTCCGTCACCGAGCCGGCGAGATCGGTCGTCTTGTCGAGCGCATCGGCGACACGCTTGTCGAATGCCACGATGTCCTCGTCGGCGAAGCCGTTGTTCAGCGACAGCATCGGCGCATCATGGACGACCGGCGTGAAACCGCCGGCCGCCTCGCCGCCGACACGCTGCGTCGGCGAATCGGGCGTCACGAGTTCGGGATGGTCGGCTTCGAGCTGCTGCAGTTCGCGGAACAGCCGGTCGTATTCCGCGTCGGGCAGATCCGGCTGGTCGAGCACGTAGTAGGCGTAGTTCGCCTGCTCGAGTTGATCGCGCAGCCACGCGGCGCGCACGTCGGGCTGGCTGGCTGGCGGTTCGGCTTGGGTTCGGGCCATGCTGGCGGCAGAGTCGTTCTGAAAAATCGGAATTCCGATTATCTCAGTTTGACGCCGCAGCGGGGGCCCGCGATGCATGCCGCGCGGGCACGCTGCAGCGCACACAAGCACGGTGCATTGCCGCGACGGGCGACGGTGCCGGAAGCCGCCGCCCGCCGGGCGCGCGTTACTGGCTGAAGAGGCGGCGCGTGACCGGCGAACCGGCCGGGATGCCGGCTTCCTCGAGCTTCGCGTACAGCTTCATCAGTTGCTGATCGATCGCGACCAGCGTCGATTCCGGCAGCGGCCGCCGCGAATCGTCGACGACCCGCGCGCCGATCCGCTCGGACAGCGATTTCGCGTAGTCGCACATCAGCCGGAACGGCAGGATGTCCTCTTCGGCGACCGGCACGTCGAGCACCAGCGTGATCATGTTGCCGCCCTTGTACGTGAGGTCGTCGCGCAGGAAGTTCGTGTCGCCGAACTGCAGCATGAACACGGGATTCTGCTTCGCGTCGAGCTTCACGAAACGCGTGCCGTCGCGCGACAGCAGCAGCCCGTCCTGCGACGCGACCGCCTGCACGTAGTTCGCCGACCACGGCGCGCCGTCCGACATCACGTTGATCGACAGCTGCGCGTCGCATTGCGCGGCAAACGCGTCGAGCTCGCGCGCCATCGCGACCGTTTCCATCATGTCCGGGAATTCCGGCGCGCCGTCGATCGCGTCGGCGAACTGCTGGACACCCGTCACGAATTCGGAGAACTCGAGTTCGTTCAGCGCACCGCTGCGGTTCGCGAGCTGCGCGGCCGCGCGCAATTCCTCGTAGCGCACGCCGTTCTGCAGCAATTCCCACTGGCCGCCTTCCGGCTTGCCTTCGATGTGCACGGGCTTGCTGCCCGCGCGGCGCAGCCGCTGCGCGGCCGGCAGGATCTTGTCGCCCGGCAGCAACCCGCCGAGGCGGATCGGCACGATGCAGTCGATCCGGCGGTCGACGATCGCCGGCGGCGCCGACGAGATCGTCGTGGCGGCCGGCAGCACGGGTTCGGCCGGCTCGGCCGGTTCAGCGTGCGTGTCGTGCGCGGAAGCCGGCGCAGCGGCTTCGCCGGCAACCGGCTCGACCGACTCGGCCGGTGCATCGACGCCAGTCGCCTCGGCCTGCAGATCGGCCGGCGTGTCGGCAGGTGCCGCTCCACCGAACGTCGGCTCGACGCGCGCGACTTCGGCCGGCGTGCCACCCGTGGCGGCCACCGGGGCCGGGGCCGCGGACTCGCGCCGCACCGGCTGGCGCACCGGCTCGATGAACGGCAATTCTTCCTCGCGTTCGGGGCGGTTCATCGCCTCGGCCGCTTCCTCCGGCATCGGGCGCGGCATCCTGCGCCGCACCTTCGCGCCCTGCCATGCGTTGTAGACCACGACGCCGCCCACCACGACGGCGCCCGCGCCGATCAAACCGAGTGTCAACTCGTCCATGCACGCTCCATCAGCAATTCTTGTTCGTCGGAACCGCGAACGGGCGCCCATGCGCCGCGCGAACGCGGTCCGGTTTCGTCAAACGTCAATTCTGGGCAAAACCAGCGGCGGTTTCCATGTCCACCGCAACGATCCGCGACACGCCCTGCTCCTGCATCGTCACGCCGATCAGCTGCTGCGCCATTTCCATCGCGATCTTGTTGTGCGAGATGAACAGGAACTGCGTCTTGTCGGACATCGCGCGCACGAGATTCGCGAAACGCTCTGTGTTCGCGTCGTCGAGCGGCGCGTCGACCTCGTCGAGCAGACAGAACGGCGCCGGGTTCAGCTGGAACATCGCGAACACCAGTGCGGTCGCGGTCAGCGCCTTCTCGCCGCCCGACAGCAGGTGGATCGTCGCGTTCTTCTTGCCCGGCGGCTGCGCCATCACCTGCACGCCGGCGTCGAGGATTTCGTCGCCCGTCATGATCAGCTTCGCCTGGCCACCGCCGAACAGGCGCGGGAACAGGTCGCTGAAGTGACGGTTGACCTCGTCGAAGGTGCCCTGCAGCAGCGTGCGGGTTTCCTGGTCGATCTTGTGGATCGCGTCCTCGAGCGTCGTGATCGCGTCGATCAGGTCGGCCGACTGCGCGTCGAGGAACACCTTGCGCTCGCTCGCGGCCTTCAGCTCGTCGAGCGCGGCCATGTTCACCGGGCCGAGCGCGTTGATCGCGTTGTTCAGGCGCGTGACCTCGCCCTGCAGGTACGACGGCTTCAGATCCGGCGTGAGCTTCTCGCGCAGCGCTTCCTCGTCGACCTCGGCCGTCGTCAATTGCTCGGCGAACTGCTCGACCGACAGGCGCGCGGCCTGCTCCTTCAACTGCAATTCGGTGATGCGGTCGCGCAGCGGCTGCAGCGAGCGCTCGACGACGAGCCGCTGCTCGTCCGACGCGCGCAGCTTCGCGGTCAGGTCGTCGAGTTCGATCCGCGCGGCCTGCAGCGCCTCTTCCTTCACCGCGCGAATCTCGAGCGCGTCCTGCAGGCCCGTGTGCGCGGTCTGTTCGTTGATCGTCTCGAGCTCGGCGCGTGCGTCTTCGAGCGACGCGGCGACGCGCTCGCTCTGCTCGTGCGCGACCTGGATGCTGCGCTTGAGTTCGTCGATCCGCGTCACGGCATTGCGTGCGGCGAAGCGTGCGTCGTTCGCGCCGCGCTCCAGGTCACGCGCTTCCTGACGCGCTTGCGTCAGCGATTCGTCGAGTGCTTCGAATGCGAGCTGGTTGTCCTCGAAGCGCGCCTGCAGTTCCGCAAGTTCGCCGTCGAAACGCTCGAAATTCGCTTCCGACTCCGCGCGCATCGCGCGCTGCTCTTCGATCTGCGCGCCGATTTCCTCGAGTTCCTCGCGAATCTGCGTGCTGCGCTGCGTGTAACGTTCGTGCGCCTGCGCGAGCTTCAGTACGTCCATCTGCAGCGCATGTACGCGCTGCGTCGCGCGCTCGGCCTGCGCTCGCACGTCGCCGAGCGCCTGAGTGGCCTGCGTGTGCGCGGCTTCCGCGCGGACAGCGGCCGTGCGCGCCTCGTCGGCGAGCAGCGCCTGCGCACGCACCTGGCGCGTCAGATTTTCGATTTCCTGCTGGCGGGCCAGCATCCCGGCCTGCTCCGAATCGGCGGCATACAGCTGCACGCCGACGCGCGTGACGATATGGCCGGCCTTGACGACGAACGCGCCGCCAGCCGGCAGCTGCGTGCGCGTCGCAAGCGCCTGCGCGACGTCGTCGGCGACGTACACGTTGCCGAGCCAATCGTTCAGCACCGCGCGGATGCCCGCGTCGTCGATGCGCACGAGCGACAGCACCGGACGCAGGCCGGCCACGGCCGCGGGCGGCTCGCCAGCCGCAGGCGGTGCGTAGAACGCGAGCTTGGCGGGCGGTGCGTCGGTGGCAAAAGCCTTCACCCAGTCGAGATTCGACACTTCGAGCGCGGCGAGGCGCTCGCGCAGCACGGCTTCGAGCGCGGCTTCCCAGCCCGCTTCGACATGCAGCTTCTTCCACAGACGCGGCAGCGCGCCGAGCTCGTGCTTGTCGAGCCACGGCTGCACCTTGCCTTCGGTCTGCACGTTTTCCTGCAGCTGCTTCAGCGCGGCGAGACGCGCCTCGAGCTGGTGGATCTGCGCGGCTTCGGCCTGCACGCGCTCCTGCGCGGCACGGCGCTCGCCATCGAGGCGCGGCACCGTTTCCTGCGCGTCGGCGAGGCGCGCCTGCGCTTCGGCCAGGATTTCTTCCTGCTCGGCGAGCTGCATGCGCAGCTCCTCGAGCTGCGCCTCGTCCGGCGCGTCGAGCCCGCCCGCCTCGCTCTTCAGGCGCTCATGGCGCTGCTGAAGCTGCTGGAGCTGCTGGTCGGCGTTGCGCTGGTGCGCGGCTTCGAGCTTCAGCGACTGTTCGGTCTGCGCGATCCGCGCGCGCTCGTCGTTGAGCTGCGCCTGCGCATCGCGGAATTTCGCTTCGAGCGCCGGCAGCGCGTCGTGCTTCGCGGCGGCGTTGTCTTCGGCGAGCGCGGCCTTCTCGTCGGCCATCGCACGCGCTTCCTCGGCTTCTTCGAGCTCGTCCTGCGCCTTCTCGGCCTGCGCACGCCATTGCTCGCGCTGCGCATTCAGTGCGGCGATCTGCGCCTGCACGCGATTGCGAGATTCGACGATGAACTTGATCTCGGCTTCGAGGCGGCTCACCTCGGCGTTCGCTTCGTAGAGCGAACCCTGCGCGCCCTGCATCGCGTCGCTTGCCGAGTAATGCGCGACGCGCAGCGTCTCGAGCTGCGCCTCGACCTCGCGCAGCTTCGCCGTCTGCGCCTCGAGGTCGATCTGCGCCTGTTCGATCGCGCGCTGCTGCTTCTGCTGCTCGCCGGCGGCCTCGTTCTTGCGCAGCAGCCACAACAGGCGCTGCTTCTCCTCGCCGTCGGCGACGAGTTCCTTGTACTTGGTGGCAACGACGGCCTGCGCCTCGAGCTTCTCGAGGTTCGCGCCGAGTTCGCGGACGATGTCCTCGACGCGCGTCAGGTTCTCGCGCGTGTCGTGCAGGCGGTTCTCGGTTTCGCGGCGGCGTTCCTTGTACTTCGACACGCCCGCGGCTTCCTCGAGGAACACGCGCAGCTCTTCCGGCTTCGCCTCGATGATCCGGGCGATCATGCCCTGCCCGATGATCGCGTACGCACGCGGCCCGAGGCCGGTGCCGAGGAAGATGTCCTGGATGTCGCGGCGGCGCGCCGGCAGGTTGTTGATGTAGTAACTCGACGTGCCGTCGCGCGTGAGCACGCGCTTCACGGCGATCTCGCCGTACTGGCCCCACTGGCCGGCCGCGCGGCCGTCGGAGTTGTCGAAGATCAGTTCGACACTGGCCCGGCTGCCGGGCTTGCGGGCGGTCGAGCCGTTGAAGATCACGTCCTGCATCGATTCGCCGCGCAGCTCGGAAGCGCGCGACTCGCCGAGCACCCAGCGCACGGCATCGATGATGTTGGACTTGCCGCATCCGTTCGGGCCCACCACGCCGACAAGCTGGCCCGGAACCTGGAAATGCGTGGGATCGACAAAGGATTTGAAGCCAGCGAGTTTGATCGAGCTCAGACGCACGGCGGTATCGGATGTGAAGAAGGTGTGAAACGGACGGAGCCGCACTGCGCGAGGCCGGACGGCCCATGCGCGCGAAGCGCCCCGGAATTCAAAAGCGGGGCCGCGCGCATACAGCGTTGGGCCCCGCAAACGGCTTCCATCATACCATCGCGCGTGCGCCGTCCCGACCGTCGCCGGGTTTGTCCGGTGCCGGCGCAGCGCGATGGACCCGGCTCGACAGCAACGTCGCCAGCACGATGCACGCGCCGCCCGCCCACTCGCGCGCGGTCGGCAGCTCGTTCGCGAACACCCATGCCGACAGCGCGGTGATCACGATCTCGAACAGCATGATGATCGACGCACGGTTCGCCGGCACGCGCGCCAGCCCGTATTGCACGAGCAGGTTGTTCGACGCCATCGTCACGCCGATCGCGACGATGATCAGCGCGGCCGTGCCGAGGTGGCCGCCCGCCGGCGCAGCCGGTATCCCCTCGAACAGCGACGCGATCGCGCCGAACACGGCCGCGCCGCCGAACAGCGTCGCGGTACGCATCTCCGCGCGCATCTCCGGCAGCTCGCGGCTCGCCTTGATCACGAGCACGTTGCTCATCGCGAAGCTCAATCCGGCCGCGAGCCCGGCCCATTCGGCCGGGGTGGCCGGCAGCGGCAGGCCGAGCGCCGGCGACCACAGCATCAGCATCGCGCCGCCGATCGACAGCGTCGCGAGCCCCGCGCCGGCCCAGGTCAGCCGCTCGCGCAGCAGGAAGTGCGCGTAGATCGCGGTCCACGCGGGGGTCAGGTAGAACAGCAGCATCACGCGCAGCACTTCGCCGTGGATCGTGCCCCATACGAACCCGAGGTTCGTCACGCCGGCCGTCACCGCGATGCCGGGCAATACCCAGTGCCAGCGCAGCGTCGAGATCGTGCGGTGTCGCGCAACAATCACGAACAGGAAGGCGACGAGGCTCGTCAGCGCGCTCGCCAGCGTGCCCGTCACGCCGAGCGACGCCAGGATCCGCAGCGGATACCAGATCAGGCCCCATACCGACGCGCCGATCAGGATGGCCAGCGTCGGCAGGCTGCCGCGTACCGCGTTGTTCATTTGGTTCAATACCCTTTATTCGACCGGCCCGGCCGCCGTTCCGGCAGGCCGTGACCGCATTCCGTCACGCTATAATCGTCCGTTGCGACCCGCGCGCCATCGGCGCCCGTTCGCAGCCGCGCGGCGCGCCCGCCGCTTCTTTTGCTCCAACCGGCCGCGATGGCCGCTTCGCCCGTGAACCCTCGACTCGACTCGCTCCAGCCCTATCCCTTCGAAAAGCTGCGCGCCCTGTTCAAGGACGTGACGCCCTCCGGCGCCCTCAAACCGATCAGCTTCGGCATCGGCGAGCCCAAACATGCGACCCCGGCGCTGATCCGCGACGCCGTGATGGCCGCGCTCGACGGTCTCGCGTCGTACCCGGCCACGGCCGGCTCGGACGCGCTGCGCACGTCGATCGCGCACTGGCTCGAGCGCCGCTACGGGCTGCCGGCCATCGACCCGGCCACGCAGGTGCTGCCCGTGTCGGGGTCGCGCGAGGCGCTGTTCTCGCTTGCGCAGACGGTGATCGACGCGCGCCCGTCCGAACAGGGCGAGAAGGCGATCGTACTCTGTCCGAATCCTTTCTATCAAATTTACGAAGGCGCGGCGCTGCTGGCCGGTGCCGAACCCTATTTCGCGAACAGCGACCCGGCCCGCAACTTCGCGTGCGACTACGCGTCCGTGCCCGACGAAGTCTGGGCACGCACGCAACTGCTGTACGTCTGCTCGCCGGGCAACCCGACGGGCGCCGTGCTGACGCTCGACGACTGGCGCGAGCTGTTCGCGCTGTCCGACCGCCACGGTTTCGTGATCGCGTCCGACGAGTGTTATTCGGAAATCTATTTCGACGAAGCGGCGCCGCCGCTCGGCGGCCTCGAGGCCGCGCACCGCCTAGGCCGCGGCTTCGAGCGGCTCGTGATGCTGTCGAGCCTGTCGAAGCGCTCGAACGTGCCGGGCATGCGCTCGGGCTTCGTCGCCGGCGACGCGGCGCTGCTGAAGAAATTCCTGCTGTACCGCACGTACCACGGTGCGGCGCTCTCGCCGGTCTGGCAGCACGCGAGCATCGCCGCGTGGAACGACGAAGCGCACGTGCGCGAGAACCGCGCGCTGTACCTGCAGAAGTTCAATACCGTCACCCCGATGCTCGCCGACGTGATCGACGTGAAGCTGCCCGACGCGGCGTTCTATCTGTGGGCCAACGTGTCGCGCACCGGGCTGTCGGACACCGAGTTCGCCCGCCGCCTGTACGCCGACTATAATGTGACGGTTCTGCCCGGCTCGTACCTGGCGCGTGATGCGCACGGCACGAATCCGGGCCGCGATTTCATCCGGATCGCGCTCGTCGCGGGCACCCCCGAATGCGTCGAGGGCGCGCAACGCATCGTCGATTTCTGCCGCGCTCTCGCGCGGTAATCGTTCATCCGATCAATTCCATCCATCTCCTGCGAAAACGAACATGTCGCAACAACTTCAGCAAATCATCGATACCGCCTGGGAAAACCGCGCCGAGCTGTCGCCGAAGGCCGCACCGGCCGACGTCCGCGAAGCCGTCGCGCACGCGATCGAGCAGCTCGACAAAGGCGCGCTGCGCGTGGCCGAGAAGATCGACGGCAACTGGACCGTGCACCAGTGGCTGAAGAAGGCCGTGCTGCTGTCGTTCCGCCTGGAGGACAACGCGCCGATGCCCGCCGGCGGCTACTCGCAGTTCTACGACAAGGTGCCGTCGAAGTTCGCGAACTACACCGCTGAAGATTTCGCCGCGGGCGGCTTCCGCGTCGTTCCGCCGGCCATCGCGCGCCGCGGCTCGTTCATCGCGAAGAACGTCGTGCTGATGCCGTCGTACACCAACATCGGCGCATACGTCGACGAAGGCACGATGGTCGACACGTGGGCAACGGTCGGCTCCTGCGCACAGATCGGCAAGAACGTGCACCTGTCGGGCGGCGTCGGCATCGGCGGCGTGCTCGAGCCGCTGCAGGCGAACCCGGTCATCATCGAAGACAACTGCTTCATCGGCGCGCGCTCGGAAGTCGTCGAAGGCGTGATCGTCGAGGAAAACTCGGTGATCTCGATGGGCGTGTACCTCGGCCAGAGCACCAAGATCTACGACCGCGAGACGGGCGAAGTCAGCTACGGCCGCATTCCGGCCGGCTCGGTCGTCGTCGCCGGCAACCTGCCGTCGAAGGACGGCTCGCACAGCCTGTACTGCGCGGTGATCGTCAAGAAGGTCGACGCGAAGACGCGCGCGAAGGTCGGCCTGAACGAGCTGCTGCGAGGCGACTGATGGCGAAGCCGCACACCGTGGTCGTCTACGGCATTCCGAACTGCGACACCGTGAAGAAGGCCCGCGTGTGGCTCGACGATCACGGCGTCGAATTCGAGTTTCACGACTTCAAGAAGCTCGGTGTCAGCGCACCGCTCGTCGAGGACTGGCTGAAGGACGTGTCGCTCGACGCGCTCGTCAACAAGCGCGGCACGACGTGGCGCGGCCTGGACGACGCGATGAAGGCGGCCGCCGAAACGAAGGCCGGCGCGGTCGCGCTGATGATCCACAAGCCGTCGGTCATCAAGCGCCCCGTGCTGGTGATCAACGGCCGCGTGAAATCGCTCGGCTTCGTGGCCGATCAATACGCGGCGCTGTTTGCCGCATAGGGCTGCCCGCGCTGCGCCAGTCGGCGCAGCCCGACGTCTTGTCGCTGCCGGCCACCGCGCCGGCATTTTTTATCGAAAGTGGTCCGAACCATGTCCGCCACCCTAGCCCTTACCGAACAGCTGATCGCCCGCGCGTCCGTGACGCCCGACGACCAGCATTGCCAGCAGATCATGACCGAGCGCCTCGCCGCGCTCGGCTTTGAATGCGAGACCATCGCGTCGCACGGCGTGACCAACCTGTGGGCCGTCAAGCGCGGCACCGACGGCCGTGACGGCAAGCTGCTCGCGTTCGCGGGCCATACCGACGTCGTGCCGACCGGCCCGCTCGAGCAGTGGAGCTCGCCGCCGTTCATCCCCGCCCATCGCGACGGCAAGCTGTACGGCCGCGGCGCGGCCGACATGAAGACGTCGCTTGCGGCGTTCGTCGTCGCGTCCGAGGAATTCGTCGCAGCGCATCCCGGCCACCGCGGCGCGATCGCGTTCCTGATCACGAGCGACGAGGAAGGCCCCGCCACCGACGGCACCGTGAAGGTCGTCGAGCTGCTCGAAGCGCGCGGCGAACGCATGGACTACTGCATCGTCGGCGAGCCGACGTCGACCACCGAGCTCGGCGATGTCGTCAAGAACGGCCGTCGCGGCTCGATGTCGGGCGAACTGGTCGTCAAGGGCGTGCAGGGCCACATCGCGTATCCGCACCTCGCGAAGAACCCGATCCACCTGCTCGCGCCGGCGCTCGCCGAGCTCGCCGCCGAGCAGTGGGACGAAGGCAACGAATACTTCCCGCCGACCACCTGGCAGGTGTCGAACCTGCACGCCGGCACCGGTGCGACCAACGTGATCCCCGGCCACGCCGACCTGCTGTTCAACTTCCGCTTCTCGACCGCCAGCACGGTCGAGGGCCTGCAGGCACGCGTGCACGCGATCCTCGACAAGCATGGCCTCGAATACACGCTGAAATGGTCGGTGAGCGGCCTGCCGTTCCTCACGCCGCGCGGCGAGCTGTCGGGCGCGCTGGAAAACGCGATCCGCACCGAGACCGGTATCACGACCGAGCTGTCGACCACGGGCGGCACGTCGGACGGCCGTTTCATCGCGCGCATCTGCCCGCAGGTCATCGAGTTCGGCCCGCCGAACGGCAGTATCCACAAGATCGACGAGCACATCGAAGTGCGCTTCGTCGACCCGCTGAAGAACGTGTACCGCCGCGTGCTCGAACAACTGATCGCCTGATGGAGGCTCGCATGACGACACCTTTTGCCACTGTTCGCGACCTGCTGCGCTACGCGGTCACGCGCTTCTCGAAGGCGAAGCTCGCGTTCGGCCACGGCTCCGACAATGCGTACGACGAAGCGGCCTACCTCGTGCTGCGCACGCTCGATCTGCCGCTCGACACGCTCGAGCCGTTCCTCGACGCGCGGTTGCTGCCCGACGAAATCGCGGCCGTGCTCGCCGTGATCGAACGGCGCGCGACCGACCGCGTGCCGGCCGCGTACCTCACGCATGAAGCGTGGATGCATGGCCACCGCTTCTACGTCGACGAACGCGTGATCGTGCCGCGCTCGTTCATCGGCGAGCTGCTCGACGACGGGTTGCAGCCGTACGTCGCCGATCCCGAGCAGGTCGGCGCGGTGCTCGAACTGTGCACGGGCTCAGGCTGCCTCGCGATCCTCGCGGCGAGCGCGTTCCCGAACGCCGAGATCGACGCGGTCGACCTGTCCGACAAGGCGCTCGAAGTCGCCGAGATCAACGTGCGCGACTACGGCCTCGAAGACCGTATCGGGCTGCACCGCGGCGACCTCTACGCGCCGCTGCCCGCGTTCCGCACCGATCCGGGCTCGCGCTATGACGTGATCCTGACGAACCCGCCGTACGTAAACGCATCGTCGATGGCCGCGCTGCCGCCCGAGTATCGGCACGAGCCAGAGATGGCGCTCGCGGGTGGCGATGACGGGATGGACATCGTGCGACGTATCGTCTCCGAGGCCCATCGCTGGCTGCACGACGACGGCGTGCTCGTCGTCGAGATCGGCAACGAGCGCGAAAACGTCGAAGCCGCGTTCGGCGGCCTCGAACTCACGTGGCTGCCCACCAGCGCGGGCGACGACGCCGTGTTCCTGATCCAGGCGTCGGACCTGCCCCGCAAGGCCTGAGCCTTCCCGGCTCGCCCACCGTGCGGTGCACCGTTGCGCCGCACGGTTGGGTAAGATGCGCGTAGGCGGCCGCCCGGCCGCGCGACCTCAGGAGTCCGTCACGCGCCCATGACCCTCGACTGGCTACATCTCGGCACCCTGATCCTGACCATCCACGTGCTCGGGATTGTTGCGGCGTGCCACGCAATCATGAACACGCGCACGTCGCAAGGCGCGATCGCGTGGGCCGTCTCGCTCGCGGCCATGCCGTACCTGACGCTCATTCCGTACCTGTTCCTCGGCCGCAGCAAGTTCTCCGGCTACGTCGATGCCCGGCGCCACGAGCTGGAAATGTTGCGCATGCACACACCGCGCTCGCCCTGGCTCGCGACCGACGCGACCGACGGGCCGGCCGCCGACGCGATCGGCCAGGCCGCGGTGCTCGCGCTCACGCGGCTCGGCGGCATGCCGTTCCTCGGCGGCAATTCGGTGCGCACGCTCGTGAACGGCGATGCGACGTTCTCGGCGATCCTGGCGGCTATCGACGCCGCGCGTGACTACGTGGTGGTGCAGTTCTTCATCGTGCGCGACGATGCGCTAGGCCGGATGCTGCGCGACTCGCTGCTCGCGCGCGCAGCGGCCGGCGTGCGCTGCTGCCTGCTGTACGACAGCATCGGCAGCTTCGACCTGCCGCACAGCTACGTCGACACGTTGCGCCGGGGCGGCGTCGAAGTTCACCCGTTCGCGACCAACAGGAAGTTCGTCAACCGCTTCCAGCTCAACTTCCGTAACCACCGCAAGATCGTCGTCGTCGACGGCAATTGCGCGTTCGTCGGGGGCCACAACGTCGGCGTCGAGTATCTCGGCGCGAAGCCGCGCCTGTCGCCGTGGCGCGACACGCACATCGAGATCCGCGGCCCGGTGGTCGCGAGCATCCAGTACGTGTTCGCCGAAGACTGGCACTGGGCCACGCAGAAGCTGCCGCCGCTCGCACTGCCTCCGCCCGCGCAGCCCGGCGACAGCATGCATTGCCTCGCGGTGCCGATGGGGCCGGCCGACAAGCAGGAGACGGGCTCGCTGTTCTTCGTCGAGGCGATCAACGCCGCGCGCGAGCGGGTCTGGATCACCACGCCGTACCTCGTCCCCGACGAAGCCGTGATCTCCGCGCTGAAGCTCGCCGTGATGCGCGGCGTCGACGTGCGCATCCTGATCCCGAGCCGGCGCGATCACTACGTGGTATTCGAAGCGTCGAAGCTGTACGCGCGCGACCTGGTCGATGCGGGCGTCAAGGTGTTCCGCTACCGGCCCGGCTTCCTGCACCAGAAGGTCGTGCTGATCGACAGCATCGCGGCGGCGATCGGCAGCGCGAATCTCGACAACCGCTCGTTTCGCCTCAATTTCGAGATCATGGTGCTGACCGTCGACCGCACGTTCGCCGCCGAAGTCGAGACGATGCTCGAGGCCGATTTCGCGCAGGCGTACGAGGTCGATGCGAACGAATACCGCCGGTCGCCCGCCTGGCGGCGCATCGCGATGCACGTCGCACGGCTGTTCGCACCGATCCTCTAACGGCCGAGGTGGCGGCGCCCGTGCGATCCGCACCTGCGCAGTGAACGCCGTCGGCCGCCGTCACAGCAGCTTGTCGATATCCGCGGCGATTTCTTCCGGTCTGGTCGACGGCGCATAGCGCTTGACGATGCGCCCTTCGCGATCGATCAGGAATTTCGTGAAATTCCACTTGATCGCCTTGAGGCCGAGAATGCCGGGCGCCTCGTCGGTCAGGTAGCGGTACAGCGGATGCGCATGGTCGCCCTTCACGTCGATCTTCGCGAACATCGGGAACGTGACGCCGTAGTTGCGCTCGCAGAACGCACCGATCTGCGTGGCGTCGCCGGGCTCCTGCTTGCCGAACTGGTTGCACGGGAAGCCGAGCACATAGAAGCCGCGCGCCGCGTACTGGTCGTACAGCTTCTGCAGGCCCGCGTACTGCGGCGTGAAACCACACTCGCTCGCGGTGTTGACGATCAGCAGCACCTTGCCGCGATACGCGTCGAGCGAAGCCGGCGCGCCGGCAAGCGTCTCTGCGCTGAACGAATACAGGGTGGACATCGGGCACTCCTTTTACGAAACCGGATCGACGTGGAGTCTAGGCGAAATTGCCCCGTTGCGACATCCGCCGAACGGCCAATGCCCGGCGCGAGCGGCGCGCAGTCTAGAATAGCGGTTTTGGCCAGTCATTTCCGCCGTGATCCGTTTCAATCAGTTCAGCCTTGCGCGCGGCACCAAGCCGCTGTTCGAGTCGACCTCCTTCGTGCTCAATCCCGGCGAGAAAGCCGGCCTGATCGGCGCGAACGGCGCCGGCAAGTCGACCCTGTTCTCGGTCCTGCGCGGCGAGCTGCACTCGGACGGCGGCGATTTCTCGATGCCGCCGTCGTGGCGGATCGCCCATGTGTCGCAGGAAACGCCCGCGGTCGACCGCTCGGCGCTCGACTACACGCTCGACGGCGACGCCGCACTGCGCGAGATCGAGGCCCGCATCGCGGCCGCCTCCGCCGCGCATGACGGCGCCGCCGAAGCCGACGCGCATGCGGCGTTCGCCGACGCCGACGGCTACACCGCGCCCGCCCGCGCCGAGGCGCTGCTGCTCGGCCTCGGCTTCACGCTCGCGCAGACGCGCGAATCCGTCGCCAGCTTCTCCGGCGGCTGGCGCATGCGCCTGAACCTCGCGCAGGCGCTGATGTGCCGTTCCGACCTGCTGCTGCTCGACGAACCGACGAACCACCTCGACCTCGACGCGATCGTCTGGCTCGAAGATTGGCTGCACCGCTACCCCGGCACGCTCGTCGTGATTTCGCACGACCGCGAATTCCTCGATTCGATCTGCAATGTCACGCTGCATCTGGAAAACCGCCAGGTGAAGCGCTATGGCGGCAACTACTCGCAGTTCGAAGTGCTGCGCGCGCAGCAACTGGCGCTGCAGCAAAGCGCCTACGAAAAGCAGCAGAAGACGATCGAGCACCTGCAGAGCTTCGTCGACCGCTTCAAGGCCAAGGCGACCAAGGCCAAGCAGGCGCAGAGCCGGATGAAGGCGCTCGAGAAGATGGAGCTGATCGCGCCTGCGCACATCGCATCGCCGTTCACGTTCGAATTCCGCACGCCCGATGCCGCGCCGAACCCGATGATGGTGATGGAAGACGTCCGCTGCGGCTACCACGCCGACGGCGGAGCGGAAATTCCGATCGTCGAGCGCGTCGCGCTGTCGATCCAGAACGGCCAGCGCATCGGCCTGCTCGGCGCGAACGGCCAGGGCAAGTCGACGCTGATCAAGACGCTGGCGGGCACGCTTGCGCCGCTGTCGGGGCACGTCCGCGACGGCAAGGGGCTGACGATCGGCTATTTCGCGCAGCACCAGCTCGAAACGCTGCGCGAGGATGATTCGCCGCTCGCGCACCTGGCGCGGCTCGCGCCCGACACGCGCGAACAGGAGCTGCGCGACTTCCTCGGCGGCTTCAACTTCTCGGGCGACATGGCGACCACCCCGGTCGGGCCGTTTTCGGGCGGTGAAAAGGCACGCCTCGCGCTCGCGCTGATCATCTGGCAGAAGCCAAACCTGCTGCTGCTCGACGAACCGACCAACCACCTCGACCTCGAAACGCGCCATGCGCTGACGATGGCGCTCGCGCAGTTCGAAGGCACGCTGATCCTCGTCTCGCACGACCGTCACCTGCTGCGCGCGACGACCGACCAGTTCATGCTGGTCGCAAAGCACCGGCTGCAGCCGTTCGACGGCGACCTCGACGACTACCGCGACTGGCTGCTGCAGCACGCGGCCGAGCAGCGCGCCGCCGCGAAGGCCGACAGCGCGGCTTCATCGGGCGCGGGTGCCGGGGCCAACCGCAAGGACCAGAAGCGTCAGGCCGCCGAGGAACGGCAGCGCCTGTCGGTGCTGAAGAAGCCGCTGCAGACGCGCATCACGAAGCTCGAAAAGGAAATGGAGACGCTGCACGCGGAGAAGGCGCGCCTCGACGCATTCGTCGCCGATCCGGCGAGCTACGAAGCCGAGCGCAAGACGGAACTGACCGACGCGATCCGCAAGCTCGGGGACGTCAACACGCGTCTCGAAACGGTCGAGGCCGACTGGCTCGCCGCGCAGGAAGAGCTCGAGCAGATCGGCTGACCGCCGTCGCGGCACAGCCGGCCGATACGCCAGCCGGCCCGCGTGCCGGCTGGCTCCGCTCCGCGCCGCCCTCTAGGCATCGCAGCGCCTCGACGGACCATCCAGCCCTCGGCGGGCCCAGATACGACAAGGCCGGGCGCACCGGCCCGGCCTGTTCATTCATTGCCGCAGTCACCCGATTCGCCGCGCCGGCCGGCTCAGCGTCGCGGCAACGTGTCGCGCGGCATCTGCTCGTCGTCGCCCATCAGGTGCCTGCGCCCTTCGGTCGGCCGCCGGATCGCGGCAGCGACTTCCGCTTCCGTCACGTCCTCGGACACGACCTTGCGCGCCAGGCGCCCCTCGTCGTCGATCCATTCGACGATCCGGCATCCGCCGCCCCAGGGCTGGCGAATCGGCTCCGACACGCGGCAGCCACGCAGGTTGTAAAGGCGTCCGCTCGGCGCTTCCCCGTACGATTTCAACATAGGTTCCCTTCGCATTGCGCGGTTCGACAATCCGGCAAAGGATAGGGAAAAGCGATGTCCGGCGGGTTACATGACCCTACATATTCTTTACAGTGAATTACGCGACAGATCGCCCGCGCCCATGGCCCGGACGCCTGCCGTGCCGGTCACTCGAGATCGCGCACGCGGTCGATTGCCTGTTCGAGCCGATCGACGGCCATCACGTTCAGCCCTTCGATCGGCTGCTTCGGCGCATTCGCCTTCGGAATCAGCGCGGACGTGAAACCGAGCTTCGCCGCCTCGCGCAGCCGTTCCTGCCCGCGCGGCGACGGCCGGATCTCGCCCGCCAGCCCGACTTCGCCGAACACGATCAGCCCCTTCGGCAGCGCCTTGTTGCGCATCGACGAATGGATCGCCAGCAGCACCGCGAGGTCGGCGGCCGGCTCGGTGATCTTCACGCCGCCCACGGCATTGAGGAACACGTCCTGGTCGAAGGCCGCGATGCCTGCGTGCCGGTGCAGCACCGCGAGCAGCATCGCGAGCCGGTTCTGCTCGAGGCCGACCGCGAGCCGGCGCGGGTTCGGCACGTGCGCCGTATCGACGAGCGCCTGGATTTCGACGAGCAGCGGGCGCGTACCTTCCTGCGTGACGAGCACGCACGAACCGGGCACGACCTGCTCGTGCTGCGACAGGAACAGTGCGGACGGATTCGCGACGCCGCGCAGCCCGCGCTCGGTCATCGCGAACACGCCGAGTTCGTTGACCGCACCGAAGCGGTTCTTGAACGCACGCACGAGCCGGAACGACGAGTGCGTGTCGCCTTCGAAGTACAGCACGGTGTCGACGATGTGCTCGAGCACGCGCGGGCCGGCCAGGTTGCCCTCCTTCGTCACGTGCCCGACCATGATGATCGCGGTGCCCGACTGCTTCGCGATGCGCGTGAGCTGCGCCGCGCATTCGCGCACCTGCGCGACCGAGCCCGGCGCCGACGTGAGCGCTTCCGAATAGACGGTCTGGATCGAGTCGATCACGGCCACGTCCGGCCGTTCCGCGTCGATCGCGGCCTGGATCTTCTCGAGCTGGATCTCGGCGAGCAGCTTCAGCTCATCCGCCGGCGCACCGCCGTCGAGCAGCGCAAGCCGTTGCGCGCGCAACGCGATCTGCGCGGCCGATTCCTCACCGCTGATATAGAGCGCACGCCGCGCGCTCGCGATATCCGCGAGCGATTGCAGCAGCAGCGTCGACTTGCCGATGCCCGGATCGCCGCCGATCAGCACGACGCCGCCCGGGACCAGCCCGCCGCCGAGCACGCGGTCGAATTCACCGATGCCGGTCGAGAAGCGCGGCACGTCGGCCGCTTCGATGTCGACGAGACGCTGGACGGGCGCCCGCTTCGCGAGCGACTGGAAACGATGGGCAGCGGGCGATTCGGCGACCGATTCAACCAGCGTGTTCCAGGCCTGGCACGACGGGCATTGGCCCTGCCACTTCGGGGTCTGTCCGCCGCACTCGCTGCAGACGTATACGGTTTTCTGTTTGGCCACGCGCGACGCCCTTATTCCGCGCGCACGGGCACGCGGCCGGCGACCGCGCACATCAGCTCGTAGCCGATCGTGCCGCAACGGCGGGCGACGTCGTCGATCGGCAGCGCGTTGCCCCACAGTTCGACGCGCGCGCCGACACCGGCCTGCGGGCACGGGGTCAGGTCGACGGTGATCATGTCCATCGATACGCGACCGACGATCCGCGTGCGGATGCCATCGACGATCACGGGCGTGCCTTCGGGCGCGACCCGCGGATAGCCGTCCGCGTAACCGCACGCGACCACGCCGATCCGCATCGGCGCCTGCGCGGAGAACGTCGAGCCATAGCCGATGGCCTGGCCCTTCCCGATCGTCTGCACCGCGATCAGTTCGGACGCGAGCGTCATCGCGGGCTTCAGCCCGGTTTCGGCGATGTCGGACGACAGACCGGACGGCGACGCGCCGTACAGCACGATACCCGGGCGCACCCAGTCGAAGTGGGTATCCGGATGCCACAGCACGGCCGCGGAGTTCGCGAGGCTGCGCGCGCCGGCGATGCTTTCCGCGCCGCGCTCGAACGTCGCGAGCTGCTCGGCGACGCCGCGCTCGTTGTCCGCATCCGAAAAATGGGTCATCAACGTGATCTGGCCGATGCCGGGGCACGCGCGGGCGCGCTCCCACGCAGCACGATATTTCTCCGGCACGTAACCGAGCCGGTTCATCCCGCTGTTCATCTTGAGCTGCACGTTGACGGGCTTCGACAGCCGCGCCGTTTCCAGCATCCGCATCTGCTCGTCGTTGTGGACGGTCGTCGTCAGGCTGTAGCGGTCGATCACGTCGATGTCGGTCGAGCGGAAGAACCCTTCGAGCAGCAGGATCGGGCCGGCCCAGCCGAGCTCGCGCAGCTTGACGGCCTCGTCGAGGTCCAGCAGGCCGAAGCCGTCGGTGCCGCGCAGGCCGGGAAACACACGCGCGAGACCGTGACCGTACGCGTTGGCCTTGACGACCGCCCAGACCTTGGACGGGCCGGCAAAGCGGCGGACGACGGAGAGATTGTTCGCGAGAGCGGCGGTATGGATGGTGGCGGAGATCGGGCGCGGCATGGGAAATTTACGTAAAGACGCTTGCGAATCATCAGCTTACCGCGCCTTTTGAGCACTGAAGCCGACAATTTGCGGAACGATCGGGGAATCTTGCTAGTCCGAATTGGCGTATTTTCATGTTATAAAGCCGTGCGCACAACCCATTTCGAACGGAATAAGCCGATCGCACACCAGGCGGCCTACGCGGCCCTGCCGCAGCGACGAAAGCATCGCATCAGATGAAAAAAGGTTTTTACACCATCATGGCCGCGCAGTTTTTCTCGTCGCTGGCCGACAATGCGCTCCTCATCGCCGCCATCGCCCTGCTGAAAGACCTCCACGCCCCCAACTGGATGACACCGCTGTTGAAGCTGTTCTTCGTGTTGTCCTACGTGGTGCTGGCGGCCTATGTCGGCGCCTTCGCGGATTCGCGCCCGAAGGGCCGCGTGATGTTCATCACCAACTCGATCAAGGTCGTCGGCTGCATGATCATGCTGTTCGGCGCCCACCCGTTGATTGCGTACGGGATCGTCGGCTTCGGCGCGGCGGCCTACTCGCCCGCGAAATACGGCATCCTTACCGAGCTGCTGCCGGCCGACCGGCTCGTCGCCGCGAACGGCTGGATCGAAGGCACGACCGTCAGCTCGATCATCCTCGGCACCGTGCTGGGCGGTGCGCTGATCAGCCCGCACATCGCGTCGCACGTGATCGCGCACACGCCCGCCTGGATCGGCACGCCCGCCGAAGCGGCGATGGCGATCATCATGACCATCTACGTGATCGCCGCACTGTTCAATCTGCGCATTCCGGATACCGGCGCCCGCTACCCGAAGCAGGAACGCGGCCCGGTCAAGCTCCTCACCGATTTCGCCGACTGCTTCATGGTGCTGTGGCGCGACAAGCTCGGCCAGATCTCGCTGGCAGTCACGACATTGTTCTGGGGCGCGGGCGCGACGCTGCAGTTTATCGTGCTGAAGTGGGCTGAAGTGTCGCTCGGCATGTCGCTGTCGGAAGGCGCGATCCTGCAGGCCGTGGTCGCGGTCGGCGTCGCGGCCGGCGCAATCGCCGCCGCCGCCCGAATCCCGTTGAAGAAGTCGCTGACCGTGCTGCCCGTCGGCATCATCATGGGCATCGCGGTGATGCTGATGGCGTTCTACACACGCGACCTGTTCCCGGCACACTGGGCCGTGCACATCGGCCACCTGCGCATGCCCGTGTACCTGATCATCGCGTATATCTTCCTGATGTGTGTCGGTGCGCTGTCCGGCTACTTCGTCGTTCCGATGAATGCGCTGCTGCAGCATCGCGGCCACGTGCTGCTGTCGGCCGGCCACTCGATCGCGGTGCAGAACTTCAACGAGAACCTGTCGGTGCTCGTGATGCTGTGCCTGTATGCGGTGCTCGTGTGGCTCGACGTGCCGGTCGGCGTCGTGATCGTGCTGTTCGGCACGTTCGTGTGCCTGACGATGTGGCTCGTGATGCGCCGTCACCAGGCGAACCAGCGTCAGTTCGACTCGGTCGCGCTGATCGGCGAATCGCGGCACTGACGCTACACTTGCCGTTTCCGTCCGCCTGCGCCGGTCCTCGAACCGGCGCGTTGCCCTCATGACGCACCCGATACCCAACATCCTGACGATCGCCGGCTCCGACTCGGGCGGCGGCGCAGGCATCCAGGCCGACCTGAAGACTTTTTCCGCGCTCGGCGCGTATGGCGCGAGCGTGATCACCGCGCTGACCGCGCAGAACACGCGCGGCGTGACGGGCGTGCATGCGCCGGATGCCGCGTTCGTGACCGCGCAACTCGACGCGGTGTTCAGCGATATCCGCATCGATGCGGTCAAGATCGGGATGCTCGCGAATGCGCCGATCGTGCACGCGGTCGCCGACGCGCTGCGGCGCTACGCGCCACGCTTCGTCGTGCTCGACACGGTGATGATCTCGAAGAGCGCGCACGCACTGCTCGCGCCCGATGCCGTCGACGCGCTGCGCGACGCGCTGCTGCCGCTCGCGACGGTCGTGACGCCGAACCTGCCCGAAGCGGCTGCGCTGCTGAACGATGTGCCCGCAGCCACCGAAGACGACATGGTCCGGCAAGGCCAGGCATTGCTGCAGATGGGGGCGCGCGCCGTGCTGATGAAAGGCGGCCACCTGCCCGACGCGTCCGCGAGTCCCGACTGGCTCGTCGGCGCGACGCGCATCGTGCGGCTCGACGGCGCGCGCGTGCCGGTCAGCAACACGCACGGCACGGGCTGTACGTTGTCGTCGGCGATCGCCGCGCTGCTGCCGCAGCAGCCCGACCTCGAAAGCGCGGTGCGCGAAGCCAAGACCTACCTGACCGGTGCAATCGCCGCGAGCGGCCACCTCGACGTCGGCCACGGCGTCGGCCCCGTCCATCACTTCCATCGCTGGTGGTGAGCGCCGGCTGACGCGGCGTCAGTGATCCTGCGCGGCGAACGCCTGGGCGCGTACCGGCCAGTCGTCCGGCACGACGAAGCCGCGCGCCGTTTCGCGCCACGTTCCGTCACTGCCCTTTTCATGGATACCGATCAGCGCGGGAGCCTCGCGAGCCGTCAACACCGACGGCAGTTCCAGCGTGGCCGCCAGCGTTTCGGGTTCGAATCCGCTATCGGCGGCAGCCCGTCGCGGCGCTAGCCACGCGAGCCGCGGCAACACGCTCCACGCGACGCCGGCACGCTGGGCCGCCGCCCAGGCCGGCCACTGCGCGTGCGTGAGCCAGAAACCGTGCGGGTGATCCGGCGCGATTTCCGCGGACACCGGCGGCAGCGGCGCGCCGTACGGATAGAACAACCAGCCCTTGATGAACATCTGCGCCTCGGACGGCGCGCCGTAGCCGAGCCGCGCGAACCCGTCACGATCGCCGAGCCGCAGTTGGTGCTCGAGCAACCGGGTGCGCTTGCGGTCGAACCGGTCGACGAGGTTGGGGCCGACGAAATCGGCAAGCGATGCACCGGCTTGCACCGGCGCGCACAAGTAGCACTTCACCGCGAGCTCCCAGTGCAGGCGCTGCCCATCCGGTGCATCGACGAGAAAATCGACTTCGCCGAGCGTCTTGCCGTTGCTGCGCAGCGGCAGATTGGCCGCGACGAGCCGCAGCGACGGCCCGTGCATCAGGTAGTACTCGAGCAGGCATTCTGCGTAGCGGCCGAGCCGGGTGGGCCGGACGCCGTCGAGCGCGCGATGCAGCGGCTCGGGTTGCGCATCGAGTGCGGCGAGCCATGCTTCGACGTCCGACTGTCCGACCGCATCCGGCCACGGGCGCGCCAGCGGCGCGTCCGGCACCGCGGTCAGCAGGCTCGGGCTGGCCAACAGCCAGCCCAGATCCCGAACCGCGACGTCGTGCAGCGTATCGACGAATGCGAACGCCGCGCCGGTCGTCATTGTCCGGCCGGCCCGTTCGCGTCGCCGCTTTCTGCGCGCCGGAACGTGTCGCGCGCAAGGCAAAGGTCGGCCCACGCCTTCGACTTGTCCTGCAGGCTGCGCAACAGGTACGCCGGGTGGTAGGTCACGATCACGGGCACGCCTTCGTACGCATGCACGCGGCCGCGCAGCGACGCAATGCTCGCGTCCGTCTTCAGCAGCGTCTGCGCGGCGAAGCGGCCGAGCGCGACAATCAGCTTCGGCTTCACGAGCGCGACCTGGCGCTGCAGATACGGCTCGCAGCTCGCCACCTCGTCCGGCTCCGGATTGCGGTTGCCGGGCGGCCGGCACTTGATCACGTTCGCGATGTACACGTTGTCGCCGCGCTTGAGCGACAGCGACTGCAGCATGTTGTCGAGCAGCTTGCCGGCCTGGCCGACGAACGGCTCGCCCTGCTTGTCCTCGTTCTCGCCCGGCGCTTCGCCGATCAGCATCCAGTCCGCTTCGCGGTCGCCGACGCCGAACACGGTGTTGGTCCGCTTCTCGCACAGACCGCACAGCGTGCAGTCGGCCACGCGGGCGGCCAGCGCATCCCAGTCGAGCGCGGCAACCGGCGTACCGACCGGACGCGATTCGGCCATCGGCACGGGATCGCCCGGCGGCGCCGCATCGAACCACGCGAAATCGTCGGGTCCGGCAGGCGGCATGTCGTCCATCGGAGGCATCGTGTCGGGCGATGCGACCGGCGTGACCGGTGCAGGCGCGCCGCGATCGCCATCGTCGACGGGCGGCGACGAGGCGGCGGCCGGCGCGCGAGTCGACGGAGCATCGGCGCTCCGCGACACTGCCGCCGGTGCTTCGTCCTGCGCCGGCGTACGCACGGTGCGCGCAGGTCGCTCGGTCGTGACGGCCGGTGCGGCGTCCACCGCGCCGGTTTGCGTGGCGACGGGTGTTTCGGCTGCCGCGCCTTCATCCGCGCCTTGGCCGCGCCGCACCCAGATCTGCGCGAGGCCCATTTCCTCGAGCGCCGCTTCAGCCCATGCCATGCGCGTCCCCTTCGTCCTTGTTCAGCGTCAGACGCATCACGATTGCGTCCTCCCGGCTGCGATGCTTCGCCGGGTAATAATTCTTGCGCCGGCCGATCGTCAAGAAGCCGAAACGCTCGTACAGATGGATCGCGCGCGAATTGGACGGCCGTACCTCGAGCAGCACGCCGTCGAGCCCTTCCGCGCGCGAAATGCGCACGGCCTCGCGCAGCAGCGCCAGGCCGGCGCCCGCGCACTGGGCGGCCGGCGCGACGCACAGGTTCAGCAGGTGCATCTCGTCAACCACGGGCATCAGCACGCAATAGCCGATCAACGAACCCGTCACGTGCCGCAGGCACACGCCCAGATAGCCGTTGCGCAACGAATCCTCGAAATTGCCGCGGCTCCACGGAAATTCGTACGCGACGTGCTCGATCGCGACGACCTCGTCGAGATCGGCATCCGTCATCGGCGCCAGATAGCGGTCGCTCAGCAGTACGCCCGTCATCCCTTTGCCCCGCCCGTCTGCGCGGCCCGTGCCGCGACACGCTCGGCGGTGGTCTGCGCGACCTTGTCGCGCACGTACTCCGGCGCGGCCTGATCGGCGGGCACCGCGCGGCCGGCGCGGAAAGCACGCACGGCGGCATGAGCGACCGCCAGCGCATGCGGCATCGCGTCGCCATCGATCACGGCCGCGCGCGCCGCAGCCGGCAACTGCGCGCCGAACGCGGCGGCCGCATTGCCCGCGAGCGTAAACGGCGCATCGGGCACGCCGACGGCGCACGGTGCATCCAGCGAAGCCGGATGCACCGTGCGCCAGTCGCCGGTGCTGTCGTCCCACGCGAAATCCGCCCAGTAGGCTTCGCCCATCCGCGCATCCAGCGCGGCCAGCACGCGGGTCGTGCCGGGTGCGCGCAGCCGCGCGTGCTCGGCGCACGCGAGCAGCGTGCCGATCGGCACGACCGGCAGCCCGCGTCCGAACGCGAGGCCCTGGGTGATGCCCGTCGCGGTGCGCAGGCCCGTGAACGAGCCGGGGCCCGAACCGAAAGCGATCGCATCGCAATCGGCGAGCGTCAGCCCCGATTCGGCGAAAAGCTCCTGGATGGCCGGCAGCACGCGCGTGCTCGACACGGCGCCCGTCAGCTCGTGGCGGACCCAGGTTTGCGGGTTGGAAACGGCGTCATCGGCGTGAGCCGAGCGCAGCAGCGCGACCGAGCAGTATTCGGTCGACGTATCGATGGCGAGGAGCACTGTTTGCGTCATGGGCGACATTGTAATGCGGCGCCCCGCTCCCACGGGCGATCGGGCCCGATCCGTGCGTGTGGGCTGCACCGGGTGGCGGTTTGGAAGGATCGCTCGACCCCGCGCGGCGGTCCGCTTGTTAAGATCGCCCGACCTGAAACCCTTACGGAGACACCCGATGAGCGAACTCACCGCCCAATTCGACCAGGCCCAGATCGACGTGAAGCAACTGACGGAACGTCCGGGCAACCTGACCCTGCTGCGCCTGTACGCCCTCTTCAAGCAGGCGACCGACGGCGACGCTCATGGCGACAAGCCGGGCTTCACCGACATCGTCGGCAAATACAAGTACGACGCCTGGGATGCGCTGAAGGGCACGTCGCAGGATGCGGCGAAGCAGCAGTACATCGAACTCGTGGAATCGCTGAAGAACGGCACGGCTTCCTGACCGAATCGCCCCCTGCCGCAATAGGCAATCAAATCAGTGGCGCAGCGCAGCAATTATCTTTATAATGCTGGCTGCGTCACCTCCCGCGCTCGGCTCGCAAGCCGTTCCGGCCCGACGCCTCGTAGCGTTAAGCTCCAATCCGGTTTAGAACCTGTCCCCTCCTGCTTCGACCCTTGCGGTCGTCAACTAGGCTGGCGGCCTCGCTCCAGAAGCGCGCCGCACCCAAAACAGCTTCTAATGCCTCATCCGCCGAAGGTTCGGCGGATTGCACCCGTTTCCCGATTTGCTCGCTGAATCCGACGACTTGGGTATGCGCGATTGGCGCCGACGTTTCACCCACTGTGTTTCAAGGATTGTTATGACTTCGAGCATCAACACCAGCCCGCTCAACGCGATCGCCGACCAGGCGCTCGGTCTCGACGACGCCGCCGCACCGGCCGCGGTCGAACCGGCGTCGGACGAGCCGAGCTTCGCGTCGCTCGGGCTGTCGCCGGAGATCGTCTCCGCGCTGCAGGCCGCCGGCTACGTGAAGCCGACGCCGGTCCAGCAGCGCGCGATTCCGGCCGGCATCGCCGGCCGTGACCTGCTGGTCTCGAGCCCGACCGGTTCGGGCAAGACCGCTGCATTCATGCTGCCCGCGATCGAACGTTTCGCGCAGCTCCAGAAGACGCAGGCGCAGCAACCGCGCGCGCCGCGTGAACCGAACCAGGGTGACCGCCGTGCGCGCCGCCCGCAACCCGTCGCGCGCCCGGGCCTGCTCGTGCTGACGCCGACCCGTGAACTCGCGATGCAGGTCACCACGGCCGCGTCGACGTACGGCAAGCACCTGAAGCGCCTGCGCACGGTCAGCATCCTCGGCGGCGTCGCCTACGGCCAGCAACTGATGCTGCTCGCGAAGAACCCGGAAATCCTGGTCGCCACGCCGGGCCGTCTGCTCGACCACCTCGAGCGCGGCCGCATCGACCTGTCCGAGCTGAAGATGCTCGTGCTCGACGAAGCCGACCGCATGCTCGACATGGGCTTCATCGAAGACATCGAAACGATCGTCGCCGCCACGCCGGAATCGCGCCAGACGATGCTGTTCTCGGCCACGCTCGACGGCAAGATCGGTTCGCTGACGAGCCGCCTGCTGAAGGATCCGGAGCGTATCGAGATCCAGCAGCGCCTCGAGTCGCGCGCGAACATCGCGCAGACCGTGCACTACGTCGACGACCGCGACCACAAGGATCGCCTGCTCGATCACCTGCTGCGCGACGACGCGCTCGACCAGGCGATCATCTTCACGGCGACCAAGATCGACGCCGACCAGCTCGCCGGCCGTCTCGCCGACGCTGGCTTCGAATCGGCCGCACTGCACGGCGACCTGCCGCAGGGCGCGCGTAACCGCACGATCCGTGCGCTGCGCGAGCGCCGCGTGCGCGTGCTGGTGGCCACCGACGTCGCGGCACGCGGCATCGACATCCCGGGCATCACGCACGTGTTCAACTACGACCTGCCGAAGTTCGCGGAAGACTACGTGCACCGTATCGGCCGTACGGGCCGAGCAGGCCGTTCGGGCACGGCAGTGAGCCTCGTGCACCACGCCGAACAAGGCGCGCTCAAGCGCATCGAGCGTTTCGTGCGCTCGCCGCTGCCGGTCAACGTGATCGAAGGCTTCGAGCCGCGCAAGGCGCCCCCGCGCAACGGCGGCACCGGCGGCCGCGGCCGTCCGGGCGGCGGTAACGGCGGTCGTCGTTTCGGCGGCAAGCCGGGCGGCGGTTATGGCGGCAACGGTAACGGCAACGGCCGCAGCTACGGCGGCGGCAATGGCGGCGGCTGGAGCGGCAAGCCGGGCGGCAGCCGTGACGGCGGCCCGCGTCGCGACGGTCAACGCAGTGGCGGCCCGCGTCGCAGCAACTCCGCGTCGTAAGTACGCACGGGCGGCCAGCGGCCGCCCCACGGAGGGCAGACCCGCGGATCACCGCCCTGCCCATCCTGCCAACCGGCGCGTCTGCGCCGGTTTTTTTTCGTCTCGCCCCACATTTCACGATGCGGAAAATTTTTTTGTGTCGTAAAAAATCATGCTGCGTGGCACAACCCGGGCGATTGCGGGATGGAAAAACGCATTTCTTATCCCGGAATTGAAATTTCAAGTTATTGATTTAAAACAATTAAAAATTTACCCCGCTCCCCGAAAAGCCCCCTGTCCGGCTCCAGTCGATTTGCCTAGACTCTTATACAAGACCTCACGAACCGGAACGCACTACTTCCGGTTTCGAGAACAGCCTCAACACGGTCAGCGTCAATCCATCAGGCATCGCACCGCATCAAGGAGCTCATCATGTCGCGTCAGCAACAGGCACAGGAACTGCAACAGCAATGGGAATCCGATCCGCGCTGGAAGGGCGTCAAGCGCAGCTACTCGGCTGAGGACGTGGTCCGCCTGCGTGGCTCGATCCCGATCGAGCACACGCTCGCCAAGCGCGGCGCGGAAAAGCTCTGGAGCCTCGTCAACAACGAGCCGTTCGTCAACGCACTCGGCGCACTGACCGGCAACCAGGCGATGCAGCAGGTGAAGGCCGGCCTGAAGGCGATCTACCTGTCCGGCTGGCAAGTGGCCGGCGATGCGAACGTCGCGGGCGAAATGTACCCGGACCAGTCGCTGTACCCGGCAAACTCGGTGCCGCTCGTCGTGAAGCGCATCAACAACACGCTGACGCGCGCCGACCAGATCCAGTGGTCGGAAGGCAAGAACCCGGGCGACGAAGGCTACGTCGATTTCTTCGCACCGATCGTCGCCGATGCGGAAGCCGGTTTCGGCGGCGTGCTGAACGCATTCGAGCTGATGAAGGCGATGATCGAAGCCGGCGCGTCGGGCGTCCACTTCGAGGACCAGCTCGCTTCGGTGAAGAAGTGCGGCCACATGGGCGGCAAGGTGCTCGTGCCGACGCGTGAGGCCGTCGCGAAGCTGTCGGCTGCGCGTCTCGCGGCCGACGTGATGGGCACGTCGACCGTGCTGGTCGCCCGCACCGACGCGGAAGCGGCCGACCTGATCACGTCCGACGTCGACGACAACGACAAGCCGTTCCTGACGGGCGAGCGCACGGTGGAAGGCTTCTTCCGCACGAAGCCGGGCATCGAGCAGGCGATCTCGCGCGGCCTCGCCTACGCGCCATACGCCGACCTGGTCTGGTGCGAAACGGGCAAGCCGGATCTCGAGTACGCGAAGAAGTTCGCGGAAGCGATCCACAAGCAGTTTCCGGGCAAGCTGCTGTCGTACAACTGCTCGCCGTCGTTCAACTGGAAGAAGAACCTCGACGACGCGACGATCGCGAAGTTCCAGAAGGAACTCGGCGCGATGGGCTACAAGTTCCAGTTCATCACGCTGGCCGGCTTCCATGCGCTGAACTACTCGATGTTCAACCTCGCGCACGGCTATGCCCGCACGCAGATGAGCGCATTCGTCGAACTGCAGCAGGCCGAGTTCGCGGCAGCGGACAAGGGCTTCACGGCCGTCAAGCACCAGCGCGAAGTCGGCACCGGCTACTTCGACGCCGTGACGCAGACGGTCGAGCGCGAAGCATCGACCACCGCATTGCACGGCTCGACCGAAGACGAGCAGTTCTTCGACGGCAAGAAGGTCGCGTAAGCAGAAACGCACGACGCGCCACGCGTCATGCCGATGCCAGCCCTCGTCTCGCGACGGCGGGCATCGGCCACCGAACAACAATCAGGGGGGAGATGGCAGGCGCGCGATCCTGATCGCGCGACCGGCCGCGCGGCTTGCGGGCCGCCAGCAACGATGCGCGCCGGCTCCGTCCGGCGCGCCCTTTTTCCAGGGCGCCGCCCTATCGATACACGATCACCGGAATTTTCGTATGGGTCAGCACGCGCTGCGTCTCGCTGCCGATCAGCAAGCTGCCGAGCCCGCGGCGTCCGTGCGACGCCATGAAGATCACGTCGCAGCCGCCGCGTTCGGCCGCCTCGATGATGCCGAGATACGGCGACGGATGCACGCTCGTCCAGGTGTCGCAATCGACGCCGGCCGCCTTCGCGGCCGATTCGACCTCGTCGAGGTGCGCGCGCGCCTCGCGCTCGCTGCGCGCCCGGAAATCGGCGGGCGGCTCGATGATCACTTCGGAAAACGGCGAGTACGGATACTGCGGCAGGCACGCGTAGGCCGTGACCCGCGCACCGACCGCACGCGCCAGGTCGATCGCGCCGTCGATCGCCTTCTGCGACAGTTCGGAACCGTCGGTTGGAACGAGGATGTGCCGGAACATCGCGCCCTCCGTCGTCAATCGCACTCCACGCGCCGCGCTTCCGGGCAGTCCGGCTGCGTCGCGTGGGGCATGCCTGTTTCGATTGTAGGACGTGAAAGCACGCGGTCGGGCCGCGCAGCGGGTTCGCCCTCATATCGGAAACGCGCGGGCACGCGCGGCCTACTCGCCCCAATATCCGGGCCGCTCGTACGTGTGCTTCAGGTAATCGAGAAACAGCCGCACGCGCAACGGCAGATGCCGGCGTTGCGGAAACACCGCGTGAATGCCGATCGGCGGGGCCGCAAATGCGTCGAGCACGCTGACGAGCCGGCCGGCCGCGATGTCGTCGCCGACCTCCCACCACGAGCGCCACGCGAGCCCGTGGCCCTCGAGGCACCACTCGTGCAGCACCGCGCCGTCCGAGCATTCCATCGTGCCGTTCACGCGGATCGACACGACCTTGCCGTCCTCCTGGAACGCCCAGCCGCGTTGCTGGTTCGCGTTTGCCGCGAGCGCGAGGCAGTTGTGCCGCGCCAGATCGGCGAGCGTGGCCGGCGTGCCGCGCCGGGACAGATACGCGGGCGAAGCGACACACACGCGGCGATTCTCGCCGAGCTTCAGCGACACGAGCGACGAGTCGGGCAGCTCGCCAAGGCGCACCGCGCAGTCGAACCCCTCGTTGACGAGATCGACCATCCGGTCGGACAGGTCGAGCGTGACCGATACATCCGGATGCCCGCCGCTGAATTCGGGCACGAGCGGTGCGACGTGCCGCCGGCCGAAGCCGGCCGGCGCGGAGATGCGCAGGTGGCCGCTCGCCTTGACGCCACCGGCGGACACGCTCGCCTCCGCGTTCTGCATGTCGTTGATCACGCGCTGGCAATCCTCGAGGAACGCCGAACCCTCGAACGTCAGCGTGAGCTTGCGCGTCGTGCGCACCAGCAGCTTGACGCCGAGCCGCTCCTCGAGCGCGTCGAGGCGACGGCCGATGATCGCCGGCGCGACCCCTTCCGCGTGCGCGGCCGCCGACAGGCTGCCCTTCGCCGCGACCGCGGCGAACGTTTCGATCTGCTTGAACCGGTCCATGACTCGCAGGGGCGGCGCTGCCGCCCTTCAAATAGCTTAAACCGCTCAAGATTAGATATATGAAAGTAAAAGATCAAGTGATGTTTAGCGTCTTTTTTAGCACATACGATCACGAATAGAATTCACCTGACCTCTGAAACTGGAGCGCAAGGCTATGTCGGCCACAACGACACTCTCCTCTCCCGACGCAATCCTCTTCGACGCATTCGGCACGTTGTTCGACGTGCGTGCGGTCCTGGCCGCGGCGGAGCAGATGTTCCCCGGTCACGGGGAACGGTTGTCGCAGCTGTGGCGACGCAAGCAAATCGAATACTCGCAGTTGCGCACGCTCGCCGATCCGGCCGGCGCCCGCTATCTCCCGTTCCGGGACATCACGCTCGATGCGCTGCGGTTCGCCGCACGCCGGCTCGGGCTCGCGCTGAACAGCGCAGCCGAGAAACGACTGATGGACGAATACGCCTGCTTGTCCACCTATCCCGATACGGTGCCCGCGCTGCGCAAGCTGCGCGCGCTCGACCCGCGCCCGCCGCTCGGGATCCTGTCGAACGGCACGCCGCAGATGCTCGACATCGCGATCAAGAGCGCCGGCATGTCCGGGCTGTTCGATCGCGTGCTGTCGGCCGACACCGTGCGCGCGTACAAGCCGAGCCCGGCCGCCTACGCGCTCGGCACCGACGCGTTCGGACCGAACCGGCGCGGCATCGTGTTCGTGTCGTCGAACGCGTGGGACGTCGCCGGCGCCGTCTGGTTCGGCTACACGACGTTCTGGCTCAACCGCACGGGCGCGCCCGCCGAGGAACTCGGCGCGCCGCCCGACGGCACCGGCACCGGCATGGCCGACCTGCTCGCATTCCTCGCCACCCCGGCTCCGTCCGGCAGACCAGCAAACCGCACGCGCCCCAGCCCGGGTGCATGACGTCCGCAGCGCTGCCGCCTTCCCCCTTCACCGAAACCGCAACTGACCGACCAAGGAGATGAGACTCATGAGCACCCCGATCACGCTGCCGCAAGGCATGGCGATCACCGGCGAAATCAAGCCGGGTTACGAAGCAATCCTGACGCCTGAAGCGCTCGCACTCGTCGCAGCGCTGCACCGCACGTTCGAGCCGCGCCGCCAGGCGCTGCTGCAGGCGCGCGTCGAGCGCACGAAACGCCTCGACGCGGGCGAGCGCCCAGACTTCCTGGCCGAGACGAAGGCGATCCGTGAAGGCGACTGGAAGGTCGCGCCGCTGCCGGCCGACCTGCAATGCCGCCGTGTCGAGATCACGGGCCCCGTCGAGCGCAAGATGATCATCAACGCGCTGAACTCGGGCGCCGATTCGTACATGACGGACTTCGAGGATTCGAACGCGCCGAGCTGGACGAACCAGATCGACGGCCAGATCAACCTGAAGGACGCGGTGCGCCGCACGATCTCGCTCGAGCAGAACGGCAAGTCGTACCGGCTGAACGACAAGGTCGCGACGCTGATCGTGCGTCCGCGTGGCTGGCACCTCGACGAGAAGCACGTGACGGTCGACGGGCAACGCGTGTCGGGCGGCATCTTCGATTTCGCGCTGTTCCTGTTCCACAACGCGAAGGAACTGCTCGCGCGCGGCTCGGGCCCGTACTTCTACCTGCCGAAGATGGAAAGCCATCTCGAGGCGCGCCTGTGGAACGACATCTTCGTCGCCGCGCAGGAAGGCGTCGGCGTGCCGCGCGGCACGATCCGCGCGACGGTGCTGATCGAGACGATCCTCGCCGCATTCGAGATGGACGAAATCCTGTATGAACTGCGCGAACACAGCTCGGGCTTGAACGCCGGCCGCTGGGACTACATCTTCTCGGCCATCAAGAAGTTCAAGAACGACCGAGACTTCTGCCTCGCCGAGCGCTCGAAGATCACGATGACGGTGCCGTTCATGCGTGCGTACGCGCTGCTGCTGCTGAAGACCTGCCACAAGCGCAACGCGCCGGCGATCGGCGGGATGAGCGCGCTGATCCCGATCAAGAACGATCCGGAAGCGAACGACAAGGCGATGGGCGGCGTGCGCTCGGACAAGCAGCGCGACGCGACCGACGGCTACGACGGCGGCTGGGTGGCTCATCCGGGCCTCGTGCCGATCGCGATGGAAGAGTTCGTCAAGGTGCTCGGCGACAAGCCGAACCAGATCGCGAAGCAGCGCGACGACGTGCAGGTCGAAGGCAAGAACCTGCTCGACTTCCAGCCGGAAGCGCCGATCACCGAAGCCGGCCTGCGCAACAACATCAACGTCGGCATCCACTACCTCGGCGCATGGCTCGACGGCAACGGCTGCGTGCCGATCCACAACCTGATGGAAGACGCGGCCACGGCCGAAATCTCCCGTTCGCAGGTGTGGCAATGGATCCGCTCGCCCAAGGGCGTGCTCGACGACGGCCGCAAGGTCACCGCCGAACTCGTGCGTGAATTCGCCAAGGCCGAACTCGACAACGTGAAGCGCTCGGTCGGCGGCAACACGCAGCCGTACGAGCGCGCCGCGGCGATCTTCGAGCAGATGTCGACGTCGGAAGGCTTCACCGAATTCCTGACGCTGCCGCTGTACGAGGAAATCTGACGTAGCTGTCCGCCTCGACCGGGGCCGGCACTGCGTCGGCGCCGGTCGCGTGCGGTGACGGCATCAAAAAAGCGCCCTGCGGGGCGCTTCTTCTTTTTGCGACAAGTTCCGCTACCGCGGCTGCCGCACAACCGGTCACACCGCTTCCCGCTCGCGCCGGTGCTGAACCCAGTCGCCCGACGCAATGCGCGGACGCCCGACAATCGCGTGCGCGGCGACCGGATAGTAAAGGCAGGCGTACTGCCGGCCTCCGAGCTCGACGGTCACGTCTTCCGGCTTGAACAGCGAGTCGACGCCCGGATACACGCGCTCGATCTCGTCGAGCACGGGAACGAGCTGGTCGTCGACCTCGTAGACGTCGCCCCAGACCAGCGACTTGCCGGCCGACCCGGCAATCATTCCCGGATACGTACCGAAATCGTACAGTTCGCCCGGCAGCGCAGCGGCGCCGAGCAGCGTCGGTGCGGCAATCCCGTGCCTGGCGGCCGCGTGTCCGATGTCGTTGGCCTCCCCGTTTCTCAAGGTGCCGTAGACGAATACGTAGCGCATCGTGGTTCTCCTCTTTGATTCGTATGTTGCCGTGTTCGCAGGCGAGTCGTGGCGCAACCGCCCGCGCATCGATAGACCACGATACCGGCCGGATGGTTCGAACCCGCAAGCGCACCTGGCCCCGGGGCAGTCCGGAAATCGACAGGTCCCCACACAAAGTTCATTTGAACGCGGCATGATCGCCCGACAAACCGCCGCATGCACTTTCACGGCGCCTTCTACAATAACGGCATCGCCGCCGCGCTGCCCGAATCGTCCATGAACCCGCCGTTCCAAGCCGACGTACCGAACCCGTACGTCATCGACATTCCGCCCGAATTCGCGCCGACCGCCGTCCATCCGATGCGCGTGCGCGCCCGGCAGGTCGATACCGGGCACCGCATCCCGCTGCATACGCACGCGTGGGCGCAGCTCGCGTACGCCTCGCGCGGCGTGCTGCGCGTCGCGACGACCGGCACGACCTGGATGGTGCCGCCATCCCGCGCGATCTGGGTGCCGCCGCGCGTGACGCATGAGGTTGTGATCGTCGAAGAGGCGTATCTGCGCACGCTGTATATCGACGAGTCGATCGTACCGGACGGACTCGACGCGTGCCGCGTCGTCGAAGTGACGGGGCTCCTGCGCGAACTGATCGTCGCACTCGACGCGCGCGACCTGAGCGCCACGCGCGAGCGCCTGCTGTGCGGGCTCGTGCTCGACGAGTTGAGTCATGCCGAGCCGCTGCCGCTCGCGGTGCCGATGCCCGACGAAAAAAGGCTGCGCATGCTGTGCGAATCGGTCCTCGCGCACCCGGCCCATGCGGAGTCGCTCGAGCATTGGGCCAGCGAGGTAGGCGCGAGCACACGCACGATTTCGCGGCTCTTCAAGCAGGAACTGGGGGTAAGCTTTTCGCAGTGGCGCCAGCAGGCGCTGCTCGCGCGGGCCATCCCGCTGCTGAACCAGGGGCGTCCGCTGTCCCATATCGCGCGCGAACTCGGCTACCAGAGCCAGAGCGCGTTTTCGGCGATGTTCCGGCGTGCCTTCGGCGAAAGCCCGCGTGCATTCATGCTGCGCGGCTACGAGCACCGCGGCCCGGAAGGCAGCCACGCGGACGACGAAACCCCGGACGACGACGCGATCGACGTTGCTGCCCGCTAAACGCGTCGCTTCAGCGCGTCAGGACTTCAGACCGGCCGCACCATGTGGCGGATCGAGCCGAGTTGCGCGAGCCGCGACCCGGCCACCCGATAGCCCATGCGCACGTAGAGACGCGCGGCTGGATTGTCGACGAACACGCGCAGTTGCAGTTCGTTCAGCCCGCGCGCACGCGCCCAGCGGTGCGACATGTCGAGCATGTAGGTGCCGGCGCCCTGCCCGCGATGGCCGGCCGCGATCTGGACGTCGCGGATGTGCAGCGAGTCGCCCTCCTCTGTCACGCGCAGCACGCCGATGCGCTCGCCGTCAGCCTCGAGGATGAAGTTCTCGGATTCGCGCCAGCTCGCGTAGAACAGGTCGCTGCGCCACACGAGCCCATGGCGCTTGTAGTAGCCGCCCATGTTGCCGTGCGTCAGCGCTTCGGCAAACGGAAAATCGCCAGCCTCCGCGGGCCGGAGCTGATACAGGAGTCGCAGGTCGGTCGGATCGAGCATCGCGCAGGGGTCAAGAACGCATCCCGCAACGATAGCGCAGTCGCGTGCGGATGCAATCGCGGATTTCTCGTAGCGGCTCGACGCCGGATGACCGGAGGTTATGCGGCCAGCGGGCCAACCGGAAACGCAAATGAAAAAGCCCGCGCAGGGCGGGCTTCTTCATTTTCTGGCGGAGCGGACGGGACTCGCCTACATCCTGCAGGCCGCGGATGCGCGCGCACGCGCATCCCTTCGAGTCCCGCCGGAAGCCGCGCAGGCGGCTTCCTCCGCTCCGCAGTCTCGCGCCCGCCAGCGGGCGCAACCTGAAACGCAAATGAAAAAGCCCGCGCAAGGCGGGCTTCTTCATTTTCTGGCGGAGCGGACGGGACTCGAACCCGCGACCCCCGGCGTGACAGGCCGGTATTCTAACCGACTGAACTACCGCTCCAGTCTTGCTACTTGCCTGGCAGGCGTCGGTTGCTTCCTGCCGGCGCATCGTTTGTTCGAACGACGCCGAAATCTGGCGTCCCCTAGGGGATTCGAACCCCTGTACTCACCGTGAAAGGGTGATGTCCTAGGCCTCTAGACGAAGGGGACAACGTACTGCTTACATCTTTAATGCAAAAGCCCGTTCAAAAAACGTTCTTTGAACGGGCTTCGTTCTGGCGGAGCGGACGGGGCTCGAACCCGCGACCCCCGGCGTGACAGGCCGGTATTCTAACCAACTGAACTACCGCTCCAGCTTTCTTGCTCACACCTGCAGGACACCGTCACGCTCCTACATGTGTTGCGACACTTCTACGAAACGCCGCTGAATCTGGCGTCCCCTAGGGGATTCGAACCCCTGTACTCACCGTGAAAGGGTGATGTCCTAGGCCTCTAGACGAAGGGGACAACGTACTGCTTACATCCTTAATACAAAAGCCCGCTCAAAAACGTCTTGAACGGGCTTCGTTCTGGCGGAGCGGACGGGACTCGAACCCGCGACCCCCGGCGTGACAGGCCGGTATTCTAACCGACTGAACTACCGCTCCAGCTTTCTTACCCTCACCTGCAGTACGTCGGTTACGTTCCTGCAAGCGTTGCGACATTTCTACGAAACGCCGCTGAATCTGGCGTCCCCTAGGGGATTCGAACCCCTGTACTCACCGTGAAAGGGTGATGTCCTAGGCCTCTAGACGAAGGGGACAAAATCTTTTCAGATCTGTCTGACTCTCGCTATTCACTTTTCAATCAACAGCGAAGGCCGAAATTCTAACTGCTTTGAATCATTTTGTGAAGCATTTATTACTACCAGTGCTTCGCAAATCAACTCAGCTTGTTCTGATGGTGGAGGTAAGCGGGATCGAACCGCTGACCTCTTGCATGCCATGCAAGCGCTCTCCCAGCTGAGCTATACCCCCTTGCAGAACAGAAATGAGATTATATGGAGCTACTTTGAACTTGTAAATACCCTTTTTGCGATTCGAGCGAAATTTTTTGCGAAGCTGCCGCGATGTCACGCACGGGCAGCTTCGCTCGCCCTCGAACCTCAGGCCAACACCGCCTCGATGCGCGACACCACGACATCGCGACCGAACAGCACGAGCACCGCATCGATCGACGGCGTATGCGTCGTACCCGCCACCAGCAGACGCACCGGCATCGCCAGTTGCGGCATCTTCAGCTTGTGCGCGCCGAGCGTCGACTTCAGCGCGGCGGACACGGCCTCCTTCGTCCAGTCGGCCGCCTTCAGCGCAGCGACGAGATCGGCCAGCGCCGGACGCACCGCATCGGTCACGTGCTGCGCGAGCGCATCGGCTTCCGGTGCCGGCACACGATAGAACATCGCGGCGCCTTCCGCGATCTCCTTGACCGTCGTCGCGCGATCCTTCATCAGCCCGACCACCGCTTCGAGCGCAGGGCCCGTCGCGATCGCCGCATCGTCGATGCCGAGGGCGGAAAGGAACGGCTTCGCCAGCTCGGCGAGGCGCGCGTTGTCGGCTTCCTTGATGTAATGCGCGTTCAGCCAGCTCAGCTTGCTGTGGTCGTACTGCGCGGGCGACTTGCCGAGATGCTCGAGATCGAACCATTCGACGAACTGCTCACGCGAGAAGATCTCCGCGTCGCCGTGCGACCAGCCGAGGCGCGCGAGATAGTTGACGACGGCTTCGGGCAGGAAGCCCGCGTCGCGGTACGCCATCACGCTCATCGCGCCATGCCGCTTGCTCATCTTCTCGCCCTGCTCGTTCAGTACGGTCGGCAGGTGCGCATAGACGGGCGGCTCGCCGCCGAGCGCATTCAGGATGTTGATCTGGCGCGGCGTGTTGTTCACGTGGTCGTCGCCGCGGATCACGTGCGTGATGCCCATGTCCATGTCGTCCACCACCACGCAGAAGTTGTAGATCGGCGTGCCGTCCGGGCGCGCGATCACGAGGTCGTCGAGTTCCTCGTTCGAGATCTCGACACGCCCCTTCACGGCGTCGTCCCACACGACCGTGCCGGTCAGCGGATTGCGGAAGCGCAGCACCGGCTTCACGCCGGCCGGCGGCTCCGGCAGCACCTTGCCGGGCTCCGGACGCCACGTACCGTCGTAGCGCGGCTTCAGGCCGGCCTCGCGCTGGCGTTCACGCAGCGCGTCGAGCTCCTCGGCCGACATGTAGCACGGGTACGCGAGGCCCTTCTCGAGCATCTGCGCAAGCACCTCGCGATAGCGGTCCATCCGCTGCATCTGGTAGATCGGGCCTTCGTCGAAATCCAGGCCAAGCCATTGCATCCCCTCGAGGATCGCATCGACCGCTTCCTGCGACGAGCGCTCGACGTCGGTATCCTCGATGCGCAGCACGAACGTGCCCTTCATCTTGCGGGCGAACGCCCACGGATAGAGCGCGGAGCGGATGTTGCCGAGGTGGATGAAGCCGGTGGGACTCGGCGCGAAGCGGGTACGGACAGGACGGGTCATAAACGGTAACTCGAACGCCTGGGGCGCATGAATGATTCGACGCGGGATCGACGGCGGCAACCCGGACAGCAACGGTGCCGGCGACGCCCGGAACGGGAAAGAAGCCGGAATTATACTCGGGCCGGACATCGCGCCAAGCGCGCCGCTTGCTTTATGATGTGCGCGCCGCGGCCGCCAGCCGGCGCGGCGCCGGCCGCACGGAACCCCTGCGCGGCCGCTCGGAACCTATCGCCGCCGCGGGCCGTGACACCCGCCGCCAAGCCGCCGGAGAACCATTCGATGTCGTCCCCTCGCCTGTCGCGCCGCCACTTCACGATCGCCGCCGCGTCCGCCAGCCTCGCCGCCTGCACGTCGTTCGGCGACAAATCCCGTCCCGGCGCCGCACTGCCGCAGGAAAAGCCCGTGAAGATCGGCATCGCCCTCGGCGGCGGCGCCGCGCGCGGCTTCTCGCACATCGGCGTGCTGAAGGCGCTCGAGGCGCGCGGCATCCCGATCGAGATCGTCGCGGGCACGAGCGCGGGCTCGGTGGTCGGCGCACTCTATGCATCGGGCATGAGCGCCCTTCAGATCAACAAGATCGCGCTCGACATGGACCAGGCGGCGATCAGCGACTGGGCGTTGCCGTTCCGCTCGCGCGGGCTGCTGCAAGGCGTGGCGCTGCAGAACTTCCTGAACAAGACGCTCAACAACCGGCCGATCGAGAAGATGGCGAAGCCGCTCGGCGTCGTCGCGACCGATCTGCAGAACGGCCAGCCGATCCTGTTCCAGCAAGGCAATACGGGGCTCGCGGTGCGCGCATCGTGCAGCGTGCCGTCGGTGTTCGAGCCGGTGAAGATCGGCAACCGTGAGTATGTCGATGGCGGCCTCGTGAGCCCGGTGCCCGCGTCGTATGCGCGCAAGATGGGCGCGAGCTTCGTGATCGCAGTCGACATCTCGTCCCGGCCGGACGGCGCGGCAACCAACAACCCGATCGAGATGCTGCTGCAGACCTTCACGATCATGGGCCAGACGATCAAGACCTACGAGCTCGACAAGTATGCAGACGTCGTGATCCGCCCGAACCTCAACGCGATGGGCGGCAGCGACTTCAACCAGCGCAACGCGGCGATCCTCGCAGGCGAGGAAGCCGTCGCGCGCATCATGCCGGAACTGCAGCGCAAGCTCGCGGCGGCACGCGGCGTGGCTGCTGCGTAGCACGCGAGGTGCAGGCCGGCGCGCGCCGCCGGCCCGCCACCGGCGAAACGGTTCTCAGCCCACCGTTTGCACGGCCCCAAAACAAAAAACCCTGCCGCCTTTCGGTGACAGGGTTTTTTTGATCCGGCCGGACCGGCCGTCGAACGTCAGTTGTTGCCGTTCGCCGAATCGTCGCCGATCGTCGCGCGCACGCGCTGACGCAGGTCTTCCGGCTTCATCGGGAACTCCGATTCGAGCCGGCGCGCGCCGGTGAAACGCTTTTCCCAGTAGCCGCTATCGAGATCGTCGACGCGGATGGTGCTGCCCGTCGACGGCGAGTGCACGAACTTGTTGTCGCCGATGTAGATGCCGACGTGCGAGAACGTACGGCGCATCGTGTTGAAGAACACGAGGTCGCCCGGCTTGAGGTTGCTCATGCTCACCTTCTCGCCGACGCGGCTCATCTCTTCCGCGCGACGCGGCAGCGACATGCCGAGCGTGTCCTGGAACACGTAGCGCACGAAGCCGCTGCAGTCGAGGCCCGAATCCGGCGAGTTGCCGCCCCAGCGATAGCGCACGCCGATCATGTTCAGCGCGCCGACGACCACGTCGCCCGCCTTGCCGGCCATGCCCGCAAGGAACGACTTCGCGCCGCCGCTCGACGACGGCTGTGCACTGGTCTGCTGGAGGGAGGAATTCGACGCGTTCTGCGTCGAATTCGTGACATTCTGGTTAAAACTGCTGACTTCGTCGGCGAACGCGCCGGGTGCTGCTGCGAACAGGGCGCCGATGAACAGCCCGGCGATGGTGCGCGCGCATGCCTGGGTCAGGGATCGATGCTGCATTGGTCGATGGAATTTGCTTAAAAATCAGCTGATTGGCGGAAAATTTCGGTCGATACTAGCCAGCGCGTAATCGTTTGTCAAAACAAATTAATAAATACAATCGAGATAGTCAGACCATTGGCCGCCTATCACGCTTTCCAGACCGCTTTCAACAGCTTTTGTGTGTAAGGATGTGACGGTCTGGTGAAGATGTCGGCCGCCTCCCCCGACTCGACGACGGCCCCGTCCTGCATCACCGCGACGCGGTGCGCCATCGCCCCGATCACCTCCAGGTCATGGCTGATGAAGACATAGCCGAGGTTGTATTTCTGTTGCAAATTCGCGAGCAGTTTCAACACCTGCTGCTGGATCGACACGTCGAGCGCGGACGTCGGTTCATCGAGGATCAGGATGCGCGGCTCCAGCACCAGCGCGCGTGCAATCGCGATCCGCTGGCGTTGCCCGCCCGAGAATTCGTGCGGATAGCGGTGCAGCACCGTGCGGTCGAGGCCGACTTCGCGCAGCACCGCGAGCGACTTCTCACGCCGCGCGTCGGGTGTCATGTCCGGGCGATGCAGCTCGAGCCCCTCGCCGACGATCCGCTCGATCGTGTGACGCGGCGAAAGCGAACTGAACGGATCCTGAAAGACGACCTGCATGTTCGAGCGCAGCTTGGTCTGTTCGCGGCCGCGATAGGTCGACAGCGCGCGCCCCTGGAATTCGATCGTGCCGCCGGCCGTCTTCTGCAGGCCGAGCAACGCCATCGCGAGCGTCGACTTCCCCGATCCCGATTCGCCGACGATGCCGAGCGTCTCGCCCTGCCGCACCGACACCGACACGTCCGCGACGGCCGTCACCGGCACCGAGCCGAACCAGCCCGCGATGCCCGGCCGCTTGCGCGCGAACTGCACGCTCACGTGCTGCGCGTCGAGCACGACGGGCGCGATCGGCATCACCGGGGTAACCGCGCGTTGCGGCCGGCTGTTCAAGAGCCGCTGCGTGTACGGATGCTCGGGTGCCGCGAAGATTCGCTCGACGGGGCCGCTCTCGACGAGCCGGCCGTGCTCCATCACCGCGACGCGATCCGCGAAGTGCCGCACGAGATTCAGGTCGTGCGTGATCAGCAGGATCGCCATCCCGCGCTTTTCCGCTTCCTCGCGCTGCAGTTCCAGCAGCAGATCGACGATCTGCGCGCGGATCGTCACGTCGAGCGCGGTGGTCGGCTCGTCGGCCAGCAACAGGCGCGGCCGGCAAGCGAGCGCCATCGCGATCATCGCCCGCTGGCGCTGGCCGCCCGACAACTGGTGCGGATAGCTGTCGACGCGCTTCTCCGGCTCGGCGATGCCCGTGCGTGCAAGCAACGCGATCGCGCGCTTGCGCGCCTCGACCGCCGAGACGCCGTCGTGCAGCACGATCGTCTCGCCGATCTGCACGCCGATCGTATACAACGGGTTGAGCGCGGTCATCGGCTCCTGGAAGATCATCGCGATGTCCGAGCCGCGCAGCCCGCGCATCTCGCGCTCGCTCTTGGCCACCAGGTCCTGCCCCGCGAAGCGGATCGTGCCGCTCACGTCGGCGTCCCGCAGCAGCCGCAGGATCGACAGCGCGGTCACGCTCTTGCCCGACCCCGACTCGCCGACCAGCGCGACGCGCTCGCCGCGGCCGATCGCGAGCGTCACGTCGTCCACCGCGACCGTGTCGCCGAAGCGCACATGCAGATGCTCGAGCGCCAGCAGCGGCTCGCGCTGCGTCGATACGACCGGTTCGCTCATCGCTGGCCTCCCGCCGCGCGCACCGAATCGGCGATCCGCGTGTCGAGTGCATTGCGCAGCGCATCGCCCATGAAGGTCAGCAGCAGCAGCGTCGCAACCAGCACGCCGAAGGTCGACAGCGAGATCCACCAGGCGTCGAGGTTACCCTTGCCCTGCGCGAGCAGCTCGCCGAGGCTCGGGGTCGGCGGCGGGACGCCGAGCCCGAGGAAATCGAGGCTCGTGAGCGCGAGGATCGAGCCGCTCATCCGGAACGGCAGGAACGTGATCACCGGCGTGAGACTGTTCGGCAGCACGTGGCGCCAGATGATCTGCCAGTTCGTGAGGCCCATCGCGCGCGCCGCGCGCACGTAGTCCTGCGTGCGGTTGCGCAGGAATTCCGCGCGCACGTAGTCGGCGAGCCCGATCCAGCCGAACAGCGACAGCAGCACGATCAGCAGCAGGAAGCTCGGCTCGAAGATCGACGCGAAGATGATCAGCAGGTACAGCTCCGGCAGCGAGCTCCAGATCTCGATCAGCCGCTGCCCGACGATGTCGATGCGCCCGCCGAAGAAGCCCTGCACGGCGCCCGCGGCGATCCCGAGCAGCGTGCCGATCACCGTCAGGATCAGCCCGAACTCGACCGACACGCGGAACCCGTATACGAGCCGCGCGAGCAGGTCGCGCCCCTGCGCGTCGGTGCCGAGCCAGTTCGCGCGCGACGGCGGCGCGGGGTTCGGCACGTTCGAGAAGTAGTTCAGCGTGTCGTAGTAGTAACGGTTCGGCGGGTAGACGACGAAGTTGCCGGGCGCCTCGAGCCGCTTGCGTACATACGGATCGAGATAGTCGGCCGGCGTCGGGAAGTCGCCGCCGAAGGTCGTCTCCGGATACGCGTGGAACAGCGGGAAATAGTACTGGCCGTCGTAACGTACGACGAGCGGCTTGTCGTTCGACCACAGCGGCGCCGCGACGCTCACGGCGAACGCCACGAAAAAGATCACGAAGCTCCAGTAGCCGAGTCGCTGCTGCCGGAAGCGCTGCCATACGCGGCGCGCGGGCGACGGCGACACGCGGGCGCGCGCCGCGTCGATGCGGGAAGACACGACGGCCCGGTTCATCGCGTACCTCGCCCGGTGACGCCGGGCATGCAGACGGACGGTTTCATGTCAGCGCTCCAGGGTGTCGAATTGAATGCGCGGATCGACCCACACATAGCAGAGATCGGAGATCAGCTTGGTCGCGAGCCCGATCAGCGTGAACAGGTACAGCGTGCCGAGGACGACCGGATAGTCGCGCCGCACGACCGATTCGTACGACAGCAGCCCGAGGCCGTCGAGCGAGAACAACGTCTCGATCAGCAGGCTGCCGGTGAAGAACGCGCCGATGAACGCAGCCGGAAAGCCGACGATCAGCGGCAGCATCGCATTGCGGAACACGTGCTTCCACAGCACGTTGCGCTCGGAGAGTCCCTTCGCGCGCGCGGTCAGCACGTATTGCCGGCGGATCTGGTCGAGGAACGCGTTCTTCGTGAGCATCGTGACGACCGCGAAGCTGCCGACGACCGATGCGGTGATCGGCAGTGCGATGTGCCACAGGTAGTCGAGCACCTTGCCGACGAGCGACAGCTGCGCGAAGTTGTCCGACGTGAGGCCGCGCAGCGGAAAGAGCTGCCAGAACGACCCACCGCCGAACAGCACGAGCAGCAGCACGCCGAGCACGAAGCCCGGAATCGCATAGCCGACGAGCACGACGAGGCTCGTCGCGACGTCGAACGGCGAGCCGTTGCGCACGGCCTTCGCGATGCCGAGCGGCACCGAGATCAGGTACGTGAGGAAGAACGTCCACAGCCCGATGCTGATCGACACGGGCAGCTTCTGCACGACCAGCGACCACACGCTCTGGTGGCGGAAATAACTGTCGCCGAGATCGAAGCGCGCGAAGCGCTTGAGCATCAGCCAGTAGCGTTCGAGCGGCGGCTTGTCGAAACCGTACAGCGCCTTGAGCTGCGCGAGCTGCTGCGCGTCGACGCCGGTGTGCGCGCGCATCCCGAACGGCACGGCGCCCTGCTCCGTCGCGCCCTTGCGCAATTCCTGCACGGCCTGTTCGACCGGGCCGCCCGGCACGAACTGGATCACCGCGAACGTGAGTGTCAGCACACCGATGAGCGTCGGGATCATCAGCAGCAGGCGTTTGAGGATGTAGCTCCACATAGGGCGTCGACTCGCGATCGGTAGGCGGGATTGGACGTTGGGGCGGCGTGGTTCAGTGATCGGGCTTCGCCCACCAGGTCGACACGACCCAGCCCTCGGCCGAATAGTACAGCGGCAGCGTCTGCGGATAGGCGAGCGTGCGCTTGTACGCGACCCGGTGCGTCGTGCTGTACCACTGCGGGACCGCGTAGTAGCCGTGCATCAGCACGCGGTCGAGCGCGTGCGTCGCGTCGAGCAGGTCTTCGCGTGTCTGTGCGGTACCGAGCGCGTGCAGCAGCGCGTCGACGGCCGGCGACTTCAGCCCGATGAAGTTGTCGGAGCCCGGCTCGTCGGCGAACTTGCTCGCGTAGCGCGAGTACTGCTCGGCACCCGGCACCTGCACGCCCGGCAGGCGGATCGTCGTCATGTCGTAGTCGAACGCATCGAGGCGCTTTTGCAGGAGCGCGTAATCGGCCGTGCGAAAACGTGCGTCGATGCCGAGCTTCGCCAGATTGCGCTGGTACGCCGCCACGATCCCTTCCATCGACGCGCCGGAATCGTCGAGGATCTCGAACGTGAACGGCTCGCCCTTCGCGTTGCGCAGCGCGCCGTCTCGATAGGTCCAGCCGGCCTGCGCGAGCAGCGCGCGCGCCTTCAGCAAGTTCGCGCGCAGCGAGCCCGGCGGATTCGTGTTCGGCTGCGTGACCACCGGGCCGAACACGGCCGGGTCGAGCTGCGCGCGCAGCGGCTCCAGCAGCTTCAGCTCGCCGGGGCCGGGCGTGCCGGTCGCCTGCAGGTCGGTGTCGGCGAAGTAGCTGTTCATACGCGTGTAGGCGCTGTAGAACAACTGGCGGTTCAGCCATTCGAAGTCGAACGCGAGGTCGAGCGCCTGGCGCACGCGCACGTCGCGGAACAGCGGTCGGCGCAGGTTCATGAAGAAGCCCTGCATGCCGGCGCCGTTATGCTGGCGGAATTCGCGCTTGACGAGCTCGCCGCTGTCGAAGCGCTTGCCGACGTCGCGCCGCGTCCAGTTGCGCGCGATGTACTCGACGAGCACGTCGTATTCGCCGGCCTTGAACGCCTCGAGCCGAGCGACGCCGTCGCCATACAGCTTGTAGACGATCCGCTCGAAGTTGTTGGTGCCCACCCGCACCGGCAGGTCGGCGCCCCAGTACGCCGGGTTGCGCCGATAAGTGATCGTCCGGCCGTTGTCGTAATGGTCGATCAGGTACGGGCCGCTGCCGATCGGCTGCTCGAACGCGAGCTGGTCGAACGGGATGCGCGAGCCGTCCGCGCGCAATCCCCACTTGCGCGAAAACACCGGCACGCCGCCGGCGATCAGCGGCAGTTCGCGGTTCGCGCTGCGGAACTCGAAGCGCACGGTGGCCGGATCGACGACCACGGCCTTCGCGATCTCCGCGAAATACGCGCCGAACTGCGGCGCGGCCTGCTTGCTCTTCAGCGTGTCGAACGAGAACTTGACGTCGTCGGCGGTGACGCGGTCGCCGTTCGAGAAGCGCGCGCGCGGATTCAGGTGGAACGTGACCGAGCGGCGGTCCGGCGCGATGTCGATGTCGTCGGCGAGCAGCCCGTACGCGGAGGCCGGCTCGTCGGAGCTGCCGGTCGCGAGGCTCTCGAACAGCATGTCGATGCCCGGCGCGGGGTTGCCGCGCATCGTGAACGGGTTGAACTTGTCGAACGACGTCAGTCGATTCGGGTTCGCGAGCACCAGCGTGCCCCCCTTCGGCGCGTCGGGGTTGACGTAGTCGAAATGCTTGAAGCCCGGCGGATACTTCGGCTCGCCGTACTGCGCAATGGCGTAGGCCGCGTGCGCAGCAGTCGCGGCCAGCACCGCTTGCAGCACGAACACCGCGGCCGTGCGGCCGGCAGTTCGTACCGCACGGCGGACGCGCGCGGCGGCGGCCCGGGGCGAACCCTTCGTCATAGAGGCCCTGTCGGTCGAATGAGGGTAGTAACGAGGGACGATTCTACCCATTCAAGCCTGCAAGCCAAAAGAAAACCGCCACGCGGGCGGTTTCTTCACGAGCGGATCGGAGGCGCGCATCAGGCGGGCGCGCCCTGCCGATCAGCGCCAGCCGTTGTGGCGGCCGTTGTCCCAGTGGCCACGATCGCCACGATCGCCCCAGCCGCGGCCGTGATGGCGGTACCACTCGTCGCGGCCCCAGTAGCGACGGCCGTCCCAGTAGCGGTCGCCGTGCCAGCCGATCACGATGGTCGGCCCCGGAGCATAGACAGGTGCCGGCGCATAGACCGGCGCAGGCTGATAGACGACCGGCGGCGGGGGCGGCGGCGCATACACGGGTGCGGGCGCGACGTAGACCGGCGCCGGAACGCCGAGATTGATCCCGACATTGACTCCCGCCATTGCTGCGCCCGACACGAGCAAGGCCGTCATACCGGTCATGAGCGAGGCAACACGCAAGGTCTTCATGGATTCCTCTTCTGGTTGTTTCATGTGTGATTCGACTATAGCGGCAAGCGCCGTCCCCGCATATTTCCACTTTGTAAGAACTGATGCGCGGCATCGCAACGGGAAGCCTGCGCTAACGTCTTGTAACAATCGACGCCCGCCCCGCGCCCTCGCGCCCCGTTCCTAAAACTTCTTTCATCCTGCCACAAGCCCCGCGTTAAGCGGCGCAACGCACACTGCGCGAGCCGAACAGCGGGAAACCTCACGTACAGCAACAGCGGCACGACGCTGCAAAAGATCGGCTCGCCGCCGAGTACCGTGCCGACTGCACGCATGCACCGACGGCCGATGCGGGTGCACGCCACTGATCCCGCTACCCGGCGCAATGCGGCCGGGAATAAACAAAAAAGGCGGCACTCGCGTGCCGCCTTCTTTTCATGAACGCGCATGAATATTGACCGCTGCGCCGCGATGCCGCTCAGCGCGACATCATGTTCATGCTGACGTTGTGCATCACCCACAGCGTGCCGACGATCAGGATCGCCGCGGTCAACACCGTATAGCTGAACGCCATCACGTTCCAGCGCTGGCCCGACGAGCCGTTCATGTGCAGGAAATAAACGAGGTGCACGACGATCTGCACGAACGCGAGCACGGCAAGCGCGATCAGCGACGCGTGCGGCGACAGCACGCCGCCCATCACGAGGCCGAACGACGCGGCCGTGAGCAGCACCGACAGGATGAAACCGGCGACGTAACCGCCGACACTGCCGTGCCCTTCTTCGAGTTGAGACGAATGCGAATGGGCCATTTAGATCACGCTCGCGAGATAGACAAAGGAAAACACGCAGATCCACACGATGTCGAGGAAGTGCCAGAAGAGGCTCAGGCACGTCAGGCGTCGCAGGTCGCGATCGGTCAGGTCACCGCCGCGGAACACGATCTGCCCGGCGAGCACGATCATCCACAGCAGGCCGGCCGTCACGTGCAGCCCGTGCGTGCCGACCAGCGTGAAGAACGCCGACAGGAACGCGCTGCGCTGCGGGCCTGCGCCCTCCGCGATCAGGTGCGAGAACTCGCGCAGTTCCATCACGAGAAACGCCGCGCCGAGCACGAACGTCACCGCGAGCCACGCGAGCAGCGCGCCGCGCCGCTGCTTGTATGCAGCGAGCATCGCGAAACCGTACGTGATGCTCGACAGCAGCAGCGCGGCGGTTTCCACCGCGACGCCCGGGATATCGAACAGGTCTTTCGCGGTCGGCCCGCCCGCATACTGCTGGCCGAGCACCGCGAACGTCGCGAACAGCGCCGCGAAGATCACGCAGTCGGTCATCAGATACAGCCAGAACCCGAACACCGAATGCGACGGCGGATGGTCGTCGTGCTCGAGCAGGGTTGCGCTCAGGGTTTTCTGCAACATCAGTTGGCCTCCAGTTCCACGTCGTCGACGCGCGCAGCCACGCGCTTCGTCGGCTGCTTGTCTTCGATCTTCCGCACCGTCGACGCGGGGATGTAATAGCCGCCGTTGTCGCGCGAGCTGTAGATCACGAGCGTCGCGACGATCCCGACGAGCCCGCCGATCGCCATCCACCAGATGTGCCACACCAGCGCGAAGCCGAGCACGAGGCTGAAGATCGCGACGACGAGGCCCGCGCAGGTATTCGACGGCATGTGGATGTCGCGAATCGCTGCCGGGTTCGGCCGGCCTTCGCCGTGCGCCTTCATGTCCGCATATGCGTCGAGCGTGCGCACTTGCGGGATCACGGCGAAGTTGTAGTCGGCCGGCGGCGACGACGTCGACCACTCCAGCGTGCGGCCGCCCCACGGATCGCCGGTCGTGTCGCGGTACTCGGGCAGGTTGCGGTTGCGGATGCTGACCACCAGTTGCAGCAGCTGGCATGCAATGCCGATCGCGATCAGCACGGCGCCGAATGCGGCGACCAGCAGCCACGGATGCCAGGCCGGGTTGTCGTAATGGTTGATCCGGCGCGTCATGCCCATGAAGCCGAGCACGTAGAGCGGCACGAACGCAACGTAGAAACCGATCTGCCAGAACCAGAACGCCGCCTTGCCGAGCTTCTCGTTCAGCTTGAAGCCGAACGCCTTCGGGAACCAGTAGTTGAAGCCCGCGAGGTAGCCGAACAGCACGCCGCCGATGATCACGTTGTGGAAGTGCGCGATCAGGAACAGGCTGTTGTGCAGCACGAAGTCCGCGCCCGGGATCGCCATCATCACGCCGGTCATGCCGCCGAGCGTGAACGTGACCATGAAGCCGATCGTCCACAGCACGGGCGTCGTGAATTCGATCCGGCCGCGGTACATCGTGAACAGCCAGTTGAACACCTTCACGCCGGTCGGGATCGCGATGATCATCGTCATGATGCCGAAGAACGCGTTCACGTTCGCACCCGAGCCCATCGTGAAGAAGTGGTGCAGCCACACGAGGAACGACAGCACCATGATCGCGCAGGTCGCGTACACCATCGTCTTGTAGCCGAACAGCGGCTTTCTCGCGAACGTCGAGATGACTTCCGAGAAAATGCCGAACGCCGGCAGGATCAGGATGTACACCTCGGGGTGACCCCATGCCCAGATCAGGTTCAGGTACAGCATCGCGTTGCCGCCGGCTTCGTTCGTGAAGAAGTGCATGCCGAGGTAACGGTCGAGGCCGAGCAGCGCGAGCGTCGCGGTCAGGATCGGGAACGACGCCATGATCAGCACGTTCGTGCAGAGCGCGGTCCACGTGAACACCGGCATCTTCATCAGCGTCATGCCCGGCGCGCGCATCTTGATGATCGTCACGAAGAAGTTCACGCCGGTCAGCAGCGTGCCGACGCCCGAAATCTGCAGCGCCCACAGGTAGTAGTCGACCCCTACCCCCGGACTGAACTGCAGCTCCGACAGCGGCGGATACGCGAGCCAGCCCGTCTGGGCGAATTCGCCGATCACGAGCGACACGTTGATCAGGATCGCGCTGACGGCCGTCATCCAGAACGACAGCGAGTTGATGAACGGGAATGCGACGTCGCGCGCGCCGATCTGCAGCGGCACGATCAGGTTCATCAGGCCGACCATGAACACCATCGCCATGAAGAAGATCATGATCACGCCGTGTGCCGTGAAGACCTGGTCATAGTGGTGCGGCGGCAGGTAGCCGGGCCCGTTGTACGAGAGCGCGAGCTGCATGCGCATCATGATCGCGTCGGCGAAGCCGCGCAGCAGCATGATGAGCGCGACGATGATGTACATCACGCCGAGTTTCTTGTGGTCGACCGTGGTCAGCCATTGCGTCCACAGCCATTTCCACCGGCCCGTGATCGTCAGCGCGGCGAGGATGCCCAGCACGACCAGCCCCATGAAGGCGCCGGCCCCCATGATGATGGGCTGATCGAACGGGATCGCCGAGAGTGTGAGTTTGCCGAACATGCGTTACCCCTTCGTGCCGCAGGCGGCGTCCTTCAGGTCGAGGACGTGGCCATCGTTGTATTTCGCGATGATGTTGTGGAAGAGCCGCGGATCGACCGACGAGAAGTACCGCACGGGCGCCTTCTCGCTCGGCTGCGCGACGGTGCCGTACACGGTCGCGTCGAGCCGGTCCGGCGACGCCTTCACCTTCTGCACCCATGCATCGAACTGTTCGCGCGGTTCGGCGAGCGTGCGGAACTTCATGTCGGAGAAGCCGCGGCCGCTGAAGTTGGCGGACGTGCCCGCATAGTTGCCGGGCTCGTCGGCGATCAGGTGCAGGCGCGTCTGCATGCCGGCCATCGCGTAGACCTGGCCGCCGAGCTGCGGGATGAAGAACGAGTTCATCACCGAGTCCGACGTGATGCGGAAGTTCACCGGCGTGCCGACGGGAATCGCGAGCTGGTTCACCGACGCGATGCCGAGTTCCGGATAGATGAACAGCCACTTCCAGTCAAGCGCGACGACCTCGACGTCGATCGGCTTCACCGACGACTCGAGCGGCTTGTACGGGTCGAGCTCGTGCGTGGTTTTCCACGTGAGCACGCCGAGGAACAGGATGATCAGCGTCGGCACCGTCCAGATCACGACCTCGATCGCGGTCGAGTGCGACCAGTTCGGTGCGTAGGTGGCGTTGCGGTTCGACGCGCGGTAACGCCACGCGAACCACAGCGTGAGCAGGATCACCGGCACGACGACGATCAGCATCGCCCAGGTGGACGTCGCGATCAGCGCCTTTTCGGCAGCGCCCACGCTTCCTTTCGGATTTAGTACATCTAAATTACAGCCTGACAGGCTCAAAGCCGCGCCGATCGACATCAGCGCCACTCCGCCTTTTGAAGCTTTTCTTTTCATCACACAGCCCGAGGGTCATTGAATCCGTTTGCGTATGCCCGATGCGCATTCGATCCACGAAAGTGGCCGAATCATACGTCGCGCGAGTGCGATAAAAAATCAGCTAATGCGGCAAATCATCATTGCAGAATCTGCTGTGAGACAGATTGTCGCGGGGCAATTTCACGCAGCCGAAAGCCGGCCCGGCGCTACCTGCGCCGGACCTCGACCTGATCGATGTGCGTGCAACGACCGCACCGCCGTGCGATGCGCCCTGCTCGTGCGACGCGCCGCGCTCAGCCGCGCGTCGACGCCATGTACGACTGCTGCGGCTGCGCCGGGCCGTCCCCGGTCGGCAGCTTCGAATGGCTCGCGTCTTCGATCAGCCGTCCGACGGTCGGATCGATCGCATCGGTGAACGGCTTTGGATCGATGCCGACCGCCAGCACCACGAGTGCGAGCGACGCGAACATCACGATCTCGCGACGGTTCAAGTCGGCGAGCTTCGCGATCCGCTGGCTCGCGACCTTGCCGAACACGACGCGCTTGAGCATCCACAGCGTGTACGACGCGCTGAGGATCAGCGTCAGCGCCGCGATCGCGCCGATCCAGAAGTTGAAGCGGATCGCGCCCATGATGACCATGAACTCGCCGACGAACCCCGACGTGCCCGGCAGGCCGACGTTGGCCATCGCGAACAACACCGTGAAGGTCGCGAAACGCGGCATCACGCCCGCCACACCGCCGTACGCTGCAATCTCGCGCTGCTTCGTGCGATCGACGAGCACGTTCACGCACAACAGCATCGCGCCCGCGACGAAGCCGTACGACACGAGCTGGACGATCGCGCCTTCGACGCCGATCCGGTTGAACAGGAACAGCCCGAGCGTGACGATCCCCATGTGCGCGACCGTCGAATACGCGAGCAGCTTGCCGAGATCGGTCTGCGCGAGCGCGATCAGGCTCGCGTAGACGATCGCGAACAGCGACAGCGCGATCACGGCCGGCGCGAAGAAGTGGCTCGCATCGGGCGTGACCGGCAGCGCGAAGCGCAGGAACCCGTAGCCGCCGAGCTTGAGCATCGCGAGCATCAGCGCAGCGCCGGTCGGGCCGTCGGTGTAGACGTCGCTCAGCCACGTGTGGACCGGCCACATCGGCACCTTGACCGCGAAGGCGGCGAAGAAGCCGAGGAACACCAGCAACTGCGGCGCGAAGCCGAGTTGCAGCGTGCGCCATACGGCCATGTCGAACGTATGCGACTGCGCGTACAGGTACAGCATCGCCATCAGCAGCAACAGCGAGCCGGCGAACGAGATGAAGAAGAACTTCACGGCCGCGTACACACGACGCTCGCGCCCCCACGTGCCGATCAGCAGGTAAAGCGGGATCAGCGTCGCCTCGAAGAAGATGAAGAACAGCAGCCCGTCCTGTGCGACGAACACGCCGACCATCAGCCCCGACAGGATCAGGAAGGACGCGTAGTACTGCGCGACGCGTACCGTGACCGATTCCCACGACGCCACCACCACCACGAGTGTCGTGAACGCGGTCAGCACGACGAGCCACAGCGACGCGCCGTCGATGCCGACCCGCCATCCGGAATTGAATGCCGCCAGCCAGTTGCGGCTTTCGACGAACTGCATCGCGGCCGAATGCGCATCGAAACCGGCAACCAGCGGCACGACCGTCGCAAGCCCCACCAGCGCGCCGGCGAGCGCGATCAACCGCGTACGCCGTGGATGATGGTCGGAACCGGTGCGCAGCAGGCACGCGCCGAACAGGATCGGAGCCCAGATGGCCAGGCTCAGGAAGGGGAAATCATGCATGTCAACAAGGCCTTGATGAAGTCGCGCACTGCATCGGGGACAGGCGAGACGAAAGGATCGAAATCAAATCGACAGGTAGATTTCGTGAATCGCCAGTGTTGGCAAAATGTAAAGCGACATCACCGGAAAACTTGACGCCGCTCAAATGCGATCGGGTTAACCAGCATAAGGCGATTGATTATTTTCTGCAGCGCAGCAGAGCGTCATTTTTCAGCTTAGCCCTATGCCACTGATTTTTATGCGTAATTTTTTGTATTGTTCGATGAGGTCGGTCGTAAAAATCGACGCAGTGCCGCATTTTCGATGACGGCTTTTTATTTCGGAGGGTCGGAGGACGCTAATTGAAGCATGGCAGGACAGCGAACGAGCGGCTCTCTATCCTTACATTACATCTTACATTCTTAATACAAACGGCTTTGCCTTGCGCAGGCCGTACGACGGGCCGCACCGGCTCGCCCCTACCGCTGACGGCTCAGACGATCCCAGATGCGCATCGTCACCGCGCGATAGTGATTGTGTTGCGCGGGAAAATGGACGAAGCGGCTGTCGCGTGTGGCATAGACCGGCGACGTCGCGAGTGTCATCGCATCGACGATATGGCGCGCGTCGATCATGCCGGACTGCAGCAGTTCCACATAGATCGCCTGCTGGTCGCCGCCGCTCGCATAGACCGACGAACGATCGCCGAAACTCTCGATGCGGGCACAGATGCGCTCGACCAGGTCGCGCATCGGCGCCACGTTGCGCACGCCGATCATGCACGAATTGATCGCCCATGCCGTGTGATCGGTACCGATCACGAAGTCGCGGCCGTCGATCGTACTGTCGATGGCCTGACGCTGGTCGATCGCCAGAATGTCCGCGTCGACCCAGAAGACGAACGCGTGATGCGGCAGATGTTCGCGAATCAGATGCAGCTTCGCCCAGTTCGCACCGATGCCGTCCGGCAGAAATGCGGGAGGTTCGCGATACGTGTGATACGCGTAACCATGCCGCGTACAGTAGCGAGCGAAATTCTCCTCGTGCAGATCGCCATATCCCGCGATATGCGACGTATGCAGGCTCACGAACGCAATCGGGGCTTGCGGGTTCACGTGCCGCTCCGCACCGCGCTTACTCTGCTGCGCGGCACGCCAGTCGTCCATTGCGTGCGGGAGATCGCCGCGCTGGTATCGCTCGGCATCGTCGACGAGCGCCGCCACATAGCGGAAATCGTAGTCGGCAGCCGGCGCCCAGGCGTCCTCCACTTGCCGCCACTCGGGCGCCTGGTGCGCCACGAGCGGCCGGGCGCCTGCGATCGAATCGATCGCGAGCCCGTCGCTCCAGATCGTCTGAGCGGATGCGAAATGACCGTTCGCGAGCGGCATATCGAACGGCAGCGGCGAAAAGTGCTCTGCCAGCAGCGTCGCCTCGCACGCGCGCCGCCGCTCCGGAAGGTACATCGCCCATTTGCCCAGCTCGACCACCAGCTTGCGCAACTGCTCACGCACGCCGGGCACGTTGCGGAAGATCATGCCGCTCGCTGCGGGCAGCGCCGACTTCGGCGTCTGCGTCGTGACGATTGCATCGTAACCCTGCGCGACATCCTGCAGCGCGTGCGGATCGAACACGACGGAAAACGGGTCGAGCACGAGCAGCAAAGCGTCCGGCTCCATCGCGACGAGCTGCGCGACGATCACGTGGTACTTGTGCAGGATCGGCTGGCGCTCGCCATACACGTGCATGCCGTCGACCGTCACATGCCGGTAGCCGTGCAGCTGCGCATAGCGCGCGTGGTTGTCGACAAGTCCGTCGACAGGCCGATGAGAAAGGACAGTCAGAACAGAATGCGGGCTGGCCAAGCGCATCACCCCAGGTCACATCAAACGATAGGCGATATGTAACCCACTATCGCCACGCAAGTCGAGTAATCATTGCGTGACCGGCGCGCGACAGGCCCGAAAAAGAAAAAGCCCCGCAAGTCCGAGAACTTGCGGGGCTTTGTCACCGCTTTTGGCGGAGACGGAGGGATTCGAACCCTCGATCCAGGTTTTGGCCCAGATGCTCCCTTAGCAGGGGAGTGCCTTCGACCTCTCGGCCACGTCTCCCAAACTTTCGCTCGCACCAGGGAGGCAGTGCGACGAGAACGAAATAATATAGGGTTTCGAACCGCTCGTCAATTTCCGTGATGCATTTTCTTCAACGCATCACGAAAAATTCACGATGCCTGGTCGAGTTCGAATGCCTTGTGCAGCGCGCGGACAGCCAATTCCATATATTTTTCGTCGATCAGCACCGAAATCTTGATTTCGGACGTCGAGATCATCTGGATGTTGATGCCCTCTTCCGACAGCGTGCGGAACATCTTGCTCGCGACGCCCACGTGCGAACGCATGCCGACGCCGACGACCGACACCTTCGACACCTTCGGGTCGCCCTGCACGTGCTCGGCGCTCACGTGGCCCTTCACCTGGTTGGTGAGGATGTCCATCGCCTTCTGGTAGTCGCCACGGCCGACCGTGAACGTGAAGTCGGTCTTGCCCTGGACGCTCTGGTTCTGGATGATCATGTCGACGTCGACGTTCGCATCCGCGACCGGGCCGAGGATCTGATACGCGATGCCCGGCTTGTCGGGCACGCCCATCACAGCAATGCGTGCTTCGTCGCGCTGGAACGCGATGCCGGAAATGACTGCCTTTTCCATGGTCTCGTCTTCTTCAAAAGTAATCAGGGTGCCCGAGCGCATTTCTTCGTCGAGCGCAATCAGCGGATCGGTCAGGCTCGACAGCACACGCGTCTTCACCTGGTATTTGCCGGCGAATTCGACCGAGCGGATCTGCAGGACCTTCGAGCCGAGGCTGGCCATTTCCAGCATTTCCTCGAACGTCACGCGATCGAGGCGGCGCGCCTCTTCGACGACGCGCGGATCGGTCGTGTAGACGCCGTCGACGTCCGTATAAATCAGGCACTCTTCTGCACCCAGCGCGGCCGCGACCGCCACTGCCGACGTATCCGAGCCGCCACGGCCCAGCGTCGTGATGTGGCCGTCCGGATCGACGCCCTGGAAGCCCGTGATGATCACGACCTTGCCTGCATTCAGATCGGCCTTCACGCGTTCGTCGTCGATCGAGTGAATGCGCGCTTTCGTAAACGCGCTGTCGGTCTTGATCGGCACTTGCCAGCCGGCGTAGCTCACGGCCTCGACGCCGATTTCCTGCAGCGCGATCGACAGCAGGCCGACGCTGACCTGCTCGCCGGTCGACGCGATCATGTCGAGCTCACGCGGGCTCGGCTGGCTCGAAATCTCTTTCGCAAGACCGAGCAGACGGTTGGTTTCGCCGGACATCGCCGAAGGCACGACTACCATCTGGTGCCCGGCCTGATGCCATTTTGCGACGCGTTTCGCGACGTTCTTGATGCGCTCGACCGAGCCCATCGAAGTGCCGCCGTATTTGTGTACGATGAGTGCCATTGTCGTTCTGAACTGGAGGAGAAACCGCACGGGCGCGCTGGGCAGGCCGCGTAGCCGTTCGGTCACGCGGCTTGTGGCTGTGGACGGACGACGAGGGGGACGGCTGGGACGCAACACGCAAGCGTGACGGATTTTGCCCGGAAGGCCGATCAGGCCGCGCAAACCGGGTACGTCACGCGGAAAACCTGCACAAATCGCTCAAAAATCGAGCCGAGCAAACGACCGAGCGTACCCGATAGAGGCCCGCTTGACAAGCCGCTCGCGGCATCCGGGGCCGTTCCGGCGCTGTTTACCAAATGGTGAAAATGCGCGTGCGATCGCGCGACAGGCGACCTGTCGCCGTCAGGCAATCAGCAGGTCCGGACGCCACTCGATCCGCCGCCACGCGCCGTCACCGGACGCCCCGCCGCCGGACAAGCCGGCATCGCGATTCACGCCAAGGCGCGGCACGTAGATCAGCAAGTCGCCGGAGAACAGCAGCGGCACGTCGCGCTGCCAGGCGGGCACGCCACGCTCCTGGAACAGGTTCTTCAGCGTACGGCCCGGGCCGCCCGGCGACGTGCGCATCCGCTCGCCGCCCGCTCGGGCACGCGCCGCCAGCCGCGCGCCGCGCAGCAGCGCCTCCGGCACCGCGTCGGCGCTTCCCGCGTCGGCCGGTGCGAACACGAACGTGCCGCGCCATCCCGGCAGGCGCCAGACTTCCTGCCCGTCCCACGCGAGCACCGCTTCCGGGTGCGGGCTCCCGGTGCCGTCGTCGGCCGGTTCGCTGCTGTCGCCCGCTTCCCAGTAGACGACATCGCGATAAAGGCGCAGGCATTGCCCCGCGTGATCGACGCGCAGCGCATGGGCGACATTCGTGGCACGCAACTGCCGCATCATGTTGGCGAGCCGGGCAGCCGACGCGCCCGGCAAGCCGAGCCTGCGCATCCAGAAGCGCAGCAGGTTCGCGCCGCGCGTGTCGTCGAACGCGACCAACGCGTCGCGCGACAGTGCCTGCCCGTCATCGCACGCGGCAACGGCAAAGTCGAGTTCGGCCAGATCGTCGAGCAGTCGCTGCGCGGCCGCCGCATGCTGGGCCGCGCGGCCGAGCGCATCGCGAAAGCCCGGGAAATGCACGGCCAGCGCCGGCAGCACGTCTATGCGCAACGCATTGCGCGCGTAACGCGTATCGTTGTTCGATTCGTCGTCGATCCATGCCAGGTCGCGCTGCGTCGCATAGCGCTCGAGTTGCGCCCGCAACAGTCGCAGCAGCGGGCGTACGCGCTCGACGCTCACGCCGTCAGGGCGGTAACGCGGCGCCATGGCGGCAAGCCCCGCGATCCCCGCGCCGCGCAGCAACTGCAGCAGCACGGTCTCGGCCTGGTCATCCGCATGCTGTGCGAGCCACAGCGCGGCCGCGCCGTGGCGTTCGCACATCTCGTCGAGCGCCGCATAGCGCTGCTCGCGCGCTGTCGCCTCGACGCCGAGGCCGCTGTCGCGCGGCACGTCGACGCGCATCGATTCGAATGCGACACCGAACGCTGCGGCGCTCGCCTCGGCGTGCGCCACCCACGCGTCGGCGTTCGCACTCAGCCCGTGATGCACGTGCAGCGCGACGCAACGCGATGCGCCCGCGACGCGCACGGCCGCATCGAGCAGCACCGTCGAGTCGAGGCCGCCGCTGTAAGCGATCGCGATGCGTGCATCGGCCGGCATGCCGGAAAGCGCAACGCCGACCGCGTCGAGGACGACGCGGTCGGCGGAGAATTCGGTGGGTGGAATCACGAGAGGAACGCGCGCGCAGCGGCGCGCGATTGGAGGGCGCAGCCGGTCATGCGCCCGGCGTGGTTTCCTTGAACTTGCCGTAGGCCATCAGGCGCTCGAAGCGGCGCTCGCGCAGCGCATCGATGCTCATCCCCTGGAACTGGCGCAGCGAATCGGCCAGCGCACGACGCAGCAGCGCGGCCATGCCCTTCGGATCGCGATGCGCGCCGCCGAGCGGCTCGTTGATGATCTTGTCGATCAGGCCCAGCGCCTTCAGGCGGTGCGCGGTCAGGCCCAGCGCTTCCGCTGCTTCCGGCGCCTTCGCGGCACTCTTCCACAGGATCGACGCACAGCCTTCCGGCGAGATCACCGAGTAGGTCGAGAATTGCAGCATCATCACGGTGTCGGCCACCGCGATCGCGAGCGCGCCGCCCGAACCGCCCTCGCCGATCACCGTCGTGATGATCGGCGTCTTCAGCTCGGCCATCACGTAAAGGTTGCGGCCGATCGCCTCCGACTGGCCGCGCTCTTCCGCGCCGATGCCCGGGTACGCACCCGGCGTGTCGACGAACGTGAAGATCGGCAGACCGAACTTCTCGGCGAGACGCATCAGGCGTTCGGCCTTGCGATAGCCTTCCGGACGCGGCATCCCGAAGTTGCGCGCGGCGCGCTCCTTCGTGTCGCGGCCCTTCTGGTGACCGATCACCATGCACGGATGGCCGCCGAAGCGCGCGAGACCGCCGACGATCGACACGTCGTCCGCGAATGCGCGGTCGCCGTGCAGCTCGTGAAAATCGGTAAACAGCTCCGCAACGTAATCGAGCGTGTACGGACGCTGCGGATGGCGCGCGATCTGCGAAACCTGCCACGGCGACAGGTTCGCGTAGAGGTCTTTCGTCAGTTGCTGGCTTTTCTTCGACAACCGCTCGATTTCTTCCGAAATGTCGACAGCCGAGTCGTCCTGCACGAATCGCAGCTCTTCGATCTTGGCCTCGAGTTCGGCGATCGGCTGTTCGAAATCCAGAAACGTGGTCTTCATGTGTTCGAATCCTTGGGTCTTGCGGCAGCGCGTATTCTACCCGCGCGGGCGACGCTCAAAACCGGCTCTCAACTATTGATGGTTAAAACCCGATAGCCGCCGCTCAAGCGTCGACGTCGGGTGCATCGAGGCTGCGCCACATGTACCAGGTCGCGACGGTGCGCCACGGTTCCCAGTTGGCGGCAACCTCGCGCGCCTCGCTGCGCGTGACGGGTTCCCCGCTGAAGTAGTTGACGCTGATCGCGCGGATCAGGCCCGGGTCGTCGAGCGGCAGGACGTCCGGCCGAGACAGGTTGAAGATCAGGAACATCTCGGCCGTCCAGCGGCTGATGCCGCGGATCTGCGTGAGTTCCGCGATCACGTCCTCGTCGTCCATCGACGTCCATTTGTCGACGTGCAGCGCGCCCGACACGAAATGCTGCGCGAGATCGAGGATGTATTCCGTCTTGCGCTTCGACAGCCCGCACGCGATCAGCTTGTCCGCGCCGAGCCGGATCACCGGCTGCGGCGCGAGTTTCGGACAGGCATCTCCGATGCGCGCCCACAGCGACTGCGCGGACGGCACCGAAATCTGCTGGCCGACGACCGAGCGCGCGAGCGTGACGAACGGATCGCCGCGCTTCACGAGATGCGCGGGACCGAACTTCGGAATCAGTTTCTTCAGGATCCGGTCGCGCTTGACGAGGTCGGCGCATGCCTTGTCCCAGTATGCAGGACGCACGACGACCTCCTCGCCGTCCGCTTCGGATGCACGGGCCTTGCGGGCCGCGTCGGCGGCCGGCACCGCAGCCGCCGGCTGCGCATGACCGTTGAGCGCGCCGTTCGGCACGGCGCGCGTCGCGTCCGTCTTCGCCGGCGGCATGCGCTTGGCTGCCGGACGCGCGGCGACCGGGGTCGCGCGCCTGACCGGCGCTTTTCTGGCCGTTGCCATCTTGCCTCCTACCCGACGGATCGGTCAGTGGAACGCGCCGCGCTCATACGCGACGCCATTCGGTCGATCCGCCCGGTTTGTCTTCAAGTGCGATACCAGTCTCGAGCAGTTCCGCCCGGATCCGGTCCGCTTCGGCATAGTCCTTCGCTTGCTTCGCCGCGACGCGCGCGGCGATCTTCGCTTCGATCTCGTCGGCGGCAAGCCCGCCCGCCTGCGCGGCGCCGGACGCCTGCTGCAGGAACGCGCGCGGTTCGCGCCCCAGCAGGCCGAGCAGGCCCGCCAGCTGTTTCAGTTGCCGCGCGAGCGATGCGTCGCCCGTGCGATTCACCTCTCCCGCCAGCTCGAACAGTGTCGCCACCGCGACCGGCGTGTTGAAATCGTCGTTCATCGCGGCAGCGAAACGCTGCGCGTGCGGCTCGTTCCAGTCGAGCGCGAGCGTGTCGGCTTCAACGTCTTTCAGTGCGGTATAGAGACGCGTGAGCGACGCGCGCGCATCGTCGAGATGCACGTCGCTGTAATTGAGCGGCGAACGGTAGTGCGTGCGCACGATGAAGAAGCGCATGACTTCGGCATCGTAGCGTTCGAGCACTTCGCGGATCGTGAAGAAGTTGCCGAGCGATTTCGACATCTTCTCGTTGTCGACCTGCACGAAGCCGTTGTGCATCCAGTAATTGACGAACGTCTGGCCGGTCGCGCCTTCGCTCTGCGCGATCTCGTTCTCGTGGTGCGGGAATTGCAGATCCTGGCCGCCGCCGTGGATGTCGAAATGCTCGCCGAGCAGCGTGCAGCCCATCGCCGAGCACTCGATGTGCCAGCCCGGGCGGCCCATCCCGTACTTCGACGCCCAAGACGTGCCTTCCGGATCCTCCGGCTTCGCGCGTTTCCACAGCACGAAATCGAGCGGATCTTCCTTCGCGTCGTTCGCGGCGACGCGCTCGCCCGCGCGCAGGTCGTCGAGCGACTTGCCCGACAGCTTCCCGTAGTTCGCGAACTTGCGCACCGAGTAATTGACGTCGCCGTCGGTCGCCTGGTACGCGTAGCCGTTCGTCTCGAGCGTCTCGATCATGCCGAGCATCTGCGGGATGAACTCGGTCGCGCGCGGCTCGATGTCGGGCCGCTGGATGCCGAGCGCGCTTTCATCGTCGTGCATCGCGCCGATGAACCGGTCGGTCAGCGACTTGATCGTCTCGCCATTCTCGACCGCGCGGCGGATGATCTTGTCGTCGATGTCGGTAATGTTGCGCACATACGTGACCCGGTAACCGATCGCACGCAACCAGCGCTGGACGAGGTCGAACACGACCAGCATGCGCGCGTGGCCCACGTGACAATAGTCGTATACGGTGATTCCGCATACGTACATCCGCACTTCGCCAGACTGGCGCGGCACGAAGACTTGCTTGTCACGCGCGAGCGTGTTGTAGATGCGCAGTGATTCCATAGAGATGAACCGTGAGCCGAAGGAAACCGCCCTGGCGAAGCTCGCCCAGCATGCGAAACGGACGGACCATCTGCTGCGGCACCAGGCCGAGCGTCCTCGATATCACATGGGGCGGTCAGGCTGCAAGCACAGCGGTGACGGCCACGAGAGGCAAAGAAAGACTGTCTGACGCTCGCCGGAACGCGCAGACGTTTTGTTAGAATGGCTCGGAGTATAACATTCCGATTTACGCCTATGAAACCTCATCGCGGCCGCGCGCAGAGCGCTGCGACCCTCGTTGCGACCACCGTCATGGGCGTCGCGCTGACGCTTTTCGCGGCTCCCGCGGCGCATGCGCAGAAGGCCCCGGCCACCGCCGACGGCACGCCAGAAATCGACGCGTCGATCGCCGGCAAGCAGTGGAAGCAGGCGCTCGCGCAGCTCGACGCGCGCATCGCATCGAACCCGCACGACGTGCAGGCGCAGTTCAAGCGCGGCACGGTGCTGGCCCGCCTGAACCGCGATGACGACGCGATCCAGCAGTTCGTCGCGATCACGCAGGCGTACCCCGAACTGCCCGAGCCGTACAACAACCTTGCGGCGCTTTACGCGAAGCATGGCCGTTACGACGAAGCGCGCACCGCGCTCGTCACGGCGACGCAATCGAACCCGGGCTACTCGCTCGCATACGAGAACCTCGGCGATCTCTACCTGCGCCTCGCGGCCGAGTCGTACAAGCGCGCGCAATCGCTCGGCCGCACGAGCGGCGCGACCGCGCAGCGCCTTGCCGATCTCCAGAAGATCGTGTCGCCGCCGAAGGCCGCGCCGAATGCCCGTGCAACCGCACCGGCCACGCGTGACTACTCCGACCGCGCAGCCGCGAACGTGAGCACCACCACGCTGCCGATGTCGCCGACGTTCCAGTTCAGCGGTCCGTCGGGCGCACTGGCGGCGCCGTACGTCGCGCCGTCGAAATAAGCGGCGCGGCCTTCTTTCCCTCCCAACCTGAGGATCGCAATGAAACGTCTGTTGCTGGCGCTTGGCGGCGCCGCCCTTCTCGCGACCGCGACCGCACCTGCGTTCGCGCAATCGGCTACCGCGCACCCCGTCGTGCAGCTGAAGACCTCGCAGGGCGACATCCGCGTCGAGCTCTACCCGGAGAAGGCGCCGAAGTCCGTCGCCAACTTCCTCGATTACGTGAAGGCCGGCCAGTACAACGGCACGATCTTCCATCGCGTGATCAAGGGCTTCATGATCCAGGGCGGCGGCTACAAGACCAACTTCGAGGAGAAGCCGACCCGCGCGCCGATCCCGCTTGAGAGCCGCAATGGTCTGAAGAACCTGACGGGCACGATCGCGATGGCACGCACGAGCGATCCGAACTCGGCCACCGCGCAGTTCTTCATCAACACGGTCGACAACAGCGGCCTCGACTACCCGAACCCGGACGGCAACGGCTATGCGGTGTTCGGCAAGGTCGTGTCGGGCCTCGACGTCGTGAAGAAGATCGAAGGCGTCGCGACGACCTCGCGCGGCCCGATGCAGGACGTGCCCGCGCAACCGATCGTGATCGAATCGGCCAGCATCGTCTCGAAGTAAGAACCTGCCGGCACGTCCGGCGCCTCACGCGGCCGCGTCGCACGACCGGCCGCGTGCCATTTAAACCGCCTCACCGAAGGAATTCATCATGGTTGAACTGCATACGAACCACGGCGTGATCAAGCTCGAGCTCGACGCCGCGAAGGCACCGAAGACGGTCGAGAACTTCCTGAACTACGTGAAGAAGGGCCACTACGACGGCACCGTGTTCCATCGCGTGATCAACGGCTTCATGATCCAGGGCGGCGGCTTCGAGCCGGGCCTGAAGCAGAAGCCGACCGATGCGCCGATCGACAACGAGGCGAACAACGGCCTGAAGAACGACAACTACACGGTCGCGATGGCGCGCACGAACGATCCGCACTCGGCGACCGCCCAGTTCTTCATCAACGTGAACGACAACGACTTCCTGAACCACTCGTCGCCGACGCCGCAAGGCTGGGGCTACGCCGTGTTCGGCAAGGTCGTCGAAGGCCAGGACGTGGTCGACAAGATCAAGGGCGTCAAGACGGGCAACGCCGGTTTCCACCAGGACGTGCCGACTGACGACGTCGTGATCGAGAAGGCCGTCGTGGTCTGACGCGTCGTTACGGAGGCACTTCGATGTTGCAGGAGAGTCCGCCGCGAAGCGTCTCCGCGGGCGTGCCGGGCGAGCGCGAATACGCGCAAGCCGCACGCCCGTTCCTGTTTCTCTCCGATCTGCACCTGAGCGAAGCGATTCCGAAGACGGTCGCTGCGTTCGAGCATTTCGTGAAATACACCGCCGACAGCGCCGATTCGGTGTTCATCCTCGGCGACCTGTTCGAATACTGGATCGGCGACGACATCCTCGACGACGATCCGTTCGCAGCACGCATGGCCGCGCTGATGCACACGTTCTCGGAGCGCGGCATTGCGCTCTATGTGATGCACGGCAATCGCGATTTCCTCCTCGGCCGGCGCTTCATGAAGGCAGCCGGCGCGATGCTGCTGCCGGATCCTTCGCTGATCATGGCATTCGGCCAGCGCATCGTGCTCGCACATGGCGACGCACAATGCACGGCCGACCGCGGCTACCAGGTGTTCCGCCGCTTCGCACGCAACCGCGCTGCGCAATGGCTGTTTCTCGCATGGCCGTTCCGCTGGCGCCGTGCGCTCGCGCAGCGCATGCGCTCGAACAGCGAAGCGGGCCGGATGCGCCCCGCTTCGGCGATTTACGATGTCACGCGTGACGGCGTGGCCGCGCTGTTCCGGAAAAGCCGCGCGAGCGTAATCATTCACGGCCATACGCACCGCCCCGCCCGGCACATGGAACCGGGGGGCATCCGCTGGGTGTTGCCCGACTGGGATCTCGACCACGGCAAGCCGCGCGGCGGCTACCTGCGCGTCGATGCGGAAGGCATCCACGCAATGCCGCTCGACTGACACCGCCGCTGCCGTCGCACCCGCCGGCAACAGCGGGCATCCATTGAATTACACCTGGCGCTCGACCGACTTGCCTTCCAGCACGGCTGACAGCCGGCGCAGATCGAGGCGCGCCGCGTCGGCGCCCTGCAGCGTTTCCAGATGCGTGCCGAGCCGCTCGAGCGCGGCGACGATCTCGTCGACGCGGCGGCTTTCCTTCGCCGCGTGATCGATCAGGCCATGAATCGCAAGCGACATCGGATCGTCGGCATTCGGCGTGATCCCGTATGCGCAGAATGCCGCGCGTTCGGGCTGCGGCTTCGGCTGCGCCGGCATCACGATGCGCGCCGGATTGCCGACCGCCGTACCGCCCGCCGGCACCGGCTTCACGACGACCGCGTTCGAGCCGATCTTCGCGCCCGCGCCGACCGTGAAACCGCCGAGCACCTTCGCGCCGGCGCCGACGATCACGCCGGCCTCGAGTGTCGGGTGGCGCTTGGCGCCGCGCGTGAGCGACGTGCCGCCCAGCGTCACGCCCTGATAGATCGTGCAATCGTCGCCGACGATCGCCGTCTCGCCGATCACGACGCCCATCCCGTGATCGATGAACACGCGCCGGCCGATCGTCGCACCGGGGTGAATCTCGATCCCCGTCAGGAACCGGCCGGCCTGCGACGCGAAACGCGCGAGCCAGTAGCGCTTCGCGCGCCAGCATGCGTGTGCGAAACGATGCAGCACGAGCGCATGCAACCCCGGATAACAGGTCAGCACTTCCCATGCACTGCGAGCGGCGGGATCCCGCTCGCGAATCGTTGCAACGTCTTCGCGCAGTCTCGTGAACATGATGTGGTCTGGGAAAAGGCCGGCGCGCATCGCCGGCAATGACCGGCCGTTATCGCGCCGGGTAATTTACTTATGACGTTTGGCGATTGTAGGGCGAGTCACGAACGGCCGCACGCGCTCACCAGTTCACCCCGCCGCCGGCGCGGGTATTCGGGCGGAACGCTTGCTGTTGCTGGGTTTGCGGGGTGATCGACCAAGGGGAGTGATCGGCCCCGGCGCTTTCCGCGGCCAGCCCGGGGCACCTGCCGACGGGATGGTTGCCCCGCGCGCCGAGACATCCGGCACCCCGTGCGCCGACCGCTTACGCGTCGCCGTCGGGCTTGCCCGATTTCAGCAGGATGTGCTTCGCGACACCGCGCAGGATGTTGACCTCCTCGCGCTCGAGGCCCGTGCGCGCGAACAGGCGCCGCAGCCGCGGCATCAGTTTCTTCGGGTTGCGTGGATCGAGGAAATCGAGCGCGATCAGCGCGTTCTCGAGGTGCACGTACATCCGCTCGATCTCGTCGCTCTGCGCAAGCGTGCCGGCTTCGGCCGACGGTTGCGCAGTCGGCTCGCTCGCCTGCTCGAGAAACGCGACGCGCAACTCGTACGCAAGCACCTGCACGGCCTGTGCGAGATTCAGCGAACTGTAGGCCGGGTTCGCCGGGATGTGCGCCAGCGCGCTGCACTGCTCGACATGCTCGTTCGCGAGGCCCGTGCGCTCGTTGCCGAACACGAGCGCGATGTCGCCCGTGCCGACCTGCGCGCACGCCTGCGTGGCCGCGGCACGCGGCGCCAGGCGCGGCGGCCCGTATTCGCGCGTGCGTGCGGTCAGCGCGATCGACCAGTGAACGCCGGACAGCGCGTCGCCGAGCGTCGGCACGACGTGCGCAGACGCGAGGACGTCGTCCGCGCCGCTGGCCATCGCGATCGCCTCGGGGTCGCTCTGCACGTGCGGCACGCGCGGCGCGACCAGCACGAGACGTGAAAAGCCCATCGTTTTCAGTGCGCGGGCAGCCGCCCCGACATTGCCGGGATGGCTCGGCTCGACGAGCACGAAACGGGTGGACGTGAAGCCGCCGGACGGCGACCAGGACGAGGCCGCGCCCGGCTCGGACGGCGCGGCGGTAATCTGCGGGGTTTCCACTACGATACGACTCGGTTCATCAGAATGGCAGTATGGTATCGCCATCGCCGCAGCAAACCCACTCGTCCGGACGGATAGTGGGGGTTTCCCCGTATTCCGGTTACCTGAAACCGCCAAAAATCGGGTAAAATCATGCCTTTACGCGTTGCACACCGTGCAACGCGGGTCGTACCCCGTTCTTTGTCAATTCGCGTCTCATCTCGCCTGCCGCGCTAGCGCCGTGCCGGGCGGTTGTTCCACTTCGTGGCGGCCCGTGCCGCCGGCTACAGGATCCAGGCTCATGCATCCCATGCTCAACATTGCTGTCAAGGCTGCGCGCCGCGCCGGACAGATCATCAATCGCGCGTCCCTCGATCTCGACCTGATCGAGATCCGCAAGAAGCAGCAGAACGACTTCGTCACCGAAGTGGACAAGGCCGCCGAAGACGCGATCATCGAGACGCTGAAGACCGCCTACCCCGACCACGCGATCCTCGCGGAAGAATCGGGCGAATCGGAGAACGAATCCGAATTCAAGTGGATCATCGATCCGCTCGACGGCACGACCAACTTCATCCACGGCTTCCCGTACTACTGCGTATCGATCGCGCTCGAGCACAAGGGCGTCGTCACGCAGGCCGTCGTCTACGATCCGAACAAGAACGACCTGTTCACGGCCACCCGCGGCCGCGGCGCGTACCTGAACGACCGCCGCATCCGCGTCGGCCGCCGCGACCGCCTGTCGGACGCACTGGTCGGCACGGGCTTCCCGTTCCGCGAAAAGGACGGCCTCGATGCCTACGCGCGCCTCTTCACCGAAATGACGCAGGCCTGCACGGGCCTGCGCCGTCCGGGCGCAGCCGCACTCGATCTCGCGAACGTCGCGGCCGGCCGCCTCGACGCGTTCTTCGAACAGGGCATCAACGTGTGGGACATGGCGGCGGGCAGCCTGCTGATCACCGAGGCCGGCGGCCTCGTCGGCAACTACACGGGCGACGCCGATTTCCTGCATCGCCATGAAATCGTCGCCGCGAACCCGAAGATCTACGCGCAGATGATCCCGATCCTGAAGGGTTACACGCACGTGCATCCGGCGGCGGAGTAAGCCCCGGCCGCGCCTGCACGGCGCGGCTTTCGCGCACACCGCTCGCGGGCATCGTCATGACGGCGCGCCGTTCGCCTCCCGTTGCCGGGAGGCGGGACAATCTTCCCGCACAAGGGTCGCTTCGTGCGCCTATCCTGAAGTTGCTTGAGTTGTTCGGGCCGGTCGGCGCACTTCCGCATGCACGGCCCTTCCCGCAATGACAATGATGGCTTTGCGTCCGGCATGCCCGCACGGCGGACGACACCGCCGGCCAGCCGGCCCCCGACCGTATCAACACCGCCACGACGCCGTGGCAATCGCATCCGAGTCCCCATGTTACGGCTAAGCGAAATTAAACTCCCCCTCGACCACCCCGAGAGCGCGCTCGAGGCCGCGATTCGCGCGCGCCTCGCGGAGCTTGGCGTGGCCGCGGACGAGCTCCTCCGTTACACCGTGTTCCGCCGCGCGCACGATGCGCGCAAGCGCGCCGACATCAAGCTCACGTATATCGTCGATGTCGAAGTCACGGACGAAGCGGCCGCGATCAAGCGCCTCGCCGGCAAGCCGCATTGCGGCGTGACGCCCGACATGGCGTATCACTTCGTCACGAAGGCGCCCGAGCACGGCAACTTCCTGCGCCCGGTCGTGATCGGCATGGGGCCTTGCGGCCTGTTCGCGGGGCTGATCCTCGCGCAGATGGGTTTCCGCCCCATCATCCTCGAACGCGGCAAGGCCGTGCGCGAGCGCACCAAGGACACCTTCGGCCTGTGGCGCAAGAGCGTGCTCAACCCCGAATCCAACGTGCAGTTCGGCGAAGGCGGGGCCGGGACGTTTTCCGACGGCAAGCTGTACAGCCAGATCAAGGATCCGAACCACTATGGCCGCAAGGTGCTGGACGAATTCGTCAAGGCCGGCGCGCCGGACGACATCCTGTACCTCAGCCGGCCGCACATCGGCACGTTCCGCCTCGTCAGCATGGTGGAAAAGATGCGTGCGTCCATCCACGAACTGGGTGGTGAAGTGCGTTTCGAAACGCGGGTCGACGACATCGAGATCGATCAGGGCAAGGTGCGCTCGCTGAAGCTGTCGAACGGCGAAACGCTGCAGTGCGACCACGTGGTGCTGGCCGTGGGCCACAGCGCGCGCGACACCTTCCAGATACTGCACGATCGCGGCGTCTTCATCGAAGCCAAGCCGTTCTCGCTGGGTTTTCGCATCGAGCATCCGCAGGGGCTGATCGATCGCAGCCGCTTCGGCAAGTTCGCGGGCCACAAGCAGCTCGGCGCGGCGGACTACAAGGTGGTGCATCACTGCAGCAATGGCCGCGCCGTCTACAGCTTCTGCATGTGCCCGGGCGGCACGGTGGTCGCGGCGACCTCAGAGCCGGGCCGCGTGGTCACCAACGGCATGAGCCAGTATTCGCGCGCCGAGCGCAACGCGAATGCGGGCATCGTCGTCGGCATCACGCCGGACGACTATCCTGGCGGCCCGCTGGCGGGCATCGCGTTCCAGCGCAAATGGGAAGAGCGCGCGTTCGAACTCGGCGGCGGCGATTACCGCGCGCCGGGCCAGCTGGTCGGCGATTTCATCGCAGGCCGGCCGTCGACGTCGCTGGGCTCCGTGGAGCCGTCGTACAAGCCGGGCGTGAACCCGACCGATCTCAGCACCGCGCTGCCGGACTACGTGATCGAAGCGATCCGCGAAGCCCTACCCGAGATCGACAAGAAGATCGCCGGCTTCGCGATGCACGATGCGGTGCTCACCGGTGTCGAGACGCGCACTTCGTCGCCGATCCGGATTCGACGCAAGGACGATTACCAGAGCATGAACGTCGAAGGCCTGTATCCGGCGGGTGAAGGTGCGGGGTATGCGGGCGGCATCTATTCGGCGGCCATCGACGGGATCGAAGTCGCACAGGCGGTGGCGCTCAGCATGACGTCGGGGCAAGCGGCCTGATGTACGAGACGAGCCGGCGCGCGAAGGTTCTCGACCTGAGCGGCGCCGACTGTCTCATGGCCGGCCAGGAGCGCGGTCGGACGGCGGCACGAGAATGACCGCCGCCGGTCGCGCAATCTCCGGCAAACTGGCCGAATGGCGAACTTCGCGCGTGCATGCCGAAGCCGCTGGGAAACTCGGGCAACCAAAGCAACAACTTCACGCCTGACTTGTGTCCACGCTGGTGCCCGACGCCTTCGCCGGCCACACTCCAGTGATGCAGCAGTACCTGTGCACTGTCGGATAAGGCTCTCATAGAAAACCTGCGCTAAAAGCTACGCTGCCGTATTCCAAGGAGATTGGCGGCGGCGGCGTCTTCGCAACAATCGATTCACCGTGCCGACGTCGCACGCGACTGCAACGTAATCGCGCTTCCCGCCCGGCCGGTCCCATCCAAAGGGACATCAATCCAGGGCAAGATTTACCGATCGAACACATTGTTACCGTTCGTTTCAAAGATGCCCAGATAGTAAGCTTCTGTCCCGCTATTCTTCCGTCACCCACAATAATGCCCACATGGGGGTGACATATGAATAACATCATCAAGAGCGCACTTTGCGCCGCCTTTGTGCCATTCGTGCTCGCCGGTTGCGGTGGCGGCGACGATGGCGGCAGCGCCACGCAAACCGGTACGCTGCATGTCGCGATGACGGATGCTCCGTCATGTGGCTTCGACCACGTATACATCACCGTCTCGCAGGTTCGAGTCAACGCGAACGCGAATGCCGCCGACAACGACGCAGGCTGGTCGACGATCACGCTGGCGACCCCGCAGAAGATGGACCTGCTCTCGCTGACCAATGGCATGCTCGCCGATCTCGGCCAGACCGCGCTGCCGGCCGGCCAGTATCAGCAAGTCCGGCTCGTTCTCACGCAGAATCAGGGCAACAATCTTGCGAATTCCGTCGTTCCGACGGGCGGTACCGAACAGGCACTGGCGACCCCGAGCGCGACGCAAAGCGGCTATAAGATCATCCAGCCGTTCACGGTGCAACCGAACACGCTCGTCGATCTTGTGCTCGACTTCAACGCGTGCAAGTCGATCGTCCAACGCGGTAACGGCACGTATGCGCTGAAGCCAGTCGTCACCGCGATCCCGACCGTCGTGAGCGGCGCAATCTCCGGCTATGTCGCATCGGCCGAAGCCGGCGCGACCGTGTACGCCGAACAAGGCGGCAAGGTCGTCCGCGGCACGGTGGCCGACAGCACCGGCAAGTTCGTGCTGTCGCCGCTGATCCAGAGCTCGACGCAAGGCAACTACGACGTCGTGATCGTGCAGAACAACTTCGCGTCGGGCATCGTGCGCTCGGTTCCGGTCGTCGTGAATACGACCACGGCGGTGTCGGCATCGACCGCGCCGATCACGCTGCCGGCGTCGACGACGAGCACGGTCAGCGGCACCGTGACGGCAAGCGCCAACGCGTTCATGCGCGCGCTGCAGACCGTCGATGCCAATGCGTACGAGATCACGGCGATCAACGCGAACATGGACACCGGCGCGTATGCGCTCAACGTGCCCACCGCCGCGCCGATCGTCGGCACATACTCGGGCTCGCTGCCTGTCGCTCTGGCTGCAGCGCCAACGGCAGCAGGGCAATACACGATCGAAGCGGACGCAGCGTCGGGAGCAACACAATCGACGAATGTCAATGCAACAACCAGCCAGTCGAACGTCAATTTCACCTTCTGACGTGTCGGCAGCATCATCGAAAGGGCCGACGTGCCCTTTCATCAATAACGGGAGAACGATGTGAAGAAAGGGGTTATCGCATTGCTCGCGGCGGCGGGCATGGTCGGCGCACTTAGCGGCTGCGTCGCATACGTTCCGGGTGCACCGGTCGTCGTCGCACCTCAGGGGGGACCGGGGAACGGATTCTGCCCGCCTGGACAGGCAAAGAAAGGCAATTGCTGATTGCACGAGGCCCGCGGACAGCGGGCCTTTTTCGTTCTCCGCATCAACCGATGTGCACCGCTCCGCTGGCAAACTTGGGCTGCCAACGTAACTTTTCCCGGTCCCATGAGCACCCAACCCACGACTACATCTGCAACCGTGACTCCAATGATGCAGCAGTACCTGCGCCCTGCCTGACAAGGATTATTGGTACAGAAACCTGTGCCAAACCCTACGCACGAGCCTTGGGATCGTCATTGTGCAGGCCGATCGCTGCGCGTAACCAGATTTCCTTTTAGCGCCGCGCTCATCGGCATGTCGAGATTCGCGCCACGCGGCGGAATCGGCGATTCGAACCACTTTACGTACAGGCGAGTGAATTCACCACTTTTCATCAGCCGAGTGAGCGTGCCATCGACGAGTCGCTTGAACACCGGATCGTCCTTGCGCACCATACATGCGTACGGCTCCACCTGCAGCGCGGTCCCTGCCACGACCCACGTACTCGGGTCCTCTGCGTTCGCCCTCAGCCCGTAAAGCAGCACGTCATCGAGCGCAAGTGCCGCCGCCTTGTCGTCCGCAACGATTTTCAGCGCCTCGGCGTAGTCCTTTGTCAGCACGATTTCAGCATCGATGTGCTGCGCTTCGAGTTGGCGCCGCAGCGTTTTTTCGTTCGTACTTCCGCCGACTGTCACGACAGTCTTATGCGCGAGGTCGGCATAGTCGCCAATGTGCGACACCTGTTTCGCCATCAGGCGCGTACCGGCATAAAAGTAATTGACCGAAAAAGCGACGTCGTTGCCCCGCGCCGACGTATTTGTCGTCGACCCGCACTCCAGGTCGTAGGAACCGTTAACGAGCAGCGGAATTCGATTTTGACCGGTAACCGGCACGTAAGCGACCCTCAGGTCCGGTCTGCGAAGTGCCTTGCGAACGTCGTCAACGATCGCTTCAGTTACGTCCACCGAAAAGCCGACGGCTTTATGCGGCGTCAGCAGATAACTGAACGGCACAGCAGCTTCCCTGTACGAAACGACGATTTGATTGGACCGGGAGATTTTGTCTAACGTCTGCGCACCGGCAGTCGTCGACGTGACATACCCCACGAATAGTGCGGCAAGCACGCAAAAGGATGGATGTCTCATGATGCCTCTGTTCACGACGTTTGCCCCGCAAAAGCTCGGTTTCCCCGAACCCTTTGCGTCTGTACCTGGCCGCGCATCGCATCCCTCACTACGCGTCCACCAAGTTCGACGTGAACTTACTTTATGCGGGGGCAATCGCCCTCGATTGACTCAGGTCAACGGCGCAGCCGCCTTGGAGCAAATGTCGGGACAGCGTTCCGGTAAACGCGACCGGTCTGATCCGCGTCTGAAGCGAGCCCGGCCTGGCGCGTGGTTTCGTACGGCGAACCTTCTCCCCGCCGGGCGAGAAATTGAACGCGAATGGTCGTTGCCGCGGTCGAATGTTCATTTGAGTGACTAGCCGCCCGTCGTGATCGGCGACGACTGGCCGGATGGCGAACCTCCACCGATCCCGTGCGGACCGCTGGTAAACTCCGGCAGCCAAAGCAATTTTTCCCGGTCACATGAGCATGCAACGCACCGCTGCACCGGCACCCGTCACGCCAATGATGCAGCAGTATCTGCGGCTTATCTGACAAGGCTCGGCGCACAAAGCTACGCCAAGACCTACGCCTGCGCTTCTGGGCACGGGCCGTTAAGGCCCATAAGAGGCAGATGCAATTCCTGAAAGCTGCCGCACGTAGCAGCGTTGCCAACGGGAGGTGGTCGCGTTGCGCGTCGTCGCCCCCCGTTTCACTCGGACGCGTCCTCGATAGCCTTCAAAATTATTTGCTGGTCGTCAATTACACTCTCATCTCCGGAAAAGCGGGACATTTCCATATGTCCATCGTCGAACACGTCGATCTCGATACGCTCACCGGGCACAGTTATCGAGATCAGAATGGTGTCCGGGCGATGCCGGCCCAATGTATAAAAGAGGCGGCGTTCGTCCAGGTTGCTAAGCAATTCGTACAAAGGATGCGTCATATATCCTCCGTCGCGGTCAGCAGATCACGACAAAGCCGAAAATGACGCGGTAGATCGATTCGTTCACGTAGCGGTCTCCGGTCGACATATCGAGGAAATGGACAGAACGTCCGATGCTCGATCAACGAACCCCTACAGTCACAATCTAGACTGTCGACCGCAACTGGCGTGTCGGGGTTAGCACTATGTGGCGGGTTGTGCCAGCAGCGCTACGCGTGCGAGGCAGGACAGGCCCCTGACGCTGCCGAGTCACCCTGCACCTGGCCAAACGGCGAACTTCGCCCAGCCGCGTCCGGCCCACTGGTAAACTCGGGCAACCAAAGCAACAACTTCACGCCTGACTTATGACCACGCTGTCGCCCGACGCCTTCGCCGGCCACACTCCAATGATGCAGCAGTACCTGCGCATCAAGGCCGACCATCCCGACACGCTTGTCTTCTACCGGATGGGCGACTTCTACGAGTTGTTCTTCGAAGACGCGGAGAAAGCCGCACGCCTGCTCGACCTGACCCTCACGCAACGCGGCGCATCGGCCGGCACGCCGATCAAGATGGCCGGCGTACCGCATCACGCGGTCGAGCAATATCTTGCGAAGCTCGTGAAAATGGGCGAATCGGTCGCGATCTGCGAGCAGATCGGCGATCCCGCCACGTCGAAGGGCCCCGTCGAGCGCAAGGTCGTGCGCGTCGTCACGCCCGGCACGCTGACCGATGCCGCGCTGCTGTCCGACAAGAACGACGTTTACCTGCTCGCGATGTGCACGGGCCACAACAAGCGCGGCGTCGCGGTGAACATCGGCCTTGCATGGCTGAACCTCGCAAGCGGCGCGCTGCGGCTCGCCGAAATCGAACCCGATCAGCTCGCGGCCGCGCTCGAGCGCATCCGGCCGGCCGAGATCCTGACGCCGGACGGTGCGACCGACGCCGTGCCGGCCGGCGCGGGTGCCAGCAAGCGCGTGCCGGCCTGGCACTTCGACATCGCATCGGGCACGCAGCGCCTGTGCGACCAGCTCGATGTCGCGAGCCTCGACGGCTTCGGGGCGCATTCACTCACGAGCGCGTGCGGCGCGGCCGGCGCGCTGCTGCTGTACGCGGCCGCCACGCAAGGCCAGCAACTGCGGCACGTGCGCAGCCTGAAGGTCGAGAACGAAACGGAGTACATCGGTCTCGATCCGGCCACGCGCCGCAACCTCGAGCTGACCGAGACGCTGCGCGGCACCGAGTCACCGACCCTGTATTCACTGCTCGACACCTGCTGCACGACGATGGGCAGCCGGCTGCTGCGTCACTGGCTGCATCACCCGCCGCGCGCGTCGGTCGCTGCACAGTCGCGCCAGCAGGCAATCGGTGCACTGCTCGATGCACCGGCCAATGCAAGCCTCGATGCACTGCGCAGCGCGCTGCGCCAGATCGCCGACGTCGAACGGATCACCGGGCGTCTCGCGCTGCTGTCCGCCCGCCCGCGCGACCTGTCGAGCCTGCGCGACACGTTCGCCGCGCTGCCGGCACTGCGCGAGCGCATCAGCGCGATCGTCGCGAACGCGGACGCACTCACCCGTGTCGACGCAGCGCTCGCACCGCCCGCCGAATGCCTCGACCTGCTGACCAGCGCGATTGCGCCCGAGCCGGCCGCGATGGTGCGCGACGGTGGTGTCATTGCGCGCGGCTACGACGCCGAGCTCGACGAGTTGCGCGACATCTCGGAGAACTGCGGGCAGTTCCTGATCGATCTCGAAGCGCGCGAACGCACGCGCACCGGCATCGCGAACCTGCGCGTCGAATATAACAAGGTGCACGGGTTCTACATCGAGGTCACGCGCGGCCAGACCGACAAGGTGCCCGACGATTACCGCCGGCGCCAGACGCTGAAGAACGCCGAGCGCTACATCACACCCGAACTGAAGACCTTCGAGGACAAGGCGCTGTCCGCGCAGGAACGCGCACTGGCGCGCGAGCGCGCGCTGTACGACGCGGTGCTGCAGGCACTGCTGCCGTTCATCCCGGAGTGCCAGCGCGTCGCATCGGCACTCGCCGAGCTCGACCTGCTCGCCGCATTCGCCGAACGCGCCCGCGCACTCGACTGGGTCGCACCCACCTTCACCGACGAAATCGGCATCGAAATCGAACAGGGCCGCCACCCGGTCGTCGAGGCACAGGTCGAACAGTTCATCGCGAACGACTGCCGCTTCGGCTCCGAGCGCAAGCTGCTGCTGATTACCGGGCCGAACATGGGCGGTAAATCGACGTTCATGCGGCAGACCGCGTTGATCGCGCTGATGGCCTACGTGGGCAGCTACGTGCCGGCCAAGTCGGCATGCTTCGGCCCGATCGACCGGATCTTCACACGGATCGGCGCGGCGGACGATCTCGCGGGCGGCCGCTCGACGTTCATGGTCGAGATGACCGAAGCCGCTGCGATCCTCAACGACGCGACGCCGCAAAGCCTCGTGCTGATGGACGAGATCGGCCGCGGCACGTCGACGTTCGACGGCCTCGCGCTCGCGTGGGCCATCGCGCGCCACCTGCTGGCGCACAACGCGTGCTACACGCTGTTCGCGACACACTACTTCGAGCTGACGCAACTGCCGGCCGAATTCCCGCAAGCGGCCAACGTCCACCTGTCGGCCGTCGAGCACGGCCACGGCATCGTGTTCCTGCACGCGGTCAACGAAGGTCCGGCCAACCAGAGCTACGGCCTGCAGGTCGCGCAGCTCGCCGGCGTTCCGGCGCCCGTGATCCGCGCCGCGCGCAAGCACCTCGCGTATCTCGAACAGCAGTCGGCGTCGCAGCACACGCCGCAACTCGACCTGTTCAGCGCGCCGCCGGCGGCCACCGACGATCTCGAATGCGCGGACGCGCCGGCGCGGCCCGACACGCCGCATCCGGCGCTCGAAAAACTGCGCGACATCGATCCCGACGATCTCAAGCCGCGCGAGGCGCTCGACCTGCTGTACGAACTGCGCACGCTGGTCCGGTCGCACGATGTCGACGGACACGCGTAAGCGCATCCCGCGCGGCCTGCCGGCGCGCACGGCCGCCGCGCTCGCCGCGGCCGTGTTCGCGCTCGCGCAGGCCACCGCGCTGGCCGCGCCGCCGAAGCGCAGCACCACGCCCTACTCGTTCGCGATCGTGTCGGGTGTGATGAACGCCCCTGCGGACGAACCCGCCGCCCAGCGGCTGCTCGATGCGATCGCGCGCGAGCGCAACCTCGCGTTCGTCGTCTATGCGGGCGATCTCAAGGGTTCGAAGGAAGCGTGCCGCGATGCACTGTATTCGCAGCGTGGCGCGATCCTGGATGCGGCACGCGTGCCGCTCGCGTTCATTCCCGGCCACGACGACTGGGTAACGTGCAACACCGCGGCTGGCGGCGGCTACGATCCGGTCGAGCGGCTCGACTTCCTGCGGCAGACGCTGCTCGCCGATTCGGCACTGCCCGACCCCGGCGCGCTGCAAATCACGCGGGAAAGCGAAGTCGCACGGTTCCGGCCGTATCGGGAAAACGCACGCTGGATGCGCGACGACATCGTCTACGTCGCGCTCAACGCGCCGGCGCCGAACAACCACTACCTGACGGCCGGCGGGCGCAACGGCGAATTCGAGGACCGCATCATCGCGAACGGTTTCTGGATCGACCACGCGGCCGAATACGCGAAGCGGCGTGAGGCACGTGCGATGGTGGTGATGTTCGAAGGCGATCCGCAGTTCGATCGCTACGAACGCGCGGAACGCTTCGCATGGCTGCGCTTCAACCGGCCGCGCGTACGCGACGGCTTCCGTGAATTGAAACGAACGCTGGTGAAGGCGGCGGCGACGTTCCGCGGCCCGATACTCGTGATGCATGCGAGCGGCGAGCCGCTTGCAAACGGTTTTCTGATCGACCGCCCGCTGCGTGCAGATGACGGTGAACTGGTGGGTAATGTGACGCGCGTCGCGATCGGACCGCGCCATCCGACGAATCAGTGGGTCAAGGTGAGCGTGTCGCCGGCACGGCAGACGATCTTCAACGTGAGCCTGCAGGAGGTGCCGAAGAACCTGCCCGTGCCGCCCGCGCTGCCGCTCGTGCCGCGTGACGACGTGCCGCTGCCGCAGATGCCGGAAATCCCTGCGTTGCCGGCGCTGCCCGACTCGTCGTCGGTCGCGCCGCCATTACAGGGTGACAGCGCCGCACCGGGCGGCGCTTCGTGGCCGGCGCCCGCCCCTGCGTCGGGGCCGGCACCCGGCCTGCCTGCGAGCTCAGTGCAGGGTACGCCCTGACGGCGCTTCGCCGTCTTCGTCTTCGTCCTCGTCGACGATCTCGAGCCCTTCCGCACCATGTGCGTGCTCATGCTCGATTTCGTCTTCGGTGGCTTCGCGAACGTCCTTCACGGTGAGCGCGAAACGCAGCGCCATGCCTGCCAGCGGGTGATTGCCGTCGAGCACGACCTTGTCTTCGGCGATGTCGGTGACCGTGTAGATCAGCGAATCGACTTCCTCGTCGCCGTCTTCCGGCGTGCCTTCGAACTGCATGCCCACTTCGAGCGGCTCGGGAAAACGATCGCGCGGCTCGATCTTCACGAGTTCGGGATCGTAGTCGCCGAACGCGTCCTGCGGCTCGAGCTGAACCTGCGCCTCGTAGCCCGGCTCATGGCCGTCGAGCTGTTCCTCGATCTTGGGGAACGTGCCATCATAGCCGCCGTGCAGATAGACCATCGGCTCGTCGCTTTCCTCGATCAGGTTGCCCTGTGTATCCGACAGCTTGTAAGTGACGGACACGACGGTGTTTTTTGCGATTTTCATCCAATTCTCCCAAATACAAGTCTCATTATACGATGCGCAACCGGTCTCAAGCCGAACCGCGGGATGCCGCTGCCGCCCCGCTCGGCGCGCCGCTTTCCGATCTTCCCACACCGCTGCTCGGTGGTCTTACGCCGGCGCAATTCATGCGCGGCTACTGGCAGAAGAAGCCGCTCCTGATCCGCCAGGCGATCCCCGGCGTCGCGTCGCCGGTCTCGCGCGACGCGCTGTTCGAGCTCGCAGCGGACTATGACGCGGAATCGCGACTGATCACCCATTTTCGTAACAAGTGGCAACTGGACCACGGCCCGTTCGAGCCCGGCTCGCTGCCGGCCGTCACGCGCAAGGCCTGGACCCTGCTCGTGCAGGGGCTCGACCTGCACGTCGATGCCGCGCGCGCCCTGCTCGACCGCTTCCGCTTCATCCCCGACGCGCGTCTGGACGACCTGATGATCTCCTATGCGACGGATGGCGGCGGCGTTGGCCCGCACTTCGATTCGTATGACGTATTCCTGCTGCAGGTCGAAGGCCGGCGCCGCTGGCGCGTCGGTGCGCAGAAAGACCTGTCGCTGCAACCGGACGTGCCGCTGAAGATCCTCGAAAATTTCGAGCCGAGCGACGAATGGGTGCTGGAACCCGGCGACATGCTCTACCTGCCGCCGCACATCGCGCACGATGGCGTGGCCGAAGGCGAATGCATGACCTGCTCGATCGGCTTCCGGGCCCCATCCGCCGGCGAGCTGGGCGCCCAGTTCCTGTACTATCTCGCGGAGCGTGGCGGCCTGCGCGACGGTTGCGGCGACGATCTTTACCGCGATCCGAAGCAGCCGGCTGTCGACACGCCCGCCCAGTTGCCTCCAGCGATGGTCGAGCGCGTTGCCGAGATCGTGGACGCGATCCGCTGGCGCAAGCGGGACGTCGCCGAATTCCTCGGCTGCTACCTGAGCGAGCCCAAGCCGAACGTCGTTTTCGACCCGCCCGCGCGCCCGCTGTCCGAGGCCACGTTCGTCACGCAAGCGTCACGCCGGGGCGTGTGTCTCGACAGAAGGGCCGCATTGATGTATAACGCGCGCTCGTACTTCATTAATGGTGAAGAAGGACCGCTCGAGCAGGCCAGCGAATGGCTGCCCGAACTGGCCAATCAACGCCAGATGGAGGCGAAACGGTTTGTAACACTATCCCGGGTTCCCTCGATGACAGCCTTGTTGCACGAGTGGTATCGTGCGGGCTGGATACGGGTCGGAAGCCGGATTTAGTGTGAGTCGCCCCGTATGCCCATACAGATCAAATTCTGTATGGGAAAGACAACGTATTGACCCCGCATTTGTCGACGGTCGATAGGAAAGTGCATATAATTTCCGCCCAAGCCGTAGGGAAGATTCACGCTCTAAGAAGTGCATCTCCACCAGCGGCCCAGGTCGGTGTTGGAGCACATTACCGGTATTGTTTCGCGCTGTTGCTTACCTTTAACCATAAAAGGACGTGATCATGAAGAAATCCCTCCTCGTAGCTTCCCTGTTGGCTGCTGTTGCACTGGCTGCTTGCAACAAGAGCGCTGATCAAGCTGCTTCGTCGGCTGCAAGCGACGCGGCTGCTGCTGCTTCGTCGGCTGCTTCGGCAGTTGCTGGCGCTGCGAGCGACGCTTCGGCTGCTGCTTCGTCGGCAACGGCTGCTGCGAGCGACGCTGCTGCTGCAGTGGCGTCGGCTGCTTCGGCAGCGACGGCTGCTCCGGCTTCGGGCGCAAGCCAGTAAGCCTCAGCGTCAGCTGAAAAAAAACCGGCCCGAGGGCCGGTTTTTTTACGTCTGCCGTTTCTGCGTCTATCGCACGGCAGTCGCACCGGGCCGCCGCAGCGGCCCTGCCCCGCTCATTCGAGCGCCAGCCAGTCGAAGCCCGCGTCCTGCGTGGCCACGACCACGTCGTCTCCGCTCGTCCCCAGTACACCGCCAAACGCCTGGCGGGCCAGTTCCGGCCGGTTGTTCTGTTGGCTCAGGTGCGCGGCGACCAGGTGCTGGAGGCGGCTGCGTTCAAGCGACGCAAGGATGTCCGCCGCCGCGTCGTTGCTCAGGTGGCCGTGGTTGCCGCCGATGCGCGCCTTCAGCGACTGCGGATAGCGGCTCGCGGCCAGCATCGCGGTGTCGTGGTTGGATTCGAGCACCAGCGCGTCACAGCCGCTCAGGACGGCCGTGATGTGCGGCGTGGCCATCCCGACGTCCGTCAGCACGCCGAGCCGGCTGGCGCCGTCCATGAAGACGAACTGGAGCGGCTCACGCGCGTCGTGAGGTACCGTATAGGGCATCACGGCCAGGTCGCGTATCGCGGCCGTCTCGTCACCCCACAGCACGTGGAGATCGACATCGGCCTCATCTGCGCCGACCGCGCGCGCGGTGCCCCAGCTCATGTAAAGCGGCAGCGATGCGCGGCGGGCAAGCGTCAGCGCACTGCCGACGTGGTCGCTGTGTTCGTGGGTAATGAGGATCGCATCGAGATCGCCGATGCAGAGATTCAGTCGGCCGAGCCGGCGCTCGACCTCCTTGGCGGAAAAGCCGCAATCGAGCAGCACGCGGGTGGTCGTCGTGCCACTCGAGGCCTCGACGACCAGCGCGTTGCCTTCGCTGCCGCTTCCGAGGCTGGAGAATCGCACGCGCTTAGTTCAGCTGCGCGTGGAGCAGCGAAATGATCCGCTGTGCGTCCGACGAGTTATCGACCTGCCCGTTTGCGCCGACCACCGCAACCTGCGTACTGCCGTTGCCCTGCGCGCGCACGTTGACGAGGTATTCCTTGCCCGGCTTCGCTGCCGACGGACCACCATAGAACAGCTTGCCGAACAGACCGTCGCGCTTGAGCTCTTCCATCGTGTTCGCATAGCGCACGGTGTACACACCCTTCTCGCGATCGCGATTGTCGACCGCGAAATTGGTGCGGTCGAGCGCCAGGCCCACACGCAGCCATGCGCGGTCGAACGACTCGGCCAGTTGCAGCGTTGCCCCGCCGCCGCTGGTGTCGCTGACCTGCGCGGGCGCCGTCGCGGGACGCGCATCGGTCAGCAACTGCTTCGCCTGCGCATCGGTCAGGCCGAACTTCTGCATCAGCTTCGACAGGAATACGGCTTCGAGCACCGGGTTGCGCGGACGCTCCTCCCAACGCGACGACGTGCCGCCCTGCGGGCCGACCATCATTTCTTCCATCGCGCTGTGCGTGATCGAGATATCCGTGTTGCCGTCCGACGTGCGGTTCACGAGCGTACGGAAGCGGTCCCGCGTGCCGGACGAGTACGCGAAATCGATGACCTTGCCGATCGTGCGGCGGAACCAGTCGTCAGGAATGTTCGCGCGGTTTTCAGCCCAGTCGGTGGCCATGATGCCCGTCGACGGTGCATCGGTCTTCAGCGAGAAGCCGTTCTCCTGCCAGAACTCCTTCAGGATCGGCCACAGCTGCTCGGGCGTGCGGCCATCGACGACGAGCCAGCGGCGGTCGCCGTCGCGCTCGATGTGCATGCCGAGCGGATCCTGCGCGCTCGGGATGCCGTCGGTCGCGTTGCCGGCCTGCGTCGTGACCCGCGGCGGCAGCGTGCCGAGGCCGGCGTTGCTCGGAGGCGCGACGAATTGCTGAGTCGTCGGCACCGGCTTCAGGTCGCTCGGCACCGCGAGCGGCGGCGCGGAACCGGTGTTCTTGTAGTTGACCCGGTCAGGGGCCAGGTAATCGTTCAGCGTATCGCAGCCGGCGAGCGCGCCCAGCGCCAGCGCCACCACCGACATCTGGATGGCGCGAGAGGAAAAGGCGAAACGTTTCATGAAATCCTTCGTCTTGCTAGAACGCTCGTCAGGAGCGGCGCCGGACGGAGCCGGCCGGTGCGGGTTGATCAGGGTTCGAGCCGGCGGCCGCAGGACGCGGCCGCCTCGGCATCAGGCGAGGACGCCGGCCTCGACGAGGGCCGAACGCACGGCTTCATGGCAGCGCTCGTCGAGCGCCGTGAGCGGCAGCCGGATGCCGCCCTGCATCTTGCCCATCGCCTGCAGCGCCCACTTCACAGGAATCGGGTTCGCTTCGATGAACAGGTTCTTGTGCAGCGACAGCAGCTTCATGTGCAGCGCGCGAGCCGTCTGTACGTCACCGGCCAGCGCCGCGCGGCACAGGTCGCTCATTGCGCGCGGTGCGACGTTCGCCGTCACCGAGATGTTGCCGTGGCCGCCGAGCAGCATCAGTGCGATCGCGGTCGGATCGTCGCCGCTGTAGATCGCGAAATGCTTCGGGGCGGCCTTGATCAGGTGCGCGGCGCGATCGATGTTGCCGGTCGCTTCCTTCACGCCGATGATGCCCGGGACTTCCGCGAGGCGCAGCGTCGTCTCGTGCGCCATGTCGGCGACCGTGCGGCCCGGCACGTTGTACAGGATCACCGGCAGGTCGACCGCTTCAGCGATCGTCTTGAAGTGACGGTACATGCCTTCCTGCGTCGGCTTGTTGTAGTACGGCACGACCTGCAGCGTCGCGTCCGCGCCGACAGCCTTCGCGTGCTTCGTCAGCTCGATCGCCTCGGCGGTCGAGTTGCCGCCCGCGCCCGCGATGATCGGGATGCGTTTCGCCGCATGCTCGACCGCCGTGCGGATCATCAGGATGTGCTCTTCGACGTTGAGCGTTGCCGACTCGCCGCTCGTACCGACCACGACGAGCGCATCGGTGCCTTCCGCGATGTGCCAGTCGATCAGTTTGCGAAACGCCGGCAGGTCGAGACTGCCGTCTTCGAGCATCGGGGTGACGATCGCGGGGATGCTGCCGCGGATTTGAATGCCGTCTTGGGTGCCGTTAGCCATGAAACGCGATTGAGATTATGTACCGGTAAACATTGAGATTGTAGCGGATTAGCCGGGCAGTTCGTAACGTGGAATTCCCGCCCCCGCCTTCGGGGTCGCGCCCTCGCGCACTGCGCAGAGACGCTGGACGAACGCCTCGCGCGGCGCGGCGACGAACCCGTCCTCGTACGCAACCACCCGCAGGCGGCCGTGCACGGCGTCCAGCAGCTCGCCCGGGGCGAGCAGGAACGCGGGATTGGACGGTTTCCCGACCGTTTCGTTTCCTTGCGCGAAGGTTTCGTAGATCAGCACACCGCCCGGCGCCACCGCATCGAGCAGATGGGGCCAGAGCGGACGATGCAGGTAATTCGTGACAACCACCGCCGCAAACTGCTCGACGGCCGGCAACGGCCACGGCGCGCCTTCGAGATCGGCGTCACGGACATCGACGCCCGGAATCGAACGCAATGCGGCCAGTGCGACCGGGTCGCGCTCGAGTGCGACGACCGGATGCCCGTGCGACGCGAACCAGCGCGCATGGCGGCCGCCGCCCGCGGCGACATCGAGCACCGCGCCGCGTGGCGACACGAGGCGCGACCATTGCGCGACCCAGCGCGACGGCTCGGCCTGGGCGACGTGGCCGCCCGCAGCGGCGATGACGGATGCGCTCATGCGGTCGATCAGTTGTACGACAGGCCCATCGCGTCACGCACGTCGCGCATCGTTTCCGTCGCGTACTTGCGCGCCTTGTCGCAACCATCCGCGACGATCGCGCGCAGCAGCGACGGATCGTCCATGTACTTCTGCGCACGCTCGAGCATCGGCTGCTGTTCGCGCAGGATCCCTTCGACGACCGGCTGCTTGCAGTCGAGGCAGCCGATGCCCGCCGAACGGCAGCCTTTCTGCACCCAGTCGTGCGTCGCTTCGTCGGTATAGACCTGGTGCAGTTGCCACACCGGGCACTTGTCGGGATCGCCCGGATCGGTGCGACGCACGCGCGCGGGATCGGTCGGCATCGTGCGGACCTTCTTCGTGATCGTCTCGGCGTCTTCACGCAGGCCGATCGTGTTGCCGTACGACTTGGACATCTTCTGCCCGTCGAGGCCCGGCATCCGCGATGCTTCGGTGAGCAGCGCCTGCGGTTCGACCAGGATGATCTTGCGCGCGCCTTCGAGATAGCCGAACAGCCGCTCGCGGTCGCTCATCGACAGGCTCTGCGATTCCTGCAGCATCGCGCGCGCCTGTTCGAGCGCCTCGTCGTCGCCCTCCTGCTGATAGGCGTTGCGCAGCTCGTGATAGAGCTTCGCGCGCTTGCCGCCGAGCTTCTTCGCGGCATCGAGCGCCTTCTCCTCGAAGCCCGGCTCGCGGCCGTACAGGTAGTTGAAGCGGCGCGCGATCTCGCGCGTCATCTCGACGTGCGGCACCTGGTCTTCACCGACCGGCACGAGCGAGCCGCGATACAGCAGGATGTCGGCCGCCATCAGCACCGGATAGCCGAGGAAGCCGTACGTCGACAGGTCCTTGTCCTTCAGCTTCTCCATCTGCTCCTTGTAGGTCGGCACCCGTTCGAGCCAGCCGAGCGGCGTGCTCATGCCGAGCAGCAGCGCGAGTTCGGCGTGCTCGGGCACCTTGCTCTGGATGAACAGCGTGGCCTGCGCCGGATCGATGCCGGATGCGAGCCAGTCGATCAGCACGTCCCATACGTTCTTCTCGATGACCTCGGGAGTCTCGTAGTGCGTCGTCAGCGCATGCCAGTCGACGACGCAGAAGAAGCACGGGTACTCGGACTGCAGCTTCACCCAGTTTTTCAGCACGCCGTGGTAGTGACCGAGGTGCAGCGACCCGGTGGGTCGCATGCCGGAGAAAATACGTTCAGGGAACATGGTTGTCGTTAGAGAAGCGAGGCGAATGGGGACAGGATGGCGCTCAGGACGGCGTAGCCGACATTGACGAGCGGGCGCAGCCAGAAGTTCGTCAGCACGCCCGTCGCGACCAGCACGAGGACGATGATGAAACCGTACGGCTCGATGCGCGACAGCGCGATCGATTGCTTCGTCGGCAGCAGCGCCGCCAGGATGCGGCCGCCGTCGAGCGGCGGCAGCGGAAACAGGTTCAGCACGCCGAGCACGAGGTTCGCGCTGACGCCGGCAAACGCCATCCGCGTGAAGAACGGCTCGTCGATGCCGACGGCGGGCAGCACGAGGGTCAGCACACCCCAGATCAGCGCCTGCACGAAGTTGCAGGCCGGGCCCGCGAGCGATACCCACAGGCTGCCCCAGCGAGGATCGCGCAGATTGCCGAACGACACCGGCACCGGCTTCGCATAGCCGAACAGGAATGCGCCGCCCGTCAGGAAATACATCGCGAGCGGGATCGCGATCGTGCCGAGCGGATCGATGTGGCGCATCGGGTTGAACGACACGCGCCCCATCATGTAGGCGGTGTTGTCGCCGAGCAGGCGGGCGGCGTAGCCATGCGCGGCCTCGTGCAACGTGATCGCGAAGATCACGGGCAGCGCGTAGACGGCGATGGTCTGTATCAGGGAAGCATCCATATCGCGTTATTGTAACAAGCGCACTCGCGCAAAAAATGGAACGGCGCGCTTACGCGGCCGAGAGTCCGAACGGTTCGAGCGCGCCGCGCCCCGCACGCACGAGTTCGGGCTCGTCGCCGGTCAGGTCGATCACCGTCGACGGCTCGCGCGGGCACGCGCCACCGTCGATCACGAGGTCGACCTGTTTCTCCAGCCGCTCACGGATTTCTTCGGGATCGTTGAGCGGCTCGTCGTCCGGCGGCAGGATCAGCGTCGTGCCGAGCAGCGGCTGGCCGAGCGATTCGAGCAACGCGAGCGTGATGGCATGATCGGGCACGCGCAGCCCGATCGTCTTGCGCGACGGGTGCGACAGCCGGCGCGGCACTTCCTTCGTCGCCTGCAGGATGAAGACGTACGGGCCCGGCGTCACCGACTTGATCTGCCGGTACTGGCGATTGTCGACCATCGCGAAGTTGGCGAGCTCGGACAGGTCGCGCACGAGCAGCGACAGGTGCTGCTTCTCGTCGAGGCCGCGAATCCGGCGCACGCGCTCGACCGCGTCCTTGTCGTCGAGATGGCACGCGAGCGCATAACTCGAATCGGTCGGCATCGCGATCACGCCGCCCTTGCTGACGATTTCCACGGCCTGCTTGATCAGGCGCGGCTGCGGATTATCCGGGTGAATCCTGAAGAACTGGGACATGGAGGGTCGTAAAGGGGGAGAAGTCGGATGCGCGCGGCCGGCAGCAACGCAGGTGGCAGGCCGCCGCCCGGTGTCAGAGCCAGCGTTCCCAGACCGGTGTCAGGTCCGGCGGCAACGGCGGCAGGCTGCCGAGCTCGACACGGCCCTCGCCTGGCGCATGGAAATCCGAGCCGCGCGACGCTTCGAAGCCGAAGCGGCGTGCGACGTCCGCATATTCGCGGTACTGGTCGGGTGTGTGGCTGCCCGTGACGACCTCGATCGCGCGGCCGCCCAGATCGATGAACTCGCCGAAGAACGCGTCGAATTCGACGGGCGTGTAGCGGTAGCGGCCCGGATGCGCGACGATGGCTTCGCCGCCGGCGGCCCGAATCCACGCGACGGCGTCGGGCAGCGTCGCCCAGCGGTGCGGGACGAATCCGGGCTTGTCGTCGCCGAGCAGCCGATCGAACACATCGGACGTCGACGTCGCGTAGCCGTTTTCAACGAGGAAGCGGGCGAAGTGCGTGCGCGAGATCAGATCGGGATTCGACACGTACTTCAACGCGCCTTCGTACGCGCCGGGAATGCCGAGCGTGGCGAGCTGCTCGCCGATCGCCACCGCGCGCGCCGCGCGGCCGTGGCGCGTGCGGTACAGGCCGTCGACCAGCACCTGGTTCGCGGGATCGACATTCAGGCCGACGATGTGCACGGTGCGCGACGCCCACGTGACCGAAATCTCGACGCCGCTCAGGTAGCGCATGCCGAGCGCTTCCGCTTCGCTGCGCGCCGCTGCCTGGCCGCCGATCTCGTCGTGGTCGGTCAACGCCCACAGGGTCACGCCGCCGGCATGAGCGCGGCGCGCGACGTCGGCAGGCGGCAGCAACCCGTCGGAAACATTCGAATGGCAGTGGAGATCGGCGTTCATTGTCGGCATGGCAGGTAAGGCTTCATTCTACTGCAACGCGGCAATGCGCCGCCCGCGCGCCCCGCCGCTGCCGCCGCGCGCTTACGCGCAGAACGCCTCGATCAGCGCCGCAATCTGCTCGGGCTGGTCGTGATGAACCATGTGGCCCGCATCCTCGACGAGCTTCTCGCGCCAGTCGGGGAACGCGTTGAAGCGCGCCTTGAATTCCGGCAGCGGAATGTCGCCGGCGATGTGTGCCAGCGTCGGCGAATTGACCGCTTCGACGTGCAGCACCTTCGCGCGCACCTGCGCCCAGGTGGCCATCACTTCGTCGAGCCGGTACAGCTGCGGGCCAGGCATCTTGTGCGCAGGGTCGGCCAGCAGGTGGTACAGGCCGTCGTCGCCGCGCTTCGACCAGTGCGCGGCAAGGAACGCCGCACGGCGCGGGTCGAGCCGCGGATTGGTCTTGGTCAGGCGCGCCGCCACGTCGTCGAGGGACGCATAAGGGCGCAGCACGGGCGGTTCGCGCAGTTCGTCCAGCCAGCCGCGCAGCCGGCGCGGTGCCTGCTCGGCCCGCGCCGGCGCCAGCCCGAAACCCTCGAGATCGACCACGCGCCGCACGCGCTCCGGCCGCGCGCCGGCATACAGGCACACGACGTTCGCGCCCATGCTGTGCCCGACCAGGTTGACTTCGCCGGCCGGCGCATAGTGGTCGACGAGCGCATCGAGGTCACCCAGGTACTCGTGGAACCAGTAATGGCCACCGCCCTGCCGCGCGACCGGCCAGTCGGACAGCCCGAAACCGCGCGCATCGGGCGCGATCACCTGCCAGTCGCCCGCGAGCGCATCGACGACGAACTGGAACGACGCCGCGACGTCCATCCAACCGTGCAGCATGAACAGCGTCGGCGCATCGGGCCGGCCCCAGCGCCGAACGTGCAGCTGGACGCCGCGCACCGTGACGAAATCGGAAACAGAACTCGATGCCCTCATTGTAGCCGCCAGAAAAAAGAATGATCGTTCGATTATAGCGGCGACGCCTGCTTTCCGGCGTCCGGCAATCGAGGTGCTGCTCTAGCGGCGCGCGTACGCCAGGAACCGTCGGGAAGCGTCATGTCCCGGGCACCCGGGACGGCAGGCGGCAGTCGAAGCGCGGCCGAACGCGAGCCGGCTAGCGTGGCGCGCCGCCCTCCGCCACGTCCTGCGCGGCCAGTTCGTCGAGTTCGGCCTGCTCGAATCCGGCATCGCGGCGCGCGTCGAAATTGAACGGGCCGCGCAGCCGCGGCGCATGGTATTGCTCGGCGAGCAGCCGGTAGGTCGGCACGGGATCGCGGCCGGCTTCGTCGCACAGATGCCGGAACCAGCGGTTGCCGATCGCGACATGGCCGATTTCGTCGCGCAGGATCACATCGAGAATCGCGGCCGACGCATCGTCACCCGCCTGCACGAGCCGCGCGCGAATCGGCGGCGACGCGTCGAGCCCGCGGGCCTCGAGCGTGCGCGGCACGAGCGCCATGCGCGCCAGCACGTCGCCCTTGGTCCGCTCGCACATCTCCCACAGACCGTTGTGCGCGGGAAAATCGCCGTACGCATGCCCGAATGCCGCCAGGCGGTCGGACAGCAGCGTGAAGTGATAGGCCTCCTCGGCCGCGACCTTCAGCCAGTCCGCGTAGAACGGGGCCGGCAGGCCCGCGAAGCGCCAGACCGCGTCGAGTGCCAGGTTGATCGCATTGAACTCGATATGGGCAAGCGCGTGCAGCAGCACGGCGCGCCCTTCCGGCGAACGCATGCTGCGTCGCTCGAGCTGGCGCGGTTCGACGAGCGGCGGGCGCGCCGGACGCCCGGGCAGATCGGCCGGTTCGGGCAATTCGAGCGACGGCGCGATCGCCGCCTGCCCGGCCAGCAGCGCGTCGTAGAGCCCGCGCACCTGGGCGGCCTTGGCCGCGGGTTCGGCGTCACACAGCGCCGCAAGCGCGGCGCGGCGCACGCACGCCGACGGATTGCCGAAAGAAGAAGACTCCATGCTCATAAACGGGGACACCCTGCGCGCGCATCGCGGGAGCGCACGCACGCGACGGTTTACAATAGGCGATTGTTCCGCGGCGCATGCACATGCGCCGGGCAAACCAGACGCGCCATTCTACCGGCGCCCTTCATCGAAGAGACAAGGAGACTCCGTGACGATCTACAAGCTGGGCGATACGGCCCCGACGATCCACGAAAGCGTATTCGTCGCCGATACGGCGGCCATCATCGGCAAGGTCGTGCTCGAGGAGAACGCGAGCGTCTGGTTCGGCGCGACGATTCGAGGCGACAACGAGACGATCACCGTCGGTGCAGGCAGCAACGTCCAGGAAGGCGCGGTTTTGCACACGGACCCCGGCTTTCCGCTGACGATTGCCGAAAACGTGACGATCGGGCACCAGGCCATGCTGCACGGCTGCACGATCGGCGAAGGTTCGCTGGTCGGTATCCAGGCGGTGGTCTTGAATGGAGCGGTCATCGGCCGCAACTGTCTGGTTGGTGCCGGCGCGGTCGTGACGGAGGGCAAGACGTTCCCGGACAACTCGCTGATTCTCGGCGCACCGGCGAAAGTCGTGCGCGAGCTGTCGGCGGAAGACATTGCGCGGCTGCGCACGAACGCGAAGACGTACGTCGAGCGGCGTGCGCATTTCAAGGAGCAACTCGTGCGGATCGGGTGATTCGCACGGATTTCAAGGAAGAAGAGTGAGCGACCAGTTACAGAAATTCATGTTCAATGCGGCGCCCGTGCGCGGCGAAATCGTTTCGCTGCGCAATACGTGGCAGGAAGTGCTCGCCCGCCGCGACTACCCTGCCCCCGTGCGCACGGTGCTCGGCGAGATGATGGCCGCGTGCGCGCTGCTGTCCGCGAACCTGAAATTCAACGGCACCCTGATCATGCAGATCTTCGGCGACGGGCCGGTCCAGATGCTGGTCGTCCAGTGCAGCTCGGATCTGTCGATGCGGGCCACCGCGAAGTTCGCCGGCGACTCCGCCCAGACGATCGGCGACGACACACGCTTCGCGTCGCTCGTCAACGCGAGCGGCCACGGCCGCTGCGTGATCACGCTCGATCCGGCCGACAAGCTGCCGGGCCAGCAGCCGTATCAGGGCATCGTGCCGCTGAACGGTGTCGACGGCCCGCTCGAATCCGTCTCGCAGGTACTCGAGCATTACATGCATCACTCGGAGCAGCTCGACACGCGGATGTGGCTCGCGGCCGATCGCGACCGCGCGGTGGGCATGCTGCTGCAGAAGCTGCCGGGCGACGGCGGCATCGTGCCGCGTAATGCCGAAACCGATACCGATACGTGGGAGCGCGTCTGCACGCTCGGCGGCACGCTGTCCGCACAGGAACTGCTCGAGGTCGAACCGGAAGTCGTGTTCCGCCGGCTGTTCTGGCAGGAAAACGTACAGCACTTCGAACCGGCCGGCACGCGTTTCCAGTGCTCGTGCTCGCGCGAGAAGGTCGGCGCGATGCTGCGCATGCTCGGCCGTGAAGAAGTCGACAGCGTGATCGTCGAGCGCGGCCATGTCGAGATTCATTGCGAGTTCTGCAACCAGCGCTATGAATTCGATCCGGTCGATGTCGCGCAGCTGTTCGCGGCACCCGGCGTCGAGACGGGCATCGCGCCCGCGACCGAGCAGCGTCACTGATCAGTGGCCCGGTGCCCGCCGTCCGGGCACGGGCGCATAATGACGCACGAGCGTCGCACGCAAGGCTCCGGCACCGAAGTCACGCACTTCGGCGCAAGCCGCTTCCCGTCGTCGGCGCGCTGCAGGAGAAACACATGAATCGCCCGCTTCATCGTCCGTTCCGCATCATCGTCCTGACAACCGTTGCCGCCGGCGCGCTCGTGCTGGCCGGCTGCGCGATGCCGCCGCCGACTTCCACGATCCTGAGCCGCCTGCCCGAACCCGGTGCATCGGGCGGCCAGCCGCCCGCGCTGTCGAGCGCCGAACGCAAGCGCTATGACGAGATCGACCAGCAGGTGCTGCGCGAACAGAACAATGCGATGGCAGCCGAGGCAGCCGCGCGCGCATGGGCCTATTACTCGCCGCCGCCGGTGACGGTCTACGGCGGGTATTACGGCGGATGGGGCAATCGCTGGGGCTCGGGCATCAGCTACGGCTACCCGGGATGGTGGTGGTGAGCGTGCATCGCTCAGCCGATTGACTACCGGCAGGAAATAAAAAAGCGCGGCATTTCCCGCGCTTTTTCAATGGGTTCGAGCAATCGTGCCTCAGTGATGCGCGGCCTTGCCCTTGTCGCCGCCATGATGCCGCGACGGCTTCGCGATCGACTGCGGATTCGGCACGACACGCACCGGTGCCGCGGAGACGGCGCCGCGCGTCGACGTATTCGACGGCGTGTTGTTCAGCGGTACGGCAGGCGCATTCGGCGACACGAACTGCACGAACACTTCGCCATCCTTCACCATGCCCATCTCGTAGCGCGCGCGCTCTTCGATGGCCGCAGTGCCGCCCTGCAGATCCTGCACTTCGCCTGCGGTGCGCTCGTTGCGCAGCTTCTCGTCCGCGTTCTTCTGGAGCTGGTCGTCGAGCTGCTGACGCAATTCATGCACCCGCAGCCAGCCGCCGTGTCCCCACCATAGGGGGTACTGAATGAGCGCCAGCAAGGCAATCAGGACGACAGTGACAAGCCGCATGTAAGAACCGCAGATATAAGAAGCGCCGCTCCGCGCACATGCACAGAGCGGCGTCGATATGACGAACCCGATAGTAGCGCGTTAGCGCAGGTTATAGAAAGCCGATTTACCCGGGTAGCTTGCGATGTCGCCGAGATCTTCCTCGATGCGCAGCAGCTGGTTGTACTTCGAGATGCGGTCGCTGCGCGACAGCGAACCCGTCTTGATCTGACCGGCGTTCAGGCCGACCGCGATGTCCGCGATCGTCGAATCTTCGGTTTCGCCCGAACGGTGCGAGATCACGGCCGTGTAGCCCGCGCGCTTCGCCATTTCGATTGCCGCGAACGTTTCGGTCAGCGTACCGATCTGGTTGATCTTGATGAGGATCGAGTTAGCGATGCCCTTCTCGATGCCTTCCTTCAGGATGCGCGTGTTCGTGACGAACAGGTCGTCGCCGACCAGCTGCACCTTCTTGCCGAGGCGATCGGTCAGCAGCTTCCAGCCTTCCCAGTCGCTTTCGTGCATGCCGTCCTCGATCGACACGATCGGGAACTTGTCGGCGAGCGTCGCGAGGTAGTCGGTGAATTCGGCCGACGACAGTTGCAGGCCTTCGCCTGCGAGCTGGTACTTGCCGTCGTGGTAGAACTCGGATGCCGCGCAGTCGAGCGCGAGCAGCACGTCTTCGCCCGCACGGTAGCCTGCCTTCTCGATTGCCTGCAGGATCGTCGACAGGCACTCGTCGTTGCTGCCGAAGTTCGGCGCGAAGCCGCCTTCGTCGCCAACTGCCGTGCTCATGCCGCGGTCGCTCAGGATCTTCTTCAGTGCGTGGAACACTTCCGCGCCGCAACGCAGGGCTTCACGGAACGTCGGCTGGCTGACCGGGACGATCATGAATTCCTGGATGTCGAGGCTGTTGTTCGCGTGCGCGCCGCCGTTGACGATGTTCATCATCGGCACCGGCAGTTGCATCGCACCCGAGCCGCCGAAGTAGCGGTACAGCGGCAGGCCTGCCTCTTCGGCGGCTGCCTTCGCGACGGCCATCGACACGGCCAGCATCGCGTTCGCGCCGAGGCGCGACTTGTTGTCGGTGCCGTCCAGTTCGAGCAGCGTCTTGTCGAGGAACGCCTGTTCCGACGCGTCGAGGCCCATGATGGCTTCGGAGATTTCGGTGTTGATATGCTCGACTGCCTTCAGCACGCCCTTGCCGTTGTAGCGGCCGGCTTCGCCGTCGCGCAGTTCGATCGCTTCACGCGAGCCGGTGGACGCGCCCGACGGCACCGCCGCGCGGCCCATCGTGCCCGATTCGAGCAGCACGTCGCATTCGACGGTGGGGTTGCCGCGCGAATCCAGAATCTCGCGGCCGATGATATCTACGATTGCACTCATGGGTTTCCTCTGAGAATGACGATGGATTCTTCAAACTGCGACGGCGCGCGCGCCTGAACCGCTTTCGCTACTGACGCGCGAAGCCGTCGCAAGGTTCATTCGATCTTTAATTGAAATCGTTTTCCAGGAACGGATTGCGCTTCACCGCCTGGTCGAGCGTGACGAGGGTCTCCAGCAGCGCGCTCATCCGGTTCAGCGGCACCGCGTTCGGGCCATCCGACTTTGCCTCGGCCGGATTCGGGTGCGTCTCCATGAACAGGCCCGCGACGCCCGTCGCGACCGCCGCACGTGCGAGCACCGGCACGAATTCGCGCTGGCCGCCCGAGCTCGTGCCCTGCCCGCCCGGCAGTTGCACCGAATGGGTCGCATCGAACACGACCGGCGCGCTCGTCTCGCGCATGATCGCGAGCGAACGCATGTCCGACACCAGATTGTTGTAGCCGAACGAGACACCGCGCTCGCACGCCATGAAGCGATCTTCCGACAGCCCCGCTTCACGAGCCGCTTCGCGCGCCTTGTCGATCACGTTCTTCATGTCGTGCGGCGCGAGGAACTGGCCCTTCTTGATGTTGACGGGTTTGCCCGAGCGCGCGCACGCATGGATGAAATCGGTCTGGCGGCACAGGAACGCCGGCGTCTGCAGCACGTCGACGACCGACGCGACCTGCTCGATCTCCTCGATCGAATGCACGTCGGTCAGCACCGGCAGCCCGAGCTGGCGCTTCACCTCGGACAGGATCCGCAGGCCCTCGTCCATTCCGAGGCCACGGAACGACTTGCCCGAGCTGCGGTTCGCCTTGTCGTAGGACGACTTGTAGATGAACGGAATGTTCAGCTTCGCGCAGATCTCCTTCAGGCGGCCCGCCGTGTCGATCGTCATTTGCTCCGATTCGACCACGCAGGTACCCGCGATCAGGAAGAAAGGCTTGTCGAGACCGACCTCGAAATCGCACAGCTTCATGCTTACACTCCGCGCGCTTGCTTGTTGACAAGCGCAGCTTCGACGAACGACTTGAAGAGGGGATGGCCGTCACGCGGCGTGGACGTGAATTCCGGGTGGAACTGGACGCCGACGAACCACGGGTGCATCGAACGCGGCAGCTCCATCATTTCCGGCAGATCCTCGCTCGGGGTACGGGCGCTGATGATAAGGCCGCCTGCTTCGAGCTGGGGCACGAAGCGGTTATTGACTTCATAACGGTGGCGATGGCGCTCGTTCACGTCCTTGCCGTAGATCTCTTCCGCCATCGTGCCCGGCTTGATCGGGCAGCGCTGCGAACCCAGGCGCATCGTGCCGCCCAGATCGGACTCCTCGGTGCGCGTCTCGACCTTGCCGTCGCGGTCGTACCATTCGGTGATCAGCGCGACCACGCGTTCCGGCGTGTCCGGCTCGAATTCCGTGCTGTTCGCCTGCTTCAGGCCGACGACGTCGCGCGCGAACTCGATCACCGCGAGCTGCATGCCGAGGCAGATGCCGAGATACGGCACCTTCGCTTCACGCGCATAGCGGATCGCCGCGATCTTGCCTTCCGTGCCGCGACGGCCGAAACCGCCCGGCACCAGCACGGCGTCGAGATGCTTCAGGCTGTCGACACCGTTCGTCTCGATTTCTTCCGAGTCGATGTATTCGATGTTGACCTTGGTCGACGTGTGCAGCGATGCGTGGCGCAGCGCTTCGATCAGCGACTTGTACGACTCGGTCAGGTCGACATACTTGCCGACCATGCCGATCGTCACTTCGTGCTTCGGGTTCTCGAGCTTCTCGACGAGCTCCGACCACATGGTCAGGTCGGCGTCCTTCGGCGACAGCTTCAGTTCCTCGCAGATGATGCGATCGAGGCCCTGGTCGTGCAGCATCTGCGGAATCTTGTAGATGCTGTCGGCGTCCCACACCGAGATCACGGCGTCTTCCGGCACGTTCGAGAACATCGAGATCTTCTTCGATTCGTCGTCCGGAATGCGGCGGTCGGCACGGCACAGCAGCACGTGCGGCAGGATGCCGATCTCGCGCAGCTTCTGCACGCTGTGCTGGGTCGGCTTCGTCTTCAGCTCGCCGGCCGTCGCGACGTACGGCACCAGCGTCAGGTGCACGAAGCACGCGCTGTTGCGGCCGAGGCGCAGGCTCATCTGGCGCGCGGCTTCAAGGAACGGCAGCGACTCGATGTCGCCGACCGTACCGCCGATCTCGACGATCGCGACATCCGGCTCACCGCAGGTGGCCGACGCGGCCCCGCGCTCGATGAACGCCTGGATTTCGTTCGTGATGTGCGGAATGACCTGCACGGTCTTGCCGAGATAGTCGCCGCGGCGTTCCTTGCGGATCACCGATTCGTAGATCTGGCCGGTCGTGAAGTTGTTGGCCTTGCGCATCTTCGTGCTGATGAAGCGCTCGTAGTGGCCGAGGTCGAGGTCGGTCTCCGCTCCGTCTTCCGTCACGAACACTTCGCCGTGCTGGAACGGGCTCATCGTGCCGGGGTCGACGTTGATGTAGGGATCGAGTTTGAGGAGGGTGACTTTCAGACCGCGCGATTCAAGGATCGCGGCGAGGGAAGCGGCGGCAATACCCTTGCCAAGGGAAGAAACTACGCCGCCGGTGACGAAAACATATTTGGTCATCGCTGGATGCTCGCGGGAAAAACGGATTATACCGTAAAGGCCGCCCTTCTCTCAGCAATTGGCGTGATGATCCCGCCCTTTCGCGCCGACCCGCACCAGCCGTGCGCGCCGGGACGAAGCCGCCCGCCGGGCCGGTGCAACCGCGCGTGCCGGAGGCGGCGCACCGGCCGCGAAACCGTGCGTCACGCGCGCTTCGCGAGCGGGGTGACGCCCTGCGACACATCGCCCTCCGCCGCCTTCAGCGAATTCAGCATCCGCTGCAATGCACGGGCGGTCTCGAGCGGCCGCTCCATCGGAAACAGGTGGCTGCCTTCCAGCCATTCGACGCGGCCGCGCGCCGCGCGGCGTGTCGCATCGAGCCCGACCTGGCGCACTTCGCGCGAACGCGTGCCGGCAAGAAAGCCGAGCGGCACCGGCGCGCCATGTGCGAGCCGCGGGCCGAGCGTGTGCGGCAGCGTCCGGTAGATCAGGTATTCGACCTGCCGGTCGAACGCGAGCGAGCGCTCGCCGTCGGCACCGGCCTGTGGAATCCCGTAGTCGATGTAGTCGGCCAGCATCCGTTCGTCCCAGCGGGCGAACGCCGGTTTCTCGCGGAAGTGCCGCCAGACTTCGTCACGGCTTACCCAGTGCGTACGCCGGTTGCGCGTCGCGGCGGCCGGCGACAGCCGCTCGTCGAGCCCCGCCCACTGGCTCGCGCGCAATGCCCCGGCGCGCCAGCCCGCGATGATCGGCGAATCGATCATCACGACCCCGCGCACCCATTGCGGTTTCTTCAGCGCGGCCATCAGCGACAGGTAGCCGCCGAGCGAATGGCCGACGAGCCAGACGGGACGCTCGTAGCGGCTGCCGATGTCGTCGAGCAGTTGCTCGACGAGATGCGGCCAGTCGCGCGTCACCGGGTAGCGGCGGTCGTGGCCGATCCGTTCGATGTAGCGCAGCTCGTAGTCGTCGGCCAGCTCGGCGAAGATCGTGCGGTACGTCGACGCCGGAAAGCCGTTCGCATGCGAGAAGTGGAGGATGTCCTTCAAACGCCGATGTCTCCTTTGTCGACCGGAGTTGGCGCTTCAGCGCTTACTCCGGTCCCATGCTTGGCAGTCGACGAGAGTTAGTGCTTTAGCACTTACTATCGTCCCATGCTTCGCGTTCTGCCGGGCCCACGCTTCGGCATTGAGCGCGGATCCCGGGCCATCTTTATCGACACGCCGGCTTACGCCGCGCTCACCGATCCATCCAGTACCGTCGCCGAACGTCGCGATGACGCTCAAAGGCAAACCCGCCGTCGGCCGGCGCGACGTCGAACCGCACGGCGCCGTCGCGATCGGTGCGCGGCAGCGGGATCCCGCGCGCCTCGTAACGGGCGAGCACCGTCCGGTGCGGATGCCCGAAACGATTGCGATAGCCTACAGGAAATACCGCGACGCGCGGCCCGACCGAATCGAGGAAAGGCTCGACCGACGACGTACGGCTGCCGTGGTGCGGAACGACCAGGATCTGCGCGGCCAGCGCGTCGCGCGCAGCGTCCACGAGCCGGCGTTCGCCGCGCGCATCGACGTCGCCCGTCAGCAGCGCGGACGTCTCGCCCGCGTCGATCCGCAGCACGCACGACCGCCCGTTCGACGAGCCCGCGCCCGGGCCGCCTTGCGGCCACAGCATCGTGAACGCGACGCCGTCCCAGGTCCAACGCTGTCCGGCCGCGCACGGCAGCCGGTCGGCGACGCCGGCGGCGGCCGCATCGCGCCACAACCGGCTGTTCGGCACGATGCCGGCCAGCAGTTGGCGCACGTCGGCTGCCGCATAGACGGCCGGTGCACCGCCCGCGTGATCGGCATCCGCGTGACTGAGCACGAGCGAATCGATCACCGCGATGCCGCGTGCACGCAACGCCGGCGCGACGATCCGCGCGCCGGCGTGGGTCGACTCCGCGCCCGGCCCCGCATCGAACAGCAAGGTGCGCCGCGCAGTCTCCACCAGCACCGACGCGCCCTGCCCGACGTCAAAAACGGTCAGCCGGAAGCTGCCCGGCGGCGGCGCATCAGACGCCGGCGCGACGAGCGGCAGCCACGTGATCGGGGCCGCCCAGCGCAACGGCCAGCCGCGCGGCATCAGCGCCCATGCGACGCCCACGCAGGCCAGCACCAGCACCGGCCAGTCGGGCATGCGCAGCCAGAATACGCCGGCCGGCCAGTCGGCGAGGTATCCGAGCAGCGTCATCATCGGTTCGAGCGCCGCATGCGCAAGCCGGAACGCGTATGCATCGAACGGCGCGGGCAGCGCGATACCGGCCAGCACGACGGGCGTCACGACCGAGCTGACCCACGGAATCGCGAACGCGTTGCCGAACGGGCCCGACAACGATATTTGAGCGAACCATGCGGCCGTCAGCGGCGCGAGACCGATCGTCACCGCGTACTGCACGCGCGTGGCTTCGGCGATACGGCGCGCGGCGCGTGCCCCCCACCCGCGCAACCGGCTCGACAAGCCGGCCGTGCCGTCGCCCTCCCCGCTTTCCGCATCGGCCTCGCGCGCGGCACGCAAGCCGGCAATGGCCAGCAGGATCACGGCGACCGCCCCGAACGACAGCCAGAATCCGGCCGACAGCACGGCCCACGGGTCGGCAAGCAGCACGCCGCCGAGCGCCGCGCACAGCACGGCGGAAGTCGGTACGCTGCGCCCGGCCAGGTACGCAATGCCGCCGGCCGCGATCATCCACCATGCGCGCTGCGCCGGCACGTTGAAGCCGGCAAGCGCCGCATAGCCGGCCGCGGCTGCCAGCGCGGCGAGCGCGGCTGCGTACGGTGCCGGAAACGCGAGCGTTGCAGCCCGTGTGCGCCATCGCAGGCGACGCCAGACCATCGACACGAGCCCGCCCGCGATCGCGCCGACGAGCCCGACATGAAGGCCGGAAATCGCGACGAGGTGGCTCGTGCCCGTGCTGCGCAGCACGTGCCAGTCGTCATCGCCGATGCCAGACTGGTCGCCGATCGCGAGCGCGGCGACGATGCCGCGATGACCGGCGTCGCTGCCGAGCGACTCGCCGATGCGCGCGCGCAGCACGTCGCGCAGCCGATCGATCGACGCACGCCATCCCGCTGCGCGCGCATCGTGCATTTCCGCCCGCCGGGGCGCGCTGACATAACCGATCGCGCGTATGCCTGCGGCCAGCCACGCCGCCTCGCTGTCGCGCACACCCGGATTGGCCTCGGCATGCGGGCGCTTCAGGCGCACGACGAAACGCCAGCGCTGTGCGGCGCGCAGGTCGGGAAGTGGATCGCGTGTCGCCGATGCGCCATACGCGCGCCACGAAAGCCGGATCAGCGGCGGGAAACGGGCCAGCCCCGCATCGTTCGACTCGACCGCGAACAGCAGCCGCGCGCCTGTCTCGTCGATCACGGGCAGCCCGCGAATCACGCCGGTGACGACGATGTCGCGCCCTTCCCACTCGACGGGCAAGCTATCGCGCAGCCGCCATTCGGCCCGTGCGGCCGCGTAACCGAACCCTGCATCGCACGCCGCGAGCGCACACAGCATCCATCCGAACATGGCGGTCTTGCGTGTACGCCGGCGACGCATGCACCACACGCTCAGCACCGCGCAACCCGCGAGCCCGGCCACACCGATCGTCCATGCGAGCGCACCCGGCAACGCCGCCTGCCGCTGCAGTACGACCACGCCGAGCGCGAACGCGATCCACCACACGCGCATCGCCCCTCCTCGTCGACCCGACGCCGCCATCGAGAATGCGGCGCATCAGGGCAACGATTATGCGGACGAAAGTGCGAGTCGCGGCAGCGCGGCGAGCGCGTTAGCCGAAGTGCATAGGGACACCGCGCCGGCGTCGAGCCCACGCAGCTCGGCGAGCACGTCGCCGATGCGCGGCACCTGGTCGGGTGTGTTGCGGGATTTGTATGCCCATTCGGGCGCGATGTCGGGTGCGTCGGTCTCGACGACGAGCGCGTCGAGCGGCAACTCCGTCGCGAGCCGGCGGATCTGCAGCGCGCGCGAGAAGGTCACGTTGCCGCCGAAACCGAGATGCAGCCCTTGCGCGAGAAACGCTTCGGCCTGCTGGAAACTGCCGTTGAACGCATGCGCGATACCGCGCCGCACGCCCAAACGGCGCAGTCCGGCCAGCACCCGATCCTGTGACTTGCGCACGTGACACAGCACGGGCAGGTCGAATTCGCGCGCCAGCTTGAGCTGCCCCTGGTAGAAGAACTGCTGCCGATCTTCGTCGAGCCCCGGCACGAAATAGTCGAGGCCGATCTCGCCGATCGCGACGAAGCGCGGATCGTCGAGGCTCGCCTCGATCTCCATGCGCAGCAGGTCGAGATCCTCGTCGCGTGCGCGTGGCGTATACATCGGATGGATGCCTAGCGCGTAGACCGCGCCCGGCGTACGTTGCGCGAGTTCGCGCACCGTCGTGAAGTTGTCGCGCCCGACGCTGGGGATCACGATGCGCGACACGCCGGCCGCGCGCGCCGCGTGCGCGACCGCGTCGCGGTCGGCATCGAATTCGGCGGCGTCGAGATGGCAGTGCGTGTCGATCCACATGGCGGCAGTCCTGCGCCCTGGCGCTGCACCGGGACCACTCCGGCAGCAGCCCAAGCGCGTTCGCTTCTTACACCGGCAGCGCCGGCTCCTCGTGCAGCACACCGTCGCGCAACCGCATGATGCGGTCGCAGCGCGCGGCGAGATCGGGATCGTGCGTGACGATCACGAAGCTCGTTTCGAGCGTCTCGGACAGCTCGAGCATCAGGTTGAACACCGTATCGGCCGTCGTGCCGTCGAGATTGCCGGTCGGCTCGTCGGCGAGCACGCACGCGGGATTCGTGACCAGCGCGCGAGCGATCGCCACGCGCTGCCGCTCGCCGCCCGACAGCTCACCCGGCCGGTGCTTCGCACGCGGGCCGAGACCGACGCGCTCGAGCATCGCCTGGGCCTGCTCGCGCGCGTCCTCGGTCGTCATCCGGCGAATGCGCAGCGGCATCGCGACGTTGTCGAGCGCGGTGAACTCGGGCAGCAGATGATGAAACTGGTAGACGAAACCGAGCGCACGGTTGCGCAGTTCGTTGCGCTCGCGCTCGGCGAGTTGCGTGAACGGCTTGCCGAGCAGCGACACTTCGCCGGCGCTGGGCTCGTCGAGCCCGCCCAGCACGTGCAGCAGCGTGCTCTTGCCGGACCCCGACGCGCCGACGATCGCGAGCTTCTCGCCGCGCCGCACCGTCAGCTCGGTATTGTTGAGCACCTGCACGTTGAAGCCGCCCTGCACGAACGCCTTCGTGATCCCGCGCGCCTGAAGCACGTATTCCTGCATACCTGCCGAATCCTGTTTGTTGTGTTGTCGTGAATCCGCGAATGCGGTCGCGCGATCATTCATAGCGGAGCGCCTCCGCCGGCTTCACCTTCGCGCCGCGCCAGCTCGGATAGAGCGTCGCGACCGCCGACAGCGCGAACGCGATCAGCCCGATCCGGATCACGTCGCTCGCGACGAGTTCGGACGGCAACTCGCTGATGAAGTACACGGACGGCGGCAGGAACTGCACGCCGAACAGGTGTTCGATCATCGGGATCAGCCACGGGATGCTCCACGCGATCAGGCACCCGAGCGCGACGCCCGACGCCGTACCGACGAAGCCGATCGTCACGCCCTGCACGACGAAGATCTTCATGATCGACCCCGGCTGCGCGCCGAGCGTGCGCAGGATCGCGATGTCGGCCTGCTTGTTGGTCACCGTCATCACGAGCGACGACACGAGGTTGAACGCGGCCACCGCAATGATCAGCGTGAGGATGATGAACATCATCCGCTTTTCGATCTGCACGGCCGAGAACCACGTCTTGTTCTGCTGGGTCCAGTCGCGGATGTACAGGCTGCCCGACAGCGTATGCGACAACTCGACCGCCACGTCCGGCGCCTTCTGCATGTCCTTCAGCCGCAACCGCACGCCGGTCGGCGCGGCCATCCGGAACAGCGCCTCGGCGTCGCGGATGTTGATCATCGCGAGCGTGCTGTCGTATTCGTAGTGCCCGGACTCGAACACGCCGACGACCGTGAACTGCTTCAGCCGAGGCATCATGCCGGCCGGCGTGATCGAACCTTCCGGCGCGACCAGCGTGACCTTGTCGCCGACCGTCACGCCGAGATTGCCCGCGAGCGCATCGCCCAGCACGATGCCGAACTGGCCCGGCACCAGCGCAGCCAGTTGGCCCGCCTTCATGTCCTTGCCGATGTCCGACACCTGCGGCTCGAGCGTCGGCTCGACGCCGCGCAGCATCACGCCGCTGACCGCGTCCTGGCGGGTGAGCAGCGCCTGCGCGTCGACGTACGGCGCCGCGCCGATCACCGACGGATTGCGCCGCGCTTCCTGCGCGGTCAGTTGCCAGTCGGGCATCGAGCCCGTCGGCGAGAACACCTCGACGTGCGCGAGCACCGACAGCATGCGGTCGCGCACCTCCTTCTGGAAGCCGTTCATCACCGACAGCACGACGATCAGCGCCGCGACGCCGAGCGCGATCCCGAGCATCGACACGAGCGCGATGAAGGAAATGAAGCCGTTACCGGTCGTGCGTTTGCCGGCGCGCGTGTAGCGCCAGCCGATCTGCCATTCGTACGGAAGTTTCAAGCGAATCCTTTCTGCTGGTTACGGCGGGGAGGCGCCCCGCGGCCGGACCGCCGCCCGGTGGCGGCCACCGGCCCGGGCACGGTCGAAAAACGGCCGCCGGACGCGAACGGGCCGTCAGCCGGCCCGATCACGCGCGCAGTTTGCCATACAATGCGCACCATCATGCACGACCGACGCCTCCATTTTCTCGTTCCGTTCGCGCTGCCGTCGGCGGCCGATGCGGCCTCGTCCCTGCATACGCTGGACAGCCCCGCGCTCGAAAAGTTGCTCGCCCGCGCCAGCCTCGTCGAGCGCGTGGCCGGCGAAGACTTCCAGCGCACGCTGCCACACGAGCGCTGGCTGGCCCGCCAGTTCGGCGCCACCCAGGGCAACGCCGCGGACGAGGCGCCGCTCGCGCCCTACATGCTGCTGGCGGACGGCGGCGACCCCGCCACGCACGCGTGGGCCTGCGTCGAGCCCGTCCACGTCGAAATCGCGCACGATCACCTGGTGCTCGTCGACCCGGCGGCCCTCGCACTCGACGAAGGCGACGCAGCCGCGCTGCTCGCGGTCGCGCGGCCGCTGATCGAGGAGCTCGGCGTCCGGCTCGAGGCACCGAACCCGTCACGCTGGTACCTGTCGAGCGGGCAGCTCGCTCGCCTGGCCGGCGCCGCACCGCTGCGCGCGAGCGGCCGCAACATCGAGATCTGGCTGCCGCACGAGGCCCATACGGGCGAGCGCTCGCGGATGTGGATGAAGCTGCAGAACGAAGTGCAGATGGCGTGGTTCCAGCACCCGGTCAACGAGGCCCGCGAGGCGCGTGGCCTGCCGGCCGTCAATTCGATCTGGTTTCATGCGCAGGGCACGCTGAAGCCGGTCGGCAAGCCGTTCGCGCGCGTGCTGTCCGCATCGCCCGCGGCGCTCGGCCTCGCGCGCGCCGCGCAAGCCGACGCCGGCGCGCCGCCTGCCGTGTTCGGCGCACTGCCCGCCGCAGATGGCGCGACGCTCGTCGAACTGCCGGTGCTGACCACCCCGTTCATCGAGCAGGACTGGGCGCGCTGGCACGACGGACTCGTCGCGCTCGAGCGCGACTGGTTCGCGCCGGCCCTTGCCGCGCTGCAGAACGGCGAGCTCGCGAGCGTCGATTTCACGCTGTGCGGCGATACGAGCTCCGTGACGCTGCACGCGACGCGCGGCGATCTGCGCAAGTTCTGGCGCCGCCGCGCGCTGGCCTCCCTGTTCGAATAACAAGCAGACCCCGAATGACCCGGATCGTTACCCGTCCCGTCGCGCCCGCCGACGCCGAAGTGCTCGCGCGCCATGGCCTGCATCCCGTCCTTGCACGCCTGTACGCGTCGCGCGGCGTGCAGTCCCCCGCCGACATCGAAACCGCGCTGGCGCGACTCGTTCCGCCCACCGAGCTGAAAGGCTGCGCCGACGCCGCATCGCTGCTCGCCGACGCGATCGCCGACAAGCGGCGCCTGCTCGTGGTCGCCGATTACGACTGCGACGGGGCAACCGCGTGCGCAGTCGCGGTGCGCGGCCTGCGGATGTTCGGCGCGCAGATCGACTACCTGGTGCCGAACCGATTCGAATACGGCTACGGCCTCACGCCCGAGATCGTCGAACTCGCCGCCGCGCGCAAGCCCGACCTGCTGATCACCGTCGATAACGGCATCGCGAGCGTGACGGGCGTCGAAGCCGCGAATGCGCGCGGCATCGACGTGCTCGTGACCGATCACCACCTGCCCGGCGACGCGCTGCCGGCCGCGCGCGCGATCGTCAACCCGAATCAGCCCGGCTGCGCGTTCCCGAGCAAGCACCTCGCCGGCGTCGGCGTGATGTTCTACGTGCTGCTCGCACTGCGCGCCGAGCTGCGTCGCCGCGGCGCGTTCGCGAGCAAGGAAGCCGAGCCGCGTCTCGACGGCCTGCTCGACCTCGTCGCGCTCGGCACCGTCGCCGACGTCGTGCGGCTCGACGGCAACAATCGCGTGCTGGTTGCGCAGGGGCTGCAGCGCATCCGCAACGGCCGCATGCAGCCAGGCGTCGCCGCGCTGTTCCGGGCCGCCGCGCGCGAAGCGCGCACGGCATCGGGCTTCGACCTCGGCTTCGGCCTCGGCCCGCGCCTGAACGCCGCCGGGCGGCTGTCCGACATGTCGCTCGGCATCGAGTGCCTGATCACCGACGATATCGGCCGCGCATGGGATCTCGCGCAGCAGCTCGACGTGATGAACCGGGAACGCCGCGAAATCGAAGCCGGCATGCAGCAGCAGGCGCTCGCCGATCTCGCCGACGTCGATCCGGCCGACGCGTGCACGATCACCCTCTTCAACCCCGAGTGGCATCAGGGCGTGATCGGCATCGTCGCCGGCCGGCTCAAGGAAAAATTCCACCGCCCGTCGTTCACGTTTGCGCATGCGGACGACGAAGGCAAGCGGGTCAAGGGTTCGGGCCGCTCGATTCCAGGCTTCCACCTGCGCGACGCGCTCGACCTCGTGTCGAAACGCGAACCGGACCTGATCGTCGCGTTCGGCGGCCACGCGATGGCGGCCGGCCTCACGCTCGACACCGAGAACGTGCCCCGCTTCGCGGCCGCGTTCGAGGCCGTCGCGCGCGAATGGCTGTCCGACGACGCGCTCGCCCGCGTGATCGAAACCGACGGCGAACTCGAAGACGCGTACTTCACGCCGCAGTTCGTCGGGCTGCTCGACGAGGCCGTCTGGGGGCAAGGTTTTCCGGCCCCGCTTTTCTCGGGCGAATTCGACGTCGTGTCGCAGTCGCTCGTGAAGGAAAAGCATCTGAAACTGCAGCTGGCGCGCGGCCGGCAACGCTTCAACGCGATCTGGTTCAACCACACGGAGCCGCTGCCGGAGAGCGCACTGGTCGCCTACCGCCTCGTCGCCGACACGTGGAACGGCGTCACGCGCGTCCAGCTGATCGTCGAACACGCGGCCGGCTGAGCGCGGGCCGCCCGGCCCGCAATGCCCGCCGATGCATGCACGCCGCGCCGGACGGGGCCGCGGCGCGCGTGCGAGCATCGTTTGCGTCACCGGGCAACCCCGCCGATCGGCTATAATTCCGCTTTTTTACGAAGCAAGAATAGCGAACGATCATGGAAGCGGAACGTCTCAACGCGATCGAAAGCTCCCTGCTCGACCTGCGCAACCGCGCGGGCGAGCTCCGGGGGTATCTTTGACTACGACGCCAAAGCTGCGCGTCTGACCGAAGTCAACAAGGAACTCGAAGACCCGAACGTCTGGAACGATTCGAAGAACGCCCAGGCGCTCGGTCGCGAGAAGAAGCTGCTCGAGGGCGTCGTCACGACGCTCACCGCGCTCGATGGCGACCTGCGCGACGCGCTCGACCTGTTCGAGCTGGCCCGCGAGGAAGGCGACGAGGACACGCTCGTCGCGTCGGAAGAAGACGCTGCCAAGCTCGAGGCGCGCGTGGGTGACATCGAGTTCCGCCGGATGTTCTCGAACCCGGCCGACCCGAACAACTGCTTCATCGACATCCAGGCCGGCGCCGGCGGCACCGAAGCGTGCGACTGGGCATCGATGCTGCTGCGCCAGTACCTGCGCTACTGCGAACGCAAGGGCTTCAAGGCCGAAGTGCTCGAAGAGTCCGACGGCGACGTCGCCGGCATCAAGAACGCGACGGTCAAGGTCTCGGGCGAATACGCGTACGGCTTCCTGCGCACCGAAACGGGCATTCACCGCCTCGTGCGCAAGTCGCCGTTCGACTCGTCGGGCGGCCGCCACACGTCGTTCTCGTCGGTGTTCGTCTACCCGGAAATCGACGACTCGATCGAAGTCGAGATCAACCCGGCCGACCTGCGCATCGACACGTACCGCGCATCGGGCGCGGGCGGTCAGCACATCAACAAGACCGACTCCGCGGTGCGGATCACGCACATGCCGACCGGCATCGTCGTGCAGTGCCAGAACGACCGCTCGCAGCACCGCAACCGCGCCGAAGCGATGGCGATGCTGAAATCGCGCCTGTACGAAGTTGAAATGCGCAAGCGCCAGGCCGAACAGGACAAGCTCGAATCGAGCAAGACCGATGTGGGCTGGGGCCACCAGATCCGTTCGTACGTGCTCGACCAGAGCCGCGTGAAGGACCTGCGCACGAACGTCGAAATGAGCAACACGCGAGCCGTCCTCGACGGCGACCTCGACGACTTCATCAGCGCGAGCCTCAAACAGGGCGTGTAAGCGCCGCGGCGCGACCCTGCCGGGTCGCGCCCCCTTGCCCTTCCCGTTTGCGTTGCCGCACCCACTCCGAATTCCGACCATCATGACCGAACCGACCCAAACGCAGCCCGCCGTCACCGCGGACGAAAACCAGATCATCTCTGAGCGCCGCGAGAAGCTGCGCGCCCTGCGCGAGCAAGGCGTCGCCTACCCGAACGATTTCCGGCCCGAGCACCACGCTGCCGACCTGCAGGCGAAATTCGCCGATTCGGACAAGGCCGCGCTCGAAGCGAACCCGGTCGAGGTATCGGTTGCCGGCCGCATGATGCTCAAGCGCGTGATGGGCAAGGCAAGTTTCGCGACGGTGCAGGACGGTTCGGGCCAGATCCAGTTCTTCGTGACGCCGAACGACGTCGGTGCGGAAACCTACGACGCATTCAAGAAGTGGGACCTCGGCGACATCGTCGCCGCGCGCGGCGTGCTGTTCCGCACCAACAAGGGCGAGCTGTCGGTCCAGTGCAAGGAGCTGCGCCTGCTGTCGAAGGCGCTGCGCCCGCTGCCGGACAAGTTCCACGGCCTGTCGGACCAGGAAATGCGCTACCGCCAGCGCTACGTCGACCTGATCGTCACGCCGGAAACGCGCGACACGTTCCGCGCCCGCACCAAGACGATCGCGTCGATCCGCAAGTTCATGGACAACGCCGAGTTCATGGAAGTCGAGACGCCGATGCTGCACCCGATCCCGGGCGGCGCGGCCGCGAAGCCGTTCGTCACGCATCACAACGCGCTCGACATGCAGATGTTCCTGCGCATCGCGCCGGAGCTGTACCTGAAGCGCCTGATCGTCGGCGGCTTCGAACGCGTGTTCGAAATCAACCGCAACTTCCGGAATGAAGGCGTGTCGCCGCGTCACAACCCGGAATTCACGATGATGGAGTTCTACGCCGCGTACACCGACTACCGCTGGCTGATGGACTTCACCGAGCAGCTGATCCGCCAGGCGGCGATCGATGCGCTCGGCACCGCGACGATCCAGTACCAGGGCCGCGAGCTCGACCTCGCGAAGCCGTTCCACCGCCTGACGATCACGCAGGCGATCCAGAAGTACGCGCCGGACTACACCGACGGCCAGCTGTCGGACGACGCGTTCCTGCGCACCGAACTGAAGCGCTTCGGCGTCGACGTGTCGCAGCCGGCGTTCCTGAACGCAGGCATCGGTGCGCTGCAGCTCGCGCTGTTCGAGGAAACGGCCGAAGCGCAACTGTGGGAGCCGACCTTCATCATCGACTACCCGGTCGAGGTGTCGCCGCTCGCACGCGCATCGGATACGGTGCCGGGCATCACCGAGCGTTTCGAGCTGTTCATGACCGGCCGCGAAATCGCGAACGGCTTCTCGGAGCTGAACGATCCGGAAGACCAGGCCGCACGCTTCAAGAAGCAGGTCGAGCAGAAGGACGCAGGCGACGAGGAAGCAATGTTCTTCGACGCCGACTACATCCGCGCGCTCGAATACGGGATGCCCCCGACCGGCGGCTGCGGGATCGGTATCGACCGTCTCGTGATGCTGCTGACCGACAGCCCGACGATCCGCGACGTGCTGCTGTTCCCCCACCTGCGCCGCGAAGACTGATCGCCGCGCCCGCGTGTGCGCCGCGCCGTGCGGTGCGCACGCGTCAGCTTTGTAACGACGCGTAAGTCCCGCCAGCCGGCGTCCGTCGGCTTTCGATCCTCCCCCGTTTTATTCCCTCGTCGCATCAGCGTTCTGCGGGTTTTCCCTGCCATGGGCGCGCGCACCCCGCTGCAATTCGTTACACCTTGATACGGTGCGCCGCGCGCCGGTGGATGACACTCCTGTTGCGTCACCACGCATGACCACGGGACCAGAACCAGGCGCAGGAACGCCAGGTCTGCTCGCTCCCGAGCGTGGGATCCGGTCCGGCCCGCAGTGCCGCCCCGGATCGACACCGGAGAAAAAAATGGACAGCCAGAATCAGACCACGCCGCAAAAGCAACGCCTCCACCCGCTCATCGCCACCGCCGCCGGCGCCGTCATCGTCGCCAGCCTCGCGGCGACGGCAGCGATCACGGGCATTTTCCCGAAGGCCAACAGCAACAATGCACAGAATGGTCAGACCCAGGCCGCGTTGATCGCATCGCAGCCGGCCGTCGATACGGCGGCGGCCGCCAGCGCTGCGCTGGCCGCGCAAGCCCAGCAGCAGGCAGCCGAACAAGCCGCCGCGCAGCAAAAGGCTGCCGAGCAGAAGGCCGCCGTCGCGCAGGCTGAACCGAAGCCCGCGCCGCGCCCGGCCGCGCCGCATCGCCGCCATACGACGGCACCGCAGCCGCCGCAATACGCGCAGCAGCCGTCGGCGCCGGCCCAGAGCTACTGCCAGAGCTGCGGCACGGTCGTCGCGATCTCGCAGACGCGCACGCCGGGCCAGAGCTCGGGGATCGGCGCCGTGGGCGGCGCTGCAGCCGGCGGCCTGCTCGGCAACCAGTTCGGTCACGGCAACGGCCGCACCGCGATGACGATCATCGGCGCGCTGGGTGGCGGTCTCGCCGGCAACCAGGTCGAAAAGCAGGTGCGCGCGGAAACCGACTATCAGGTCCAAGTGCAGATGGAGAACGGCGCGACGCGCACGTTCACGTACCACAACCCGCCGCCGTTCGGCCAAGGCCAGCGCGTGCGGATCGAGAACGGCACGCTGGTCGGCGCGTAGTCGCCTGATCGCGTCGGGCTCCCCCTGCCCGCATGTCGTGCGCGGGCAGGCGGCCTGAAAACGAAAACGGCTCGTGAGCAATGGCTCACGAGCCGTTTTTCATTGCCGGCCAGCTGCGCCGTTGCGGCGGCCGCCAGGTTCAGTCTTCGTCGTCGAAGTCCGATTCGTCGATCCAGTGGGCCTGGATCGCCTCGAGGATCTTCTCGCCGGAGTGCTTCGGATCGTCGTTGAATCCGTCGAGCTCGAGCACCCACTGGCGCAGGTCGACGAAATTGATCCGCTGCGGGTCGATGTCCGGGTGCTTGTCCGCCAGCGCAATGGCTATTTCACGCGAATCGGTCCATTTCATCGCCTGCCTCCGGTTCCTGTCAGTGGTTTTCCTTCGCGTGGTTGATCGAGTACTTCGGAATCTCGACCACCAGGTCCGAATCTTCCTTCACGATCGCCTGGCACGACAGGCGCGACGTCGGCTCGAGGCCCCACGCCTTGTCCAGCAGATCGTCCTCGTCCTCCTCGGACGGCGTCAGTTCGTTGAAGCCTTCGCGGATCACCACGTGGCACGTCGTGCACGCGCACGACTTCTCGCATGCATGCTCGATCTCGATCCCGTGTTCGAGCAGGTTGTCGCAGATACTCTTGCCGGGCGTCGCGTCGATCACTGCGCCATCCGGGCACAGTTCGACGTGAGGCAGCACCACCATTTGAGGCATGTCCGTTCCGTCAGTCAGGGTGCGGCGCCAGGCGCCGCACGGTTCATTGTCGCGCAGGCCGTCGCCGGCCGATGCGCAGTTCTTGCGTTCAGATCTCGTCGAGCCGGCGGCCCGACAGCGCACGCTTGATGCTCTTGTCCATCCGGCGCGCCGCGAATTCGTCGGTGCCGTCGGCCAGCGCCTTGGTCGCCGCCTCGATCGCGTTCGTATCGTCGCCTTGCGCGACCGCGCGCAGCGCCGCGGCCAACGTGTCGACTTGCGTGCGTTCGTCCGCGTCGAGCAGTTCGCCGTCGGCCGCCAGCGCGGCCTGCGTCGCCTCGAGCATCCGCTCGGCCTCGACCTGTGCTTCGCGCAGCGCGCGGGCGCGCATGTCGATTTCGGCGGTCTTGAAGCTGTCTTCCAGCATCTTCGCGATGTCGTCGTCGGCAAGACCGTACGACGGCTTCACGACGACCGATGCCTCGACGCCCGACAACTGCTCGCGGGCGAACACCGACAGCAGGCCGTCCGCGTCGACCTGGTAGGTCACGCGGATGCGTGCGGCGCCGGCCGTCATCGGCGGAATGCCGCGCAGCTCGAAGCGCGCGAGCGACCGGCAGTCGGCGACGAGCTCGCGCTCGCCCTGCACGACGTGGATCGCCATCGCGGTCTGGCCGTCCTTGAAGGTCGTGAATTCCTGCGCGCGCGCGATCGGAATCGTCGAGTTGCGCGGAATGATCTTCTCGACGAGGCCGCCCATCGTCTCGACACCGAGCGACAGCGGAATCACGTCGAGCAGCAGCCAGTCGTCGCCGGTGCCGCGATTGCCTGCAAGCAGGTCGGCCTGGATCGCCGCGCCGAGCGCGACGACCTGGTCCGGATCGAGGTTCACGAGCGGCGGCTGGCCGAAATATTTCGCGACCGCATCGCGGATCACCGGCATGCGCGTCGCGCCGCCGACGAGCACGACGCCCTTGATGTCGGCCGGCGTGACCTGCGCATCGCGCAGCGCCTTGCGGGTCGGCGTGAGCGTGCGCTGCACGAGCGGCTCGACGAGCGACGCAAACGTGTCGTGCGAGATCGTCTGCACGAGGTGCGCGCCACCTGACAGCGTGACGTCGAGCGACGCCTCCGGTGCGGACGACAGCGCTTCCTTCAGCACGCGCACACGGTCGAGCAGCAGGCGCACGTCCTCGGGCGCGAGCGTCTTCGCATCGATACCGGCCCGCGCGAGCACGTGATCGAACAGCACATGGTCGAAATCGTCGCCGCCGAGCGCGGAATCACCGCCCGCGGCCAGCACTTCGAACACGCCCTTCGTCAGCTTCAGGATCGACAGGTCGAACGTGCCGCCGCCGAGGTCATACACCGCGTAGAGGCCTTCGGCCCCGTTGTCGAGACCGTAGGCGATCGCCGCAGCGGTCGGTTCGTTCAGCAGGCGCAGCACGTTGAGGCCCGCGAGGCGCGCAGCATCCTTGGTCGCCTGGCGTTGCGCTTCGTCGAAATACGCCGGCACCGTGATCACCGCGCCCACCAGGTCGTCGCCAAGCGAATCTTCCGCGCGATAACGCAGCGTCGCGAGGATCTCGGCCGACACTTCGACCGGGCTCTTCACGCCGTCGATGGTACGGATCTGCACCATGCCCGGCGCATCGACGAATTCGTACGGTGCATTCGCCGCGCCTTCGACCTCGGCCTTGCCGCGGCCCATGAAACGCTTGACCGACACGATCGTGTTGCGCGGATCGGTCGCGGCCTGCTCTTTCGCCTCGTGGCCGATGCGTCGGCCGCCCTTCTCGAGATAGCGGACCACCGACGGCAGCAGCACGCGACCGGCTTCGTCCGGCAGGACTTCAGGCACGCTGTTGCGCACGGCAGCGACGAGCGAGTTCGTCGTGCCGAGATCGATCCCGACGGCGAGTCGCCGCTGATGCGGCGCCGGCGCCATGCCCGGTTCGGAAATTTGCAGTAAAGCCATCTTGGTTCGTTCGGGCGCACGGCCCGTTTGCTGCGCGTGCCGCAAGGCACGCGGTTAAGTTTCGAGGCGCTCGATCTGCGCGCCCACTTCCGACGCGACCCGTTCGATGAACATCAGCTGGCGCACGGCCTCGGCGGCCGCCTGATCGGCGCCGCTGTCGAGCAGCGTGCCGAGACGTTCCACGCGCACGCGCCGCTCTTCGCGCAACTCGGCGAGCAGCGCGTCGAGCGCGTCGACGTTGCGGGCGGCCGCGGCATCCTCGATGCCCTCGCGCCACTCCATCTGCTGCATCAGGAACGCAGGCTCCATCGCGGTGTTGTTTTCCGCGCCGATATCGACGCCGCGCAGCGACAGCAGATAAGACGCACGCTTCAGCGGATCGCGCAGCGTCCGGTACGCCTCGTTCGCGCGGGTTGCCCATTGCATCGCGATGCGCTTCTGGGCGTCGCCGGCCGCTGCGAAGCGATCCGGGTGCACCTGCGTCTGCACCGTCCGATAGGCAGCGTCGAGCGCCGTCTCGTCGAGCGCGAATTGCGCCGGCAGGTGAAACAGGTCGAAATGGCTGTCTTTCAGCGAGACCATCGTCGCGTTCAATTCCGTTTCGTCGCGCGGCAAACGCCGCACATTAAAAAGGCGGCCCGTGCCGCCTCTTGCCCGCATCGCGCGGAGATCCGCGTGGTCACACGCGGAACGATTCGCCGCAACCGCACTCGTCCTTCACGTTCGGGTTGTTGAACTTGAACCCTTCGTTCAGGCCTTCACGTGCGAAGTCGAGCTCGGTGCCGTCGATGTAGGCCAGGCTCTTCGGATCGACGATCACCTTCACGCCATGGCTCTCGAATACCTGATCCTCGGGAGCCAGCTCGTCGACATACTCGAGCTTGTACGCGAGCCCCGAGCACCCGGTCGTGCGAACGCCAAGCCGCAGGCCCATACCCTTGCCGCGACGGACGAGGTATTTCTGCACGTGCTGTGCTGCTTTTTCGGTCAGTGTAATTGCCATGATGTCCTTGCCGCGGCACGCCACCGGGGCCCGCCGCGTTCCTTCTGAAGCCGCTCGATGCCGCTCAGGCTGCTGCCTGATCGCCTTCCGTGGTGTCGTGGCGCTTCTTGTAGTCGGCCACGGCTGCCTTGATCGCGTCTTCCGCGAGGATCGAGCAGTGAATCTTCACCGGCGGCAGCGCGAGTTCTTCTGCGATCTGCGTGTTCTTGATCGACAGTGCTTCGTCGAGCGTCTTGCCCTTCACCCATTCGGTGACGAGCGAGCTCGATGCGATCGCCGAACCGCAACCGTAGGTCTTGAACTTCGCGTCTTCGATCACGCCGTCCGCGCCGACGCGGATCTGCAGCTTCATCACGTCGCCGCAGGCCGGCGCGCCGACCATGCCCGTGCCGACCGTGTCGTCGTCCTTCGCGAACGAACCGACGTTGCGCGGGTTTTCGTAGTGATCCAGAACCTTGTTGCTGTAAGACATGACTCAGACTCCTTGACTCGTTACGTCTGCGTGCGCGAATCCGCCCGCAGGTATGTTCAATCCGGCGCTCAGTGTGCGGCCCATTCGATCGTCGACAGATCGATGCCTTCCTGGTGCATTTCCCAGAGCGGCGAGAGTTCGCGCAGCTTCGCGATCTTGCTGTTCAGCAGGTTGATCACGAAGTCGACTTCCTGCTCCGTCGTGAAGCGGCCGACCGTGAAGCGGATCGAGCTGTGCGCTAGCTCGTCGTTGCGGCCGAGCGCACGCAGCACGTACGACGGCTCCAGCGACGCCGACGTGCACGCGGAGCCCGACGACACCGCGACGTCCTTGATCGCCATGATCAGCGACTCGCCTTCGACGAAGTTGAAACTGATGTTGAGGTTGTGCGGGACACGGCGCTCCATGTCGCCGTTCACGTACGTTTCCTCGATTTGCGACAGGCCGCGCAGCAGCTTGTCGCGCAGCATGCGGATACGCTCGTTTTCCGTCGCCATTTCTTCACGTGCGATGCGGAATGCTTCACCCATGCCGACGATCTGGTGCGTCGCCAGCGTGCCCGAACGCATGCCGCGCTCGTGGCCGCCACCGTGCATCTGCGCCTCGATGCGCACACGCGGCTTGCGACGCACGTACAGCGCGCCGATGCCCTTCGGGCCGTAGGTCTTGTGTGCCGAGAACGACATCAGGTCGACCTTCAGCTTCGCGAGGTCGATCGCGACCTTGCCGGTCGACTGTGCGGCGTCGACATGGAACACGATGCCCTTCTCGCGGCAGATTTCACCGATCGTCTCGATGTCCTGGATCACGCCGATCTCGTTGTTCACGTGCATCACCGACACGAGGATCGTGTCCGGACGCAGTGCGGCCTTGAACACGTCGAGGTCGATCAGGCCGTCGTCCTTCACGTCGAGGTAGGTGACTTCGAAGCCGTCGCGCTCGAGCTCGCGGCAGGTGTCGAGCACGGCCTTGTGCTCGGTCTTCACCGTGATGATGTGCTTGCCCTTGCCCTTGTAGAAGTTCGCGGCACCCTTGATCGCGAGGTTGTCCGATTCCGTTGCGCCGGACGTCCAGATGATCTCGCGCGGATCCGCGTTCACGAGCGCGGCCACGTTCTCGCGCGCTTCCTCGACCGCACGCTCCGCGTCCCAGCCATACGCGTGGCTGCGCGACGCCGGGTTGCCGAACTGCTCGCGCAGGTACGGCACCATCTTGTCGACCACGCGCGGGTCGACCGGCGTCGTCGCGCTGTAATCCATATAGATGGGCAGGTGGAGAGTGTCTTGGGTCATCTGTCGCTCCGGGAATTCTGTGCAGGGACTATGTGCGTTATGGGGTATGGCGGCGCATTCGCGCTCACGAACTCGCGATGTTGAACACCGAATTGGGGCCGAGCGGCATCGTCCGCACCGGCTCGGCCGGCGCCGCAACGGGCTCCGGCGTGCGCCGGTCGCGCAGCACCGCGGGTGCGCCCTCGCGAGCGCGCTGCTGATCGACGAGATCCTGCAGCGACACCGAATCGAGGTATTCGACCATCTTCTGGTTCAGCGTCGACCACAGCTCGTGCGTCATGCAATGGCCGTCGGGCTGCTTCGAGCCGTCGCACGTGCCTTTGCCGCCGCACTGCGTGGCGTCGAGCGGTTCATCGACCGCGATGATGATGTCGGCAACGGTGACGTCCTGCGCGCGACGCGCGAGGTTGTAGCCGCCGCCCGGGCCGCGCACGGATTCGACGATTTCATGCCTGCGCAGCTTGCCGAACAACTGTTCGAGATACGAGAGCGAAATCCGCTGGCGCTGGCTGATGCCTGCAAGCGTCACCGGGCCCTGCTCCTGGCGCAGTGCCAAGTCAATCATCGCCGTGACGGCGAAACGGCCTTTGGTGGTGAGTCTCATGGTGTCTAGGGGACTGCAATCTTGACGATTTTGGTCAAGTATAAATATTTGACGTTTTTAGTCAAGTATCCATGTCTTTGAAAGGGTATTCGCAGACCGCTGAATTCCGTCGCGATCAGCGCTCCGTGCGGGCCCGGAGCGTCTCCAGCAGGCCCGCGCAGGCGCGCTCGACCTGATCGAGCACCTGCTCGAAGCCCTGCGTGCCGCCGAAATAGGGATCGGCCACTTCGGTTTCGGTCGAATCCGGCGCGAATTCCATTAGCAGGCGTACCTTGTCGCGATGCTGCTGCGGACAACGGCGGCGCAACTCCGCGAGGTTCGCTTCGTCCATCGCGAGCAGCAGGTCGAAGCGCTCGAAATCCGCCGCACTCACCTGTCGTGCACGCAACGCCGACAGGTCGTAGCCACGGCCGCGAGCGGCAGCCTGCGCACGCGCATCGGGCGGCTCGCCGACATGCCAGTCGCCGGTGCCAGCCGAATCGATCGCGATCCGGTCGGCCAGCGCGGCCGCGTCGACCTGGTGACGCATCACGCCTTCCGCAGTGGGCGAACGACAGATGTTGCCGAGACAGACGAAACAGATCGAAACGCGGGTCATCGCACTATCGGAAAGCCGCGCGGGAGAACAACGCGCCATTATACAAAGGCGCCCGAAATCGCGTCGCCGCGCAAAGCGACGGCGCCCTGCATTACAGCGCCTTCGGCGCGGCGAGCACGACGTCGCCGGATGCCGGCGGCAGCGACTTCGCGGCATCGTCGACCAGCCCGAACGACACTGCACGCGCCAGCTCGGCGGATGCCTGGTGAACGGCAAGCGGGCCACGCGACGGCGCGTCGGCCATCGCATGCAGATAGGCAGCCGCGGCCAGCGGAACGACGATTGCCAGCGGCCAGTACATCGATATTGTCTTTTTCATGATGCGGACCTCCTTGACCTCGTACCCCGAAAACCAATTCCGGGGACTACAGACAGGATTCTATAGACCGCATCTATCGAGATAAATATGCAAATAGCGAACGTACTGTTGTCGCCGGATGAACAATTGTCAGCCGAGGTGGCTTTGCGACGCCGCGTACAGCTCGCGGAACGTGCGTCCGGTCGGCGTCGGCATGTCGCGCGTATCCATCCAGCCGCCCATCATCGGCAGGCGCCGCAGCGTGCCGCCGTTGCCGCCCAGCCGCTCGAGGACGCGCACCGCGAGCTTGGTCGTCAGCGCGTACAGCATCGGCCGGCGCGCGAAGAAGCCCCATGCGGCGAGCGCCGCCCGCTCGCGCCACGGCCGCAGATGCCGCTCGACCTGCTTCTCGCGCAGCGTGCGCAACAGGTGCGACAGCGGAATCCCGACCGGGCACACGCTGTCGCACTCCCCGCAAAGCGTCGCGGCCTGCGGCAGGTCGAGCGAGCGGTCGAGCCCGACGTAGCTCGGCGTCAGCACGGACCCCATCGGCCCCGGGTAAACCCAGCCGTACGCGTGGCCGCCGACCTTCTGGTACACCGGGCAATGGTTCATGCATGCGCCGCAGCGAATGCAGCGCAGCATCTCCTGGAATTCGCCGCCGATCAGCCCCGTGCGACCGCCGTCGACGAGCACGACATAGTTGTGCTCGGGGCCATCCTCGTCGCCCGGCCCGCGCGGCCCGGTCAGCAAAGAAAAGTAGTTCGACGTCTTCTGCCCGGTCGCGGAGCGCGGCAGCAGGCGCATCGCGGTCGCGAGATCCTCGAGCGTCGGCAGCACCTTCTCGATGCCCGTCACCGCCACATGCACGCGCGGCATCACCGTGCACATCCCCTCGTTCCCTTCGTTCGTCACGATCGCGACCGAACCGGTCTCGGCGATCACGAAGTTGCCGCCCGTCACGCCCATGTCGGCCGACATGAAATGCGGGCGCAGCACCTCGCGCGCCTCGCGCGTCATGTCCGGAATCTCGGTGAGCCGCTCGCGATGGTGCGTGCGCGCGAACAGGTCGGCGATCTCGTCCTTGTCCTTGTGCACGACGGGCGCAATGATATGGCTCGGCGGCTCATTGTCGTTGATCTGCAGGATGTATTCGCCGAGATCCGTCTCGATCGACTGCACGCCCATTTCCGCCAGCACCGCGTTCAGGCGCATTTCCTCCGACACCATCGACTTGGTCTTGATGACCTTCTTCACGTCGTGACGGCGCGCGATATCGGCCACGAGCCGCGCGGCATCCTCGGTCGTTTCGGCAAACAGCACCGTCGTACCGCGCCGCGTCGCCTCTCGCTCGAACGCCTCGAGCCACACGTCGAGGTTCTCCAGCGCGCGGTTGCGGCGTTCCTTCAGCGCGGCACGCGTGGCCGGGAAATCGATCGCGGTCATCGCGTCGGCGCGCGCGGACACGAATTTCGTCGACAGCTTCTTCAGGTTCTGCTGCAGGCGCTGGTCGGCCAGCTTCTGGCCGGCGCGCGCCTTGAAATGCATCGATTGGACTTGCATCGCGGTATCGGGGAAAAGTGAGCGGAACCGGGCGTCAGACGTCGCCCGCCAGCACCTGCGCGACGTGCAGCACGCGCGTGTCGCGGTCGCCGGTGCGGCGCAACCGCCCTTCGATGTTCAGCATGCAGCCGAGATCGCCGAGCACGACGGCGCCCGTGCCCGACGCGCGCACGTTCGCGCACTTCTCGTCAGCGATGGCCGCCGAAATGTCGCCGTACTTGACCGCGAACGTGCCGCCGAAGCCGCAGCAGTGCTCGCAGTCCTTCATCTCGGTGACCGCGATGCCGCGCTGCGCGAGCAGCGCGCGCGGTTGCGCCTTCACGCCGAGCTCGCGCAGGCCCGAGCACGAATCGTGGTAGGTGACGGGCCCCGTGAATTCGCCCGGCGCGAGCGACACCTTCGCGACGTTCGCCAGGAAATCGGTCAGTTCGTAGACCTTCTGCTGGAATCGCGTGTAGCGCCCCATCAGCTCGGGGTCGTCGCGAAACAGGTCGCCGTAGTGCGCGCGAATCATCCCGCCGCAGGAACCCGACGGCGCGACGACGTAATCGAACTGCTCGAACTCGCGCAGCGTCTTTTCTGCGAGATCACGCGCGAGCGCACGGTCGCCCGAGTTGTAGGCCGGCTGGCCGCAGCAAGTCTGCGCGGGCGGCACGATCACCTCGTAGCCGGCGTCGCGAATCAGCTTGAGCGCCGAAAAACCGATTTCGGGGCGCATCAGATCGACCAGGCAGGTCACGAACAAACCGACTCGCATACGTGCTCCTTCGAGAAAACGGCTCTCATTATCCGCCGTTTGGCCGGCAAGACCAACGCCGGCGCTCACGCAAGCCCGCACGGCGCGCGAAACGAGGATTTCCTCGAACGGCGTTCGCTTTTTTCACAATACGAGATACAATCGTTCCAACACCGCTTGACGCGTCAACCGATTTCTCCCCCGACATGAGCCAACCCACCCCGGATTCCAAAACGTCGATCCAGGTGATCGAACGCATGATGCGGTTGCTGGACGCGCTCGCCGCGCACAGTGACCCTGTCAGCCTGAAGGAGCTTGCGCAGCGGACGGAGCTGCACCCGTCGACCGCGCACCGCATCCTCAACGACATGGTGACCTGCCGTCTCGTCGATCGCTCCGATCCCGGCACGTATCGCCTCGGCATGCGCCTGCTGGAGCTCGGCAACCTCGTGAAGGCGCGCCTGTCGGTACGCGACGCGGCCCTGATGCCGATGCGCGAACTGCACCGCCTCACCGGGCAAACCGTGAACCTGTCGGTGCGCCAGGGCGACGAGATCGTCTACATCGAGCGTGCGTATTCGGAGCGCTCGGGCATGCAGGTCGTCCGTGCGATCGGTGGCCGTGCGCCGCTGCACCTCACCTCGGTCGGCAAGCTGTTCCTCGCGGCCGACGAAACATCGCGCGTGCGCGCGTACGCGACGCGCACGGGGCTGTCCGGCCATACGCAGAACAGCATCACCGACATCGCGAAGCTCGAGCGCGAGCTGACGATCGTCCGCCAGCAATCGTGCGCGCGCGACAACGAGGAGCTGGAGCTCGGCGTGCGCTGTATCGCGGCCGGCATCTACGACGATTCGGGCAAGCTCGTCGCGGGCCTGTCGCTGTCGGCACCGGCCGATCGTCTCCAGGATGCGTGGCTCGGCCAGTTGAGCCGCACGGCCCTCACCATTTCGGAATCGCTCGGCTACCGCCCGGCGCCCGCGAAGGATGCGGACGGGCTGCAGCGGCAAGCGTAAGCCGCTCCCGCTCGCCCAATGAAAAAGCCCCGCGATTGCGGGGCTTTTTTCAGCCATCGGCGCGGCGGCGAACCGCCGCGCCACCCGTGCGATCAGGTCCCGCCGTTCGGCGTGTTGGCTGCCGTCAGGCGCTCGCCGCCGCCGGCATCGAGCCAGTTGCGCAGGCGCGCCGCATCGGCGAAACGCGAATACTTGCCGAACGAGTCGAGCAGCACCATCACCATCGGCTTGCCATGGATCGTCGCCTGCATCACGAGGCACTCGCCCGCTTCGTTGATGAAACCCGTCTTCTGCAGACCGATGTCCCACGAGCCATTGCCGCGGATCAGCGCGTTCGTGCTGTTGTAGACCAGGTTGCGCTTGCCCGTGTACACCTCGTAAGTGCGATCGGTCGAGAACTGACGAATCATCGGGTACTGGTACGCCGCGTTGACCATCTTCACGAGATCGCGCGCGCTCGACACGTTGGAGCTCGACAGACCCGTCGAATTCTCGAAGTGCGTATCGGTCATGCCGAGCGATTTCGCCTTCGCGTTCATCGCGGCGATGAAGGCCGGACGGCCGCCCGGGTAGTAACGCGACAGCGCCGCGGCCGCGCGGTTTTCCGACGCCATCAGCGCGATGTGCAGCATGTCTTCACGCGACAGCACCGAGCCGACCGACAGGCGCGAGCCCGTGCCCTTCTCGTAGTCGCGGTCTTCGTCGGTGACTTCGATCTGGTCGGTCATCGGCGTCTTCGAGTCGAGCACGACCATCGCCGTCATCAGCTTCGAGATCGACGCGATCGGCACGACGGCGTGCGAATTCTTGTCGAACAGCGGTTCGCCCGAGTTCTGGTCGACGACGTATGCGACGCTCGAACGCAGCGCGAGCGCGTCCGGCGTGTCGTGCAGACCGAAGGCCTGGCCGACGGTCGGCCTGCGCGGCTGGAACGCGACCTTGCGGACTGCCCCGCGATGGCCGCCATGCACGTTCGACGCGAGCGTCACGCGCTTGCGCGACGCCTTCGCGCGCGGCGCGTCGGCGGCCGCGACCTTCGCGGATTTGTCGGAGCTGGCCTTGGCCGACTTCTTCTTCGCGGACGAAGCAGGAGCGACAGCCTTTTTCTTGGCGGCTTGTTGGGTCTTCGCAGTGGCGGCAAAGGCGTCAGCAGGCGCGACGGACGCGGTGGTCGCCAGCAAGGCGACTGCGACCGACACAGCCGTGCCGAGCGTCATGCTCTGCAACAATCTGCGCGGTGAAAACGATTCGGCTTTCATTGGGGTCTGGACAAAGCGGGCGGGAGGTTTCCGCAAGTGTAGTTAAAGCTGAAAAAAAGAGCAATATTAGGCACTTACCGATCGTCGTTAAACCGGAATGTAAGGGTTGGCCAACCTCTGACCAATGAACCCTCCCGCTCCCATCGAAAAAATCCATGGGGCACGCTGCCCGACAGTACCCGTCTCCCGATTACACACGGTTAATTGAGATAACGTCACTTCGGAGGCGATTTAAAGCGGGGAAACTACGTATCCGGCGCTCGGGGTGCCAGGGGCGCCGGTCTCGGCCGTGGCGGCGGCACATCGCCACGGAACGCGCATCGAAACGGCGCGTTTTTCGACAAGAACAGAAGGATAACGTTCCACAGGCCTGTCAGGTTTACCTGTGCATGGTCATGGTGCGCCGCGCCTGCCCTGCCGCTGTGCGCACCATCTGGGATCGCGCATGAAACCGATTCCGAACGGGCACGATAACTCGTTGTTTTATCGATAATTTGTCACGATTGTGCAACGCACAAAAAATACTTGACATTGGTTTTCTCTGCCCTAAAATAAGCCTCATTGCTGCGTTGCACAAAGCACGCGCATCAGAGGTTCCCCAGCGTAGTGCCCTTTATCCTGCGATCGACGCGATCGCTTTTCAGGAGCTTGACATGTCCTTGCTGACCCCCGAGCAAATCGCCGCCGCCCAGAAAGCTAACCTCGAAAGCCTGTTCGGTCTGACGACCAAGGCATTCGAAGGCGTCGAAAAGCTGATCGAACTCAACCTGCAGGTCGTGAAGTCGACGCTGGCCGAAGGCCAGGAAAACGCACAGCGCCTGCTGTCGGTGAAGGACGCACAGGAACTGATCGCGCTGCAAGCCAGCCTGTCGCAGCCGGTTGCAGAAAAGGTGCTGTCGTACGGCCGTCACCTGTATGAAATCGCGTCGTCGACGCAAGCCGAGTTCGCGAAGGTTGCCGAAGCGCAATTCGAAGAGCAGAACAAGAAGGTCCAGGCACTCGTCGACAACGTCGCGAAGAACGCCCCGGCTGGTTCGGAAACGGCTGTCGCTGCGCTGAAGTCGGCACTGAACGCTGCGAACACCACGTACGAAACGGTTCAGAAGGCAACGAAGCAAGCCGTCGAAATCGCTGAAACGAACTTCAACGCTGCTGCTGCCGTCGCAACGAAGGCTGCTACTGCCGCTGCTGCACGTCGTACGAGCAAGCCGGCCGCGTAAGCGTCCCCTGCTCCTGAAAAAGCCGCGCACAGCGCGGCTTTTTCATTTTTGGCGCCGGAACATGCAGGAACCGGCACGTTGCCGACCATTCTCGAACGGTCGCTTGAGCATCGGCCGCCAGTAAAAGAAAACGCCGCCGCCCGGATGGCCCGGGAGGCGGCGTTTTTTCGTGGCCGGCAGATTGCCGGCCGAGCCGGCCGCGTTACTTCTTGCGTTGCGGCGGCAGGTCGGTACAGACGCCTTCGTACAGTTCGGCGGCCATGCCGACCGATTCGCCGAGTGTCGGGTGCGGATGGATCGTCTTGCCGATGTCTTCCGCGTCCGCGCCCATCTCGACGGCGAGGCACACTTCGCTGATCAGGTCGCCCGCGTTCAGGCCGACGATGGCACCACCGATCACGCGATGGGTTTCCTCGTCGAAGATCAACTTCGTGAAGCCTTCGTCACGGCCGTTCGCGATCGCGCGGCCCGAAGCCGCCCACGGGAACACGGCCTTGCCGTACTTGATGCCTTCGGCCTTGCACTGGTCTTCCGTCTTGCCGGCCCACGCCACTTCCGGATCGGTGTACGCCACCGACGGGATCTGCAGTGCGTCGAAGTACGCCTTCTCGCCGTGCGCGGCTTCCGCTGCGACGTGGCCTTCATGCACGGCCTTGTGCGCGAGCATCGGCTGGCCGACGATATCGCCGATCGCGAAGATGTGCGGGACGTTCGTGCGCATCTGCTTGTCGACGTCGATGAAGCCGCGGTCCGTGACGGCGACGCCAGCCTTGTCGGCGCCGATCTTCTTGCCGTTCGGGCTGCGGCCCACCGCGACGAGCACGAGGTCGTAGCGCTGCGCTTCCGCCGGGGCCTTCTCGCCCTCGAACTTCACGTAGATGCCGTCTTCCTTCGCTTCCGCGCCGACCGTCTTGGTCTTCAGCATCACGTTGCCGAAGCGCTTCGCGTTGTACTTTTCCCAGACCTTCACGAGATCGCGGTCGGCGCCCATCATCAGGCCGTCCATCATTTCGACGACGTCGATCTCGGCGCCTAGCGTCGAATACACCGTGGCCATTTCGAGGCCGATGATGCCGCCGCCGATCACGAGCATGCGCTTGGGCAACTGGCGCAGTTCGAGTGCGCCGGTCGAATCGACGACGCGCGGGTCTTCCGGCATGAACGGCAGCTTCACGGCCTGCGAGCCCGCAGCGATGATCGCCTGCTTGAACTTCACGACCTTCTTGCCGTTTTCGCCCTGCACTTCCATGTGATACGGATCGACGAATGCGCCGACGCCCGTGACCACTTCGACCTTGCGTGCTTTCGCCATGCCGGCGAGGCCCGTCGTCAGCTTCTTGACGACGCCGCCCTTGAAGTCGCGCAGCTTGTCGAGATCGACTTCCGGCTTGCCGAACGTGATGCCGTGCGACGCGAGCGCCGCGGCTTCCTCGACGACGAGCGACGTATGCAGCAGCGCTTTCGACGGGATGCAGCCCACGTTCAGGCACACGCCGCCGAGCGTCGAGTAGCGTTCGACGAGCACGGTCTTCATGCCGAGGTCGGCAGCGCGGAACGCGGCCGAGTAGCCGCCGGGGCCGGCGCCGAGCACGAGCATGTCGCACTCGATGTCGGCGGCGCCGCTGTAGCTGCCGGCTTGCGGCGCGGGCGCCGGTGCGGCTGCGGCCGGAGCCGGTGCGGCTGCTGCGGGCTTCGGCGCTTCGGGTGCTTTCGCGGGAGCGGCGGCGCCAGCCGATGCTTCGACGATGGCGATGACGGTGCCTTGCGAGACTTTCTCGCCGGCTTTGACCTTGATTTCCTTGACGGTGCCGGCGACGTCGCTGGGCACTTCCATGGAGGCTTTATCGGATTCGAGCGTGATGAGCGTTTGCTCTTTTTCGATCACGTCGCCCGGCTTGACGTTGACTTCGATGACATCGACGCCGCTGAAATCGCCGATATCCGGAACCTTGACTTCGATGAGACTCATTACTGTCCCCTTCTTGATTAGCTGCAGACAGAGGGGGAGGAACCCGCAGAAGAAACCCGCAACGACGGCCTGGCAAAAGAACGCGAACCTGGGCAGGACCACCTTTGCCGTCCGCCCAAGGACGCGCCTTTCTTTTGGTTACTTTTCTTTGGAAGACAAAGAAAAGTGACCGCCGCCCCGCGCAGGGGCGACGCTAATAGACCGTTAGCAAAACAGGTTCAACGACAGAGCGTGGATAACAAACAAAAAACCCACGCCCCCGCGAGCCACTCCCACGCTCATCAAAGAATGATGCGACGGAAATCGGCAAGCAACGCGCCGAGATACGCATTGAACCGCGCGGCTTCCGCGCCATCGATCACGCGATGGTCATACGACAGCGACAGCGGCAGCGTGAGCCGCGGCACGAACTGCTTGCCGTCCCACACCGGCTTCATCTGGCCGCGCGACAACCCGAGGATCGCCACTTCCGGCGCGTTGATGATCGGCGTGAAGTTCGTGCCACCGATGCCGCCGAGCGACGAGATCGAGAAGCAGCCGCCCTGCATCTGGTCCGGCTTCAGCTTGCCGTCGCGTGCCGCCTTCGACAGCTCGGCCATTTCCTTCGCGATATCGACGAGACCCTTCTTGTCCGCATCGCGGATCACCGGCACGACGAGACCGTTCGGCGTATCCGCGGCAAAACCGATGTGGTAGTACTGCTTGAACACCAGGTTGTCGCCGTCGAGGCTTGCGTTGAACGTCGGGAATTTCTTCAGCGCAGCGACGACTGCCTTGATCACGAACGCGAGCATCGTGAACTTCACGCCCGCCTTCTCGTGTTCCTTGTTCAGTTGCACGCGCAGCGCTTCGAGCTCGGTGATATCCGCTTCGTCGTTGTTCGTGACGTGCGGGATCATCACCCAGTTGCGATGCAGGTTCGCGCCCGAGATCTTCTTGATGCGCGACAGCGGCTTCGCTTCGAACGGGCCGAACTTCGAGAAGTCGACCTTCGGCCACGGCAGCAGGTTCAGCTCGCCGCCGCCTGCCGGCGCGGCTGCCGCGCCCGGTGCTGCGCGCTGGCCGGTCATCACGCCCTTCACGAAGCTCGTGACGTCTTCCTTCGTAATACGGCCCTTCGGACCCGAACCCTGTACGCGTGCGACTTCGACGCCGAGCTCGCGCGCGAACTTGCGCACCGACGGCGATGCGTGGCTGGCGCGGTATTCGCCCGACTGCGCAGCGGCCGGAGCCGGCGCAGCAGCAGCCGGTGCCGGTGCGGCCTTCGCGGGTGCGGCGGCAGGTGCCGGCGCCGGAGCGGCAGCGGCCGGAGCCGGTGCGCTCGCCTGCGGTGCGGCAGCAGCGGCACCTGCGGCTTCGAGCAGCACGATCAGCGTGCCTTCCGACACCGAATCGCCCACCTTGACCTTGATGTCCTTGACGACACCTGCTGCCGGGCTCGGCACGTCCATCGTCGCCTTGTCCGACTCGAGCGTGACGAGCGACTGCTCCTTCTCGACCGTGTCACCGACCTTCACGCCGATCTCGATCACCGGCACATCCTTGTAGTCGCCGATGTCGGGGACCTTCACTTCGAGCGTGCCGCCGGCTGCTGCCGGTGCGGCTGCCGGCGCTGCAGCAGCCGGTGCCGGTGCCGGCGCTGCCGCCGGAGCCGGAGCAGCAGCAGCGGGCGCGGCCGAGCCGTTCGCCTGCGCCGCGGCGCCGCCTTCGAGCAGGATGATCAGCGAGCCTTCCGACACGGAATCGCCCACCTTGACCTTGATTTCCTTCACGACGCCGCCGACCGGGCTCGGCACGTCCATCGTCGCCTTGTCCGACTCGAGCGTGACGAGCGACTGCTCCGGCTCGACGGTATCGCCGACCTTCACGCCGATCTCGATCACCGGCACATCCTTGTAATCGCCGATATCCGGCACCTTCACTTCGATCGCTTGACTCATCTGTTTCTGTCTCCATGGCCACGCGCGCCCCTCGCGGAAGCGGCGCGCGGCATCACACGGCGTGTGCGTTAAACGGTCATCGGGTTGGGCTTCGACGGATCGAGGTTGTACTTGGCGATCGCTTCCGCGACCACCTTGCGCTCGATCGTGCCCTCGTCGGCCAGCGCGTTGAGCGCGGCGACGGTGACCCAGTGACGGTCGACCTCGAAGAAGTGACGCAGCTTCTCGCGGGTATCCGAGCGGCCGAAGCCGTCCGTGCCCAGCACGACGAAGCGGCGATCGATCTGGCCGCGGATCTGGTCGACCAGCGCACGGACGTAGTCGGTCGATGCGATGACCGGGCCCTGCGTGTCCTTCAGGCACTTCTGCACGTGCGACAGACGACGCTCTTCGGTCGGATGGAGCAGGTTCCAGCGTTCGACCTGGTGGCCTTCACGCGCGAGCTCGGTGAAGCTCGGCACGCTCCACAGGTCGGCGGCGACGCCCCAGTCGTTCTTCAGCAGGTCGGCGGCGGCGATCACTTCGTTGAAGATCGTACCCGCGCCCAGCAGCTGGACGCGCGGCGCCTTCTTGTCGGCATCGGCCTTCTTGAACGCGTACATGCCCTTGATGATGTCGGCCGCCACGTGCTCGCCCTGCGGAATCGCCGGGTGCTCGTAGTTCTCGTTCATCACCGTGATGTAGTAGTACACGTCTTCCTGGTCCTGCACCATGCGGCGCAGGCCGTCCTGGACGATCACGGCGAGCTCGTAGCCGAACGTCGGGTCGTAGCTCACGCAGTTCGGCACCGATGCCGCCCACAGGAGCGAGTGGCCGTCTTCGTGCTGCAGGCCTTCGCCGTTCAGCGTCGTGCGGCCCGCGGTACCGCCGAGCAGGAAGCCGCGCGAACGCATGTCGCCCGCGGCCCATGCCAGGTCGCCGATCCGCTGGAAGCCGAACATCGAATAGAAGATGTAGAACGGCACCATGATCTCGCCGTGCGTCGAGTACGACGTCGCCGCCGCGATCCAGTCGCACATGCCGCCCGCTTCGTTGATGCCTTCCTGCAGGATCTGGCCGGTTTCCGATTCCTTGTAGAACATCAGCTGGTCGGAATCTTCCGGCACGTACTTCTGGCCCTGCTGGTTCCAGATGCCGATCTGGCGGAACAGGCCTTCCATGCCGAACGTACGCGATTCGTCCGGGACGATCGGCACGACGCGCTTGCCGAGCGCCTTGTCCTTCAGCAGGATGTTCAGGATCCGCACGAACGCCATCGTCGTCGAGATCTCGCGGCCTTCGCCCGTGCCCTTCAGCAGCGGCTCGAACGCGTCGAGCGCCGGCACCGGCAGCGACGTCGCCTTCTCGCGGCGGTGCGGCAGGTAGCCGCCGAGGTCCATGCGCTGCTTGCGCATGTATTCGAGTTCCTTCGAGCCTTCCTCGAACTTCAGGTACGGCACGTCGGCGATCTGCTCGTCGGTGATCGGCAGGCGGAACTGGTCACGGAACTTCTTCAGTTGCTCGACCGGCAGCTTCTTCTGCTGGTGCGTGATGTTCATCGCCTGGCCCGACTCGCCCATCCCGTAGCCCTTGATGGTCTTCGCGAGGATGACGGTCGGCGCGCCCTTCGTGTTCGTGGCTTCGTGGAAAGCCGCGTAGATCTTGTGCGGATCGTGGCCGCCGCGGTTCAGCGCCCAGATGTCGTCGTCCGACCAGTCGGCGACGAGCGCCTTCAGCTCAGGCGTGTTGAAGAAGTGCTCACGCACGAACGCGCCGGATTCCGACTTGTACGTCTGGTACTCGCCGTCGACGACTTCCATCATGCGGCGCATCAGCGCGCCCGACTTGTCGCGTGCGAACAGCGCATCCCAGCGGCTGCCCCAGATGACCTTGATCACGTTCCAGCCGGCACCGCGGAATTCCGATTCGAGTTCCTGGATGATCTTGCCGTTGCCGCGCACCGGGCCGTCGAGACGCTGCAGGTTGCAGTTGATCACGAACACGAGGTTGTCGAGCTTCTCGCGGCTCGCCATCCCGATCGCGCCGAGCGATTCCGGTTCGTCCGTCTCGCCGTCGCCGAGGAATGCCCACACCTTGCGGCCTTCCGTCTTCGTGATGCCGCGCGCTTCCAGGTACTTCATGAAGCGGGCCTGGTAGATCGCCATGATCGGGCCGAGGCCCATCGACACGGTCGGGAACTGCCAGAAGTCAGGCATCAGCCACGGGTGCGGGTACGACGAAATGCCGTTGCCGTCGACTTCCTGGCGGAAGTTGTCGAGCTGCTCTTCCTTCAGGCGGCCGAGCAGGAACGCGCGCGAGTAGACGCCCGGCGACGAGTGGCCCTGCACGAACACGAGATCGCCGCCGTGCTGCTCGGACGCTGCGTGCCAGAAGTGGTTGTAGCCGACGTCATAGAGCGTCGCGGCCGACGCGAACGACGCGATGTGGCCGCCGACGTTCGTGTCCTTGCCTGCACGCAGCACCATCGCCAGCGCGTTCCAGCGCGTGTACGAACGGATGCGGTGCTCAAGGTCCTGGTCGCCCGGGATCTTCGCCTGCGCGGCGACCGGGATCGTGTTGATGTACGGGGTATTCGCGGAAAACGGCAGGTGTTCGCCGTGCATGCGGGCGAATTCGATCTGCTTTTCGATCAGGTAGTGCGCGCGGCCAGTGCCCACGGAGGAGATTACGCCGTCGAGCGACTCGAGCCATTCGACGGTTTCTTGCGGGTCGTCGTCATGTTCGGCGGCGACATATTTCATCACTTCGTTCGGTACAGCGGACATTCTCGTCTCCTGGGTCCTGGAATGTGAGGATCGCTCTCGTGCAGACGACGCGACGCGACCGGCTGCGGGCAAGCTCCGACGGATTGTAATGAGCGTGCGCGGGCCTGCGCAACAAAATTTTCGAATCGTGAGATCTTTTCTCACAATACGGAATATTGCTGCGCTGCACCCATATTCCGGGGCTCTCCGGCGCGTCGCGGCTGAACAAATCCGTTTCCGTTCAACATATCCGGTATAGGTTTTCCATGTATTGCGCTGCGCTACAATCCTGCCATGTTGACCGATCGGCTTTTCGCACGCTCGGCGCGACCGTCGGGCCCGCCGGCGGAGTCGCAGCCGTCCCGTTGGCACCACGGACCGTGGTGGTCCAATTCCTATTTGCTGACGCCCCTGCTGTCGATCCTGGTGTTCCTGGTGGTGATGAGCCTCATCCTTTGGAGCCTCAATCGCCGCGAACAGCAGCAGCAGGAAGACACCCTCTTCCGTAACGTCGCGTGGGCGCAGCAGCAGATCCGCCTGTCGATGACGGGCGCGCAGGAACAGCTCCAGGCGCTGTCGCGCGATCTCGCCTCCGGCCGTCTCGACCAGAACGCGTTCCAGATGGCCGTTGCGGACGTGATGCAAACGCATCCGGAAATCCTCTACCTGAACTGGTACACGTCGCCCGGCGTGCAGCGCTGGCCGACCGTGCATCCGCCGCTGCTCGGCCAGCGGCTCGCGAAGCCCGGCGACGCGCAGATGCAGGACGCCGTGCGCGGCGCGTACGACGAGGCGCGCAGCACGCGCCGCCAGGCCTATTCGCCGCTGATCTATGACGACTTCGGTAACGGCTTCATCACGCTGCAGACACCGGTGATGCGCGGCGACCGCGAATACCTCGGCTCGATCGCCGCGGTGTTCTCGGTCGAAGGCATCCTGAAGCACGACATCCCGCAGGAACTGTCGTCGAAGTACAAGATCTCGATCACCGACGCGAACAACCGCGAGCTGTCGTCCACGTCGACGCGCCCGCGCCTGCCGCGCGACTCGCACTACGACCTGCCGCTCGACCCGCCCGGCCAGGGGCTGACCGTGCGCGTGTACGCATTCCCGCAGCTCACGAACCTGACCAACAACACGCTCGTGTGGCTCGTCGCGGGCCTGTCGTGCTTCGTGTTGTGGAGCCTCTGGAGCCTGTGGAAGCACACGCGCCAGCGCTTCGAGGCGCAACAGGCGCTGTACGCGGAAGCGTTCTTCCGCCGCGCGATGGAAAACTCGGTGCTGATCGGCATGCGCGTGCTCGACATGCACGGCCGCATCACGCACGTGAACCCCGCGTTCTGCCGGATGACGGGCTGGGACGAAACCGACCTCGTCGGCAAGGTCGCGCCGTTCCCGTACTGGCCGCGCGACGCGTACCCGGAAATGCAGCGCCAGCTCGACATGACGCTGCGCGGCAAGGCGCCGAGCTCGGGTTTCGAGCTGCGCGTGCGGCGCAAGAACGGCACGCTGTTCCATGCGCGCCTGTACGTGTCGCCGCTGATCGACAGCTCGGGCCGCCAGACCGGCTGGATGTCGTCGATGACCGACATCACCGAGCCGAAGCGCGCGCGCGAGGAACTCGCGGCCGCGCACGAGCGCTTCACGACCGTGCTCGAAAGCCTCGACGCCGCGGTGTCGGTGCTGGCCGCCGACGAGGCCGAGCTGCTGTTCGCGAACCGCTACTACCGCCACCTGTTCGGCATTCGCCCGGACGGCCATCTCGAGCTGTCGGGCGGCGGCTTCGACCGCGCGCAGGCATCGTCCGACTCGATCGACATGGTCGACGCGTTCGCGGGCCTGCCGGCCGCCGCGCTGACGAGCAGCACGGCGGACGCGCAGGAGGTGTACGTCGAGAGCATCCAGAAGTGGTTCGAGGTGCGCCGCCAGTACATCCAGTGGGTGGACGGCCACCTCGCGCAGATGCAGATCGCGACCGACATCACGACCCGCAAGAAGGCGCAGGAACTCGCGCACCAGCAGGAAGAGAAGCTGCAGTTCACGAGCCGATTGATGACGATGGGTGAAATGGCGTCGTCGATTGCTCACGAATTGAACCAGCCGCTCGCCGCGATCAACAACTACTGCTCGGGCACGCTCGCGCTCGTGAAGAGCGGCCGCGGCACGCCGGAGACGCTGCAGCCCGCGCTGGAAAAGACCGCGCAGCAGGCGCTGCGCGCGGGGATGATCGTCAAGCGGATCCGCGAATTCGTGAAGCGCAGCGAGCCGAAGCGCCAGCCGGCGCGGGTCGCGGACATCGTCGCCGACGCGGTCGGGCTCGCCGAAATCGAGGCCAGGAAGCGCAGGATCCGGATCGTCACGGAAATCCTCGCAAGAATGCCTATTATTTATGTCGACCCCGTGCTGATCGAGCAGGTGCTCGTGAACCTGATGAAGAACGCGGCCGAGGCAATGGCCGACGTGAAGCCGGCGTCGGTGGACGGCGTGATCCGCGTCGTCGCCGACATCGAGGCGGGCTTCGTCGACATCCGCGTGATCGACCAGGGCCCGGGCGTCGACGAAGCGACCGCCGAACGCCTGTTTGAACCGTTTTACAGCACCAAGTCCGATGGCATGGGCATGGGGCTGAATATCTGCCGTTCGATCATCGAATCGCATCGGGGGCGTCTGTGGGTGGTCAACAACGTCGAGCCGGATGGCCGCATATCCGGCGCAACGTTCCACTGCAGCCTGCCCATTGGGGAACCCGCTGATCTCGGCCAAGGGGGGCGCGAGGCATCGGCATCACATACCGTTACGGGAGAACTATGAATAGCCCTGTCACCACCACTCAGGAAACCGTCTTTGTCGTTGACGACGACGAGGCCGTACGGGACTCGCTGCGCTGGCTGCTGGAGGCGAACGGCTATCGCGTGCAATGCTTCTCGAGCGCCGAGCAGTTCCTCGATGCCTACCAGCCTGCACAGCAGGCCGGCCAGATCGCGTGCCTGATCCTCGACGTCCGCATGTCGGGCATGAGCGGCCTCGAACTGCAGGAGCGCCTGATTGCCGACAACGCCGCGCTGCCGATCATCTTCGTCACGGGTCACGGCGACGTGCCGATGGCCGTCTCGACGATGAAAAAGGGTGCGATGGACTTTATCGAGAAACCGTTCGACGAAGCCGAGCTGCGCAAGCTCGTCGAGCGGATGCTCGACAAGGCCCGAAGCGAAAGCAAGAGCGTCCAGGAACAGCGTGCCGCGAGCGAACGCCTGTCGAAGCTGACCGCGCGCGAGCAGCAGGTGCTCGAACGGATCATCGCGGGCCGCCTGAACAAGCAGATCGCCGACGATCTCGGCATCAGCATCAAGACGGTCGAAGCCCACCGCGCGAACATCATGGAAAAGCTCAACGTCAACACGGTGGCCGACCTGCTGCGCCTCGCGCTGTCGAAGAAGCAGGCCTGAGCGAACGCCGGCCGCGGCGGCACTGCCCGCCCGGCCCGCAAGCCAGTGCTCCCAGCCGCCCCGCGCGATGCGGCCCACTCGCGCGGCGGCGGCCTTTCTCCCGGCGCGCGAGCGCCGCGGCCATGACGCTTCCTGCTTATTCACTGTCGGGCGGCAGCAGGCGAACGGTATAATTGCGTGCTTTGCTGCGACGCTTCGGGCGCCGCACGACCGCATTCCAACTTCCCGGCAGGACCACCACCATGACAGCCCTCCTCATCGACGGCAACGCCCTTTCGAAGACCCTGCGCGCCCAGGCCGCCGAACGCGCCGCCGCCCTGACCGCACGCGGCCACCAGCCCGGCCTCGCGGTGATCCTCGTCGGCGCCAACCCGGCGAGCGAAGTCTACGTGCGCAACAAGATCAAGGCGTGCGAGGACAACGGTTTCTTCTCGCTGAAGGATGCGTACCCGGACACGCTGTCGGAAGCCGATCTGCTCGCGCGCATCGACGCGCTGAACCGCGATCCGAAGATCCACGGCATCCTCGTCCAGCTGCCGCTGCCCGCGCATATCGACAGCCACAAGGTGATCGAGGCGATCGCACCGGAGAAGGACGTCGACGGCTTCCACGTCGCGAACGCCGGCGCGCTGATGACCGGCAAGCCGCTGTTCCGCCCGTGCACGCCGTACGGCGTGATGAAGATGTTCGAGGCGCACGACATCCCGCTGCAGGGCGCGAACGCGGTCGTGATCGGCCGCTCGAACATCGTCGGCAAGCCGATGGCGATGATGCTGCTCGACGCCGGCGCGACCGTGACGATCTGCCACAGCAAGACGCGCGACCTCGCTGCGCACACGCGGCAGGCCGACATCGTGGTCGCCGCGGTCGGCAAGCGCAACATCCTGACCGCCGACATGGTGAAGCCGGGCGCGACGGTGATCGACGTCGGCATGAACCGCGACGACGCGGGCAAGCTGTGCGGCGACGTCGATTTCGCGGGCGTGAAGGAAGTGGCCGGCCACATCACGCCGGTGCCGGGCGGTGTCGGCCCGATGACCATCACGATGCTGCTGATCAACACGATCGAATCCGCCGAGCGCGCCGCCGACGCGGCCGCCTGATTCCCTTCCCCGTTCAGCCGGCGTGCGGTTCCGCGCGCCGGCGCCTCGCCGGCCGCACCGCACCGCACCGCGTCGGCCGCGCCATCAACCGCTTCCACCCCGCATTCGACCCCGCATCAATCGCATCGTTAGAAACTAACGATTGGAAAGCGCGCGATGCGCCCCAATAATGTCGATATCGGGCGCCGCGTCGCCTTGCGCGCCTTACCCTTTTCACTCCGGTTCATCCGGCAACAGACAGGGAGTCTTAATGTCCGCCAGCGCCAACACCAACCCGCTACTCGATTTCTCCGGCCTGCCCCGCTTCGGCGAGATCCGCCCGGAACACGTGACGCCCGCGCTCGACACGCTGCTCGATGACGCCAACCGCGCGGTCGAGACGGCAAGCGCGGCCGCGACGCCGGCAACCTGGGCAGCAGTCGTCGAGACGGTCGAGCACGCGACGGAGCCGCTCGGTCGCGCATGGGGCATCGTCGGCCACCTGAACGCGGTTGCCGATACGCCCGAACTGCGCGCCGCCTATGGCGAGAACCTGCCGCGCGTGACGGAATTCTGGTCGAGCGTCGGCCAGAACCTCGCGCTGTACGAGAAGTACAAGGCGATCGCCGCAAGCGCCGAATACGCGACGCTGTCCACCGAACGCAAGAAGATCCTCGACAACGCGCTGCGCGATTTCCGCCTGTCGGGCGCCGAGCTGCCCGAGGACCAGAAGCCGCGCTTCGCCGAACTGCAGGAGCAGCAGGCCGCCCTGTCGAAGGCATTCTCCGACCACGTGCTCGACGCGACCAACGCGTACGCGTATTTCGTGCAGGACGAGGCCGACCTGGCCGGCCTGCCCGGCGACGCGATCGAGGCTGCGCGCGAAGCCGCGCAAAAGGATGGCAAGGAAGGCTGGAAATTCACGTTGCACTTCCCGTCGTACTTCCCGGTGCTGCAATACGCCGACAACCGCGCGCTGCGCGAGACGCTCTACCGCGCCTATGCGACGCGCGCGTCGGAACTCGGGCCGCAGTACGGCGACGGCAAGGCCGAATGGGACAACACGGCGATCGTCGCCGATGCGCTGAAGCTGCGCCGCGAAGAGGCGCTGATGCTCGGCTTCCGCAACTTCGCCGAAGTGTCGCTCGCGCCGAAGATGGCCGAATCGCCGCAACAGGTGATCGCGTTCCTCGAGGATCTCGCCACGCGCGCGCGCCCGCACGCCGACAAGGACTGGGACGAGCTGCGCACGTTCGCCGCGAAGGAACTCGGCCTCGCCGAACTCGCGCCGTGGGACGTCGCATTCGCGGCCGAAAAGCTGCGCCAGCAGCGCTACGCGTTCTCGGAAAACGAGGTCAAGCAGTACTTCCCTGAACCGGCTGCGCTGAAGGGCCTGTTCACCGTCACCGAAACGCTGTTCGGCGTGCAGATCAAGCCGGACGACGCGCCGGTGTGGCACAAGGACGTGCGTTTCTTCCGCGTCGAGAACCGCGACGGCTCGCTCGTCGCGCAGTTCTATCTCGACCTGTACGCGCGCGAAGGCAAGCGCGGCGGCGCATGGATGGACGACGCGCGTTCGCGCGCGAAGCGCGGCAGCAGCGTGCAGACGCCGGTCGCGTATCTCACCTGCAACTTCTCGGCGCCGGTCGGCGGCAAGCCCGCATGCTTCACGCACGACGAAGTCATCACGCTGTTCCATGAATTCGGTCACGGGCTGCATCACATGCTCACGCGCGTCGACGAACTCGGCGTATCGGGCATCAACGGCGTCGAATGGGATGCCGTCGAGCTGCCGTCGCAGTTCATGGAAAACTTCTGCTGGGAATGGGACGTGCTGTCGTCGATGTCGTCGCACGTCGATACGGGCGCCGCGCTGCCGCGCGAGCTGTTCGACAAGATGATCGCGGCGAAGAACTTCCAGAGCGGGCTCGGCACGCTGCGCCAGATCGTGTTCTCGATGTTCGACATGCTGCTGCACGTCGACTTCGATCCGGCGGGCGCGACCGGCGTGACCGCGTTCGCACGAGAGATCAACGAGCGCTATCACGTGATCCCGCAAGCCGCGTTCTCACGCTGGCCGAACACGTTCAGCCACATCTTCGCGGGCGGCTACGCGGCCGGCTACTACAGCTACAAGTGGGCCGAGGTGCTGTCGGCCGACGCGTATGCGGCGTTCGAGGAAGCGGCCGCAGCAAGCGGCAGCGTGCTCGATGCGGCGACCGGCACGCGCTATCGCCGCGAAATCCTCGAGGTCGGCGGCAGCCGCCCGGCGATGGATTCGTTCAAGGCGTTCCGCGGCCGCGAGCCGCAGATCGACGCCCTGCTGCGCCACAACGGGATGGCTGCGCCCGCGCACTGAGCACCGCCCGGCACTTCCGGCAGTTCAGGCTGCATCGACAGGCACCGCTTCGGCGGTGCCTTTTTTCATGAGGCGGGCGATTCGTCGTCGAACAGCGAGAACTGCCCGTGGCGCTCGGCGGTATCTTCGTCGATGCGCACGCCGACGCCGAGCAGCCGCACCGCCTGCGCACGCCGTTGCAGCCCTTTCGCGAGCAGCGTGACGGCCGTATCCGCATTCGTTGCATCGGCCACGCACTCGACCGTCGTGCGCTGGAAATCGGCGAAGCGGATCTTCACGTACAGCTTGCGGATCGAGCGCGCGGCACCCGCCCGTTCGATCCGCGCGTCGAGTTGCACGACGAGTCGGCGGATTTCCTCCGCGCATTGCTCGAGTGTCGTCAGGTCGGTCACGTAGGTCGTCTCGACGCTGATCGACTTGCGCTCCTGGTCGGCCTGCACGCGCCGCTCGTCGATCCCGCGCGACAGTTCGTACAACCGCCGCCCGAACGCGCCGAATTCGCGGTGCAAGTCGATCAGCGGCCAGTCGCGCAACTGCGCGCAGGTCTGGATGCCGAGCCGGTCGAGCCGCGTGGCCGTCACCTTGCCGACGCCGTGCAGCTTGCGCACCGGCAGCGCCGCGACGAACGCGTCGATCTCGTGCGGCCGCACGACGAACAGCCCGTCGGGCTTGTTCCAGTCGGACGCGATCTTCGCGATGAACTTGTTCGGCGCGACGCCCGCCGACACCGTCACGCCGACCGAGTCGAACACGCGCTGGCGGATCTCCCGGGCTATCAGCGTGGCACTCCCCTGGCACCGCTCCGACCCGCTGACGTCGAGGTACGCCTCGTCGAGCGACAGCGGCTCGACGTCGGGCGTGTAGTCGCGATAGATCGCCATGATCTGCCGCGACGCCGCGCGGTACTTGTCCATCGCGGTCGGCAGGATCAGCAGGTCCGGGCACTTGCGCATCGCCAGCGCCGACGACATCGCCGAATGCACGCCGTAGCGCCGCGCCTCGTAGTTGCAGGTCGCGATCACGCCGCGCTGGTCGGGCCGGCCGCCGACCGCAAGCGGCCGGTTGCGTAGCGACGGGTCGTCGCGCATCTCGACCGACGCGTAGAAGCAGTCGCAGTCGCAGTGAATGATCTTGCGCATGCGCGGCAGCGCGTCGCCCGGCGGCGGCACGTGCGGATCGGCAGGCGGAATGATGGTCGGGTTCACGGTGCCGATACTGTACAAAAACACAGTGCCGGTTTCAACTGTCGCGTGCGGCCGCGCCCGGCGGCGCCGTACCGGCCCGCTTTGCGCGGATCGTACCGGCCGGGCACGGACAGCCGCGCCTATACTCGTCTGCCGCAAGACATGAAACGCAAAGGTGACGGATGAAGACGATCGGACTGATCGGCGGGATGAGCTGGGAATCGTCGGCCGAGTACTACCGGATGATCAATCGGCATTCGAAGGCGCTGCACGGCGGGCATCACAACGCGAAGAGCGTGCTGGTCACGGTCGATTTCGCAGAGATCGAAGCGCTGCAGCGCACGCACGACTGGGCCGCGCTCGGCGAACGGATGGCCGGCGCCGCGCGACAGCTCGAGGCGGCCGGCGCCGATCTCGTCGTGCTGACCACCAATACGATGCATCGCGTGTGCGATGCGATCGAAGCCGCAGTGACGCTGCCGTTCCTGCACATCGCCGATCCGACCGGCACTGCGCTGCGCGATGCGGATGTCGAGCGCGTCGCGCTGCTCGGCACGCGCTACACGATGGAGCTGCCGTTCTACGCGGAGCGGCTGCGCGGCAAGTTCGGGATGGAGGTGCTCGTGCCGGACGAACGCGGGCGTGACGACGTGCACCGGATCATCTACGACGAGCTGTGCCACGGCATCATCTCGCCGGAATCGCGCGCGACGTACGTGACGATCATCGAGGAACTGGCCCGGCGCGGGGCGCAGGCCGTGATCCTCGGCTGCACGGAAATCACGCTGCTGATCGGCGCGGACGATTCGCCGCTGCCGGTGTTCGACACGACCGCGCTGCATGCGAAGGCGGCGGTCGAGTGGGCGGCGCGCTGATCGCTGCCGCGCAGAAAACAAAAAACCCGGCACGAGGCCGGGTTCCTGTCGACGAAGCGCGCATCGGTCACTTGCGCTGCACATCGTCTGGTGTGCTTGGTTGCGGGGGTAGGATTTGAACCTACGACCTTCGGGTTATGAGCCCGACGAGCTGCCAGACTGCTCCACCCCGCGTCAGAGAAATAAATTATAGGGTGAGGGAGTACTCACGTCAATACTTTTGTCACAATTTCTTCCCGATTCATCGAAACGACTGCGCGCGGCGCCTCCCCCGCCCCGCACGAAGCGCGCGTTCGCGCCCCGTGCTCGCGGTAAGATGGCGGCCTTCGCATTCACCCCGCACGCACTCTCCCGTTCATGAAAATCGCCACCTGGAACGTCAACTCGCTCAACGTCCGCAAGCAGCATGTGCTCGACTGGCTCGCGCAAAGCGGAACCGACGTGCTGTGCCTGCAGGAACTGAAGCTGCCGGACGAGAAATTCCCGCGCGCCGATCTCGAGGCGGTCGGCTACCGCAGCTGGTTCACCGGCCAGAAGACCTACAACGGCGTCGCGATCCTCGTGCGCGACACGCTCGCCGTCGACGAATCGGACATCGTGCGCAACATCCCCGGTTTCGACGATCCGCAGCAACGCGTGGTCGCCGCGACGGTCGACGGCATACGCATCGTGTCCGCGTATTTCCCGAACGGCCAGGCGCCCGATTCCGACAAGTTCGTCTACAAGATGCAATGGCTCGACGCGCTGCAGGCATGGCTGCGCACCGAGCTGCAGCGCTATCCGAAGCTCGCGCTGCTCGGCGACTACAACATCGCGCCGGAAGACCGCGACGTGCACGACCCTGCAAAATGGGAAGGCCAGAACCTCGTGTCGCCGCAGGAGCGCGCTCACTTCGCGCAACTGATCGAGCTCGGCTTCGTCGATGCGTTCCGCCGCTTCGAACAACCGGAGAAGACCTTCACGTGGTGGGACTACCGGATGATGGCGTTCCGCCGCAACGCGGGGTTGCGCATCGACCACGTGCTGCTGTCGCCGGCGCTGGCCGAAACCTGCACGTCGTGCGAAGTCGATCGCACGCCGCGCACGTGGGAACAGCCGTCCGACCACACGCCCGTCGTCGCGGTCGTCGGCTGATCTCCCGGACAGCCCGCGCGCGTTCAGCGTCGCGCGGGCGCCGGCCCCAGATGGGCCCACAGGAACCCGAATTCGGCCGCATCGGCCTCCGCGCGTTCCAGATCGTCGGCGCTGCCGTGGCCGCCGTCGGTGTTCTCCCAATACCAGACCCGTTCGTGACCGAGCGCCTGCATGCGCGCGGCCATCTTGCGGGCGTGCGCCGGATGCACGCGGTCGTCACGCGTCGACGTCGTCAGCAGTAGCGGGGGGTACGCGACGCCTTCGCGCACACGGTGATACGGCGAGTACGCGGCCAGCGCCGCGCCTTCGTGCGGATCGTCCGGGTCGCCGTATTCGTCGAGCCATGCGGCGCCCGCGTGCAGCTTCGGATAACGCCTCATGTCGAGCAGCGGCACGCGGCAGAGCACCGCGCCGAACAGCTCCGGCCGCTGCACCATGCACGCGGCGACCAGCAACCCGCCGTTACTGCCGCCCTCGATGCCGAGCTGCGCGGCAGTCGTCACGCCGGTGGCGGCCAGATCCTCGGCCACCGCGATGAAATCGTCGAAGGAACGCTGGCGGTGTTCGCGCTGCGCATCGACGTGCCAGCGCGGCCCGAACTCGCCGCCGCCGCGGATGTGCGCGAACGCCATCACGCCGCCGCGCTCGAGCCACCCGATACCGAACGCATCGCTGTAGCCCGGCAGGTTCGGGATCGCAAAGCCGCCATAGCCCGACAGCAGGCACGGCCGTGCGACACGCGTGGCGCCGTCGGCCACGTCGAGTGCATCGCGCGGCCCGATCAGCGTGTACGGCACCGTCGTGCCGTCTTGCGAGCGCGCGCTCGCGCGGCGCACGACGAGCCCGGCCGCGTCGAACTGCACCGGCGGCCGGTCGAGCAGCACGCGGCGCGACGGCGCATCGTCCGCGCGATCCGCAAGGTCGGCCAGCCAGCATTCGGGCGGATCGAGACAGGTGTCGACGTCCACGTAAATCTCGTCGTTCAGCGTCGACTCGACAGGCTCGACGTCGATCTGCGCATCGCCCGGCCCCGGCCACTCGAACGGCCGCGCATCCCACGTCCACGTGCCGTCGCCGGCCTGGCTCGGCTGCCACAGCATCGTGCGGTTGTGCACGTCGTCGAGCCAGCTCGCGATCAGCGTCGTGCGCGTGTGCGTCCACGTGCATGCGGACGTCGACGGTTGCGGCGCGAACAGCGTCGTGAATTCGCGCGCCCCGGCCAGGAACGCCTGCTCGCGTATCGCGAGCAGCGAACCGCCCGCATGGCGCGCGCCGTCGCAATCCCAGTCGAGGCGCGGCTCCAGCATGAGCCAGCCTTCCCAGAACCCGACCTCGACGTGGGTCGGCACGTCGTAGCGCGCCCACTCGCCCGCCTCCGTCAAGCGGTACGCATGTGCGTCGAAGAAATCGACGCTGCGCCACGCGACGTGACGGTTGTCGATCGGATCGAACCCCGCACCCGCGCTGATGTCGTCGGGTTCGCCGCGGAAGACGACGGGCGCATCGGCAAGCGCAGTGCCGCGCACCCAGCGCCGCGCTTCATACGGATAGCCGGCCGCGGTCGCATGCGCTTCGCCGCGATCCCAGCTCACGTAGACGGTATCGCGATCGATCCAGCCGACCGTGTGATGCCCCGGCTCGTCGATCGTGAAGCCGCCGTCGACGAAACGGCGTTCGACGAGATCGAATTCGCGCACGACGACCGCATCGGCGCCCCCCGGCGACAGCGACAACAGCGCGCGATCGCCGTCCGGGTACAGGATCGCGTCCTGCTCGAACACCCACGACTCGCCCTCCTGCGCACCGAGCGCGTCGACGTCGAGCAGCGTTTCCCACGCCGGCTTTCCCGCGCGCCAGTCGTCCCAGCGCGTGCGGCGCCACAGCCCCTTCGGATGAAGATCGTCCTGCCACAGGTCGTAGGCCCAGTCGCGCCAGCGGGTCGGAATCACCGGGCGCTCGCGCGGCAGGTACGCTTTGGCGAGGCGCGCGGTCAGCGCGCGATACGCGTCGTCGTCACGCAGCGCGGCGCGCGTGCGCGCATTCTGCTCGTCGACCCACGTGCGGGCGCGCTTGCTGTCGAGCGCTTCGAGGAAACGGAACGGGTCGGCCCCGGCGGGCCAGCGGAAGGAATCGGACATTGAGAATGGGCGGAATGGCAAACGGCATGCAAACCGCGATTATGTCCGATCGCGGCATGCGCGATGCCCGCGCATGCCGCGAATCGTGCTCAGGGCTCCAGATGGAGTTCCTGGATCTTGCGCGTGATCGTGTTGCGGCCGATGCCGAGCCGCTCGGCGGCCTCGACCTTGCGGCCGCGCGTGAAGTCGAGCGCCTCGCGAATCACGGCCGCCTCGAAGCGGCGTGCGAGTTCGTCCATCACGTCGGCCGAGTTCTCGCGCAGCAGCCGTGCGACTTCGGTACGCAAGCCATGCTCCCAGACCGGATAGCCAGCCGGCGCGCCGCCGTTCGGCGCAGCCGCGACGGGCGCGGACACCGCCGGCAGCGCACCGATCGCCGGTTGCGCGAGCGCAGCCTCGCCACCGCTGCCGTGCGCATCCGTACCGTCGCCCGTCGCGCCGACCGGCGCACCGGACGGCACGAGGTCGGGCGGCAGGTCCTTGATCTCGACCGTCTGCGCGGGCGCCATCACGGTCAGCCAGTTCGCGAGGTTCTCGAGCTGGCGCACGTTGCCGGGAAACGCCAGCGACGTGAGGTAAGCCAGCGCTTCGTCGGACACGCGCTTCGGCTCGACGCCGAGATCGCGCGCGCTCTTCTGCAGGAAGTGGCGCGTGAGCAGCGCGATGTCCTCGCTGCGTTCGCGCAGCGGCGGCAGGCGCAGCCGGATCACGTTGAGCCGGTGGTAAAGGTCCTCGCGGAACAGCCCCTGCCGCACGCGCGATTCGAGATTCTGGTGCGTCGCGGCGATCACGCGCACGTTCGCGCGCAGCGGGTTGTGGCCGCCGACCCGATAGAACTGCCCGTCCGACAGCACGCGCAACAGGCGCGTCTGCAGGTCGAACGGCATGTCGCCGATTTCGTCGAGGAACAGCGTGCCGTTCTCGGCCTGCTCGAAGCGGCCCTGCCGCGTCGTCTGCGCGCCGGTGAACGCGCCGCGCTCATGGCCGAACAGCTCGGATTCGAGCAGGTCCTTCGGAATCGCCGCGGTGTTCAGCGCGATGAACGGCCCGTTCGCACGCGGGCTGTGACGGTGCAGCGCACGCGCGACGAGCTCCTTGCCGGTGCCCGATTCGCCGGTGATCAGCACGGTCGCGGCCGAGTGCGACAGGCGGCCGATCGCGCGGAACATGTCCTGCATCGCGGGCGCCTGGCCGAGCATCTCGGGCGCCTCGGCCACGCGCTCGTCCTGCGGCGCGCCGCCGCGCAGGCTTTCTTCCACCGCGCGGCGGATCAGCTCGACCGCCTTGTCGACGTCGAACGGCTTCGCGAGATATTCGAACGCGCCGCCCTGGAACGCCGCGACGGCGCTGTCGAGATCGGAGAACGCCGTCATGATGATGACGGGCAGGCCCGGCAGGCGCTCGTGCATCGCCTGCAGCAACTCGAGGCCCGAACCGCCCGGCATCCGGATGTCGGATACGAGCACCTGCGGGGTCTCGTGGTCGAGCGCGGCCAGCGCGTCACGCACGTTCGCGAAACTCTTCGTCGCGAAGCTGTCCCGGGCGAGCGCCTTTTCGAGCACCCAGCGGATCGATTGGTCGTCGTCTACTATCCAGATCGGCTTCATAGGTCGGTCAGATATTGGTGAATCTGGTGAATCGCCATGCCGCCGCTCAATGGTCGAGCGGCAGCAGGATCTGAAATTCGGTACGTCCGGGCCGGCTTTCGACCTCGATCATCCCGTCGTGCTGCTGCACGAACGTCTGCGCGAGCGTGAGGCCGAGGCCGCTGCCGTCGTCGCGCCCGGACACGAGCGGGTAGAAGATCCGGTCGCGGATTTCCTCCGGAATGCCGGGCCCGTTGTCGATCACGTGCAAGTCCAGTGCCAGCCTGTACAAGCGCTTCGCGATCGTCACCTTGCGCGCAATGCGCGTGCGCAGCTCGATCTTCGCGTCGCCCTGCGCGATGCGTTCGCGCAGCGCCTGCGCGGCGTTGCGCACGATGTTGAGCAGCGCCTGGATCAGTTGCTCCTTGTCGCCGCGCAGGTCCGGCACGCTCACGTCGTAGTCGCGCTCGATCGTGAGCCCGCGCGGGAATTCCGCGAGCATCACCGCGCGCACGCGTTCGCATACTTCATGAATGTTCACGTCGCCGACGATGTGCGGATGCCGATGCGGCTCCAGCAACCGGTCGACGAGCGTCTGCAGGCGATCGGACTCCTTGATGATCACCTGCGTGTATTCGCGCAACTCGCCGCGCTCGCGCTCGCCGAGCTCGAATTCGAGCAGCTGGGCTGCGCCGCGAATGCCGCCGAGCGGGTTCTTGATCTCGTGCGCGAGGTTGCGGATCAGCTGCTTGTTGACCGCGGTCAGGTCGTGGATGCGCTCCTCGCGATCGGTGCGCGACTGCCGCTCGTTCTCGAACAGCTCGACGAGCACGAAATCGGGCGCGGTCTCGAGGAAGCCGACGATCGCGTGCACATGCAGCGGTTCGCGGCCGGGCCGGTCGAGCACGGTATCGAGGTGCGTCGCGTGAAAGCGTTCCTCGCCGATCGCGGTGATCGTCGATGCCAGCTCGTTCGCATTCGGAAAGATCTCGCCCCACGGCCGCTGCGCGAGCTGCCGGCGCGAAATGTCGAGCATCGCCTCCGCGGACGGGTTCGCGAACGCGATCCGCAGCGTCTTGCGATCGAGCACGATCACGACCGTCGGCAGCGCTTCCAGCCCCGCCAGCAGGCCCGAGCGTGCGAGCCGCTCGTCGTCCGTCAGTCGCTCGGGCTGCCCCGTTTTCGCCTTGATCAGATTCTTCAGAACCATCTGCGTGCTTGTCGCGCCTCAACGGGCCAGAAAAGGAAAAATCACCGGAACAAAAAAGGGACGGCTGGACGCCGCCCCTTTCAGACTCCGCCGTTCCCGCCGCAGGCCGCGCGACGGGAACGAACCGGCATGACGGCGCTGAATCGAAGCGCCATCGCCGATTAGAGCGAGTAGTACATCTCGAACTCGATCGGGTGCGTCGTCATGCGGAACTTCGCCAGCTCCTGCTCCTTCAGCGCGAGGTACGCGTCGAGCATGCCGTCCGTGAACACGCCGCCACGGGTCAGGAACTCGCGATCCTTGTCGAGCGCTTCGATTGCCTGGTCGAGACCCGCGCAGACGGTCGGGATCTTTGCATCCTCTTCCGGCGGCAGGTCGTACAGGTTCTTGTCCGCGGCTTCGCCCGGATGGATCTTGTTCTGGATCCCGTCGAGGCCTGCCATCATCAGTGCCGAGAACAGCAGGTACGGGTTCGCCATCGGATCCGGGAAGCGCGTTTCGATACGGCGGCCCTTCGGGTTCGACACGTGCGGAATGCGGATCGATGCCGAACGGTTGCGTGCCGAGTAGGCGAGCTTGACCGGTGCTTCAAAGTGCGGGACCAGACGCTTGTACGAGTTCGTCGTCGGGTTCGTGATCGCGTTCAGCGCACGGGCGTGCTTGATGATGCCGCCGATGTAGAACAGCGCCAGTTCCGACAGGCCGGCGTAGCCGTTACCCGCGAACAGGTTCTGGCCGTCCTTCCAGATCGACTGGTGAACGTGCATGCCCGAACCGTTGTCGCCGACGACCGGCTTCGGCATGAAGGTTGCCGTCTTGCCGTACGAGTGCGCGACGTTGTGGATGATGTACTTCGACCATTGCGTCCAGTCGGCGCGCTGAACCAGCGTCGAGAACTTCGTGCCGATTTCGTTCTGGCCCTGGCCCGCCACTTCGTGGTGGTGCACTTCGACCGGGATGCCGAGCTGTTCGAGCAGCAGGCACATCTCCGAACGCATGTCCTGGAACGTGTCGACCGGCGCGACCGGGAAGTAGCCGCCCTTCGTGCCCGGACGATGGCCCGTGTTGCCGCCTTCGAATTCCTTGCCGGCCGACCACGGTGCTTCTTCCGAGTTGATCTTCACGAAGCAGCCCGACATGTCCGTGTTCCACTGGACCGAGTCGAAAATGAAGAATTCCGGCTCCGGACCGAAGTAGGCCGTGTCACCGATGCCCGTGCTCTTCAGGTACGCTTCCGCGCGCTTCGCGAGCGAACGCGGATCGCGCTCGTAGCCCTTGCCGTCGGCCGGCTCGACCACGTCGCAGGTCAGCACCAGGGTCGACTCTTCATAGAACGGGTCGATGAACGCAGCGGTCGGGTCCGGCATGAGCAGCATGTCCGACGCCTCGATGCCCTTCCAGCCGGCGATCGACGAGCCGTCGAATGCATGGCCGCTTTCGAACTTGTCTTCGTCAAACGCCGAAACCGGCACCGACACGTGCTGTTCCTTGCCGCGCGTATCCGTGAAGCGGAAATCGACAAACTTGACGTCCTCGTCCTTCACGAGCTGCATGACGTCGGCGACGGTTTTACTCATAACCTCTTCTCCTGATTGAACAATTCCGGCGGACTGGGAACCGCCTCGTTTATCGAGCTGACCGGGGTCTTGCTTTGGCGCAGCGCGCCCCGATTCGACCGAATTCTATAAAGCAGCTTCCGTGCCACCTATGCGCGAGATTGGCGCGAATCTCGCCGGCGCTCGTCGCGACGGGGCTGTGCTGCGCAATTCCGGGGCTCCGCTGCGCCCCGCCGGCCAACCGAAAGCACCGACATGGTGCAATCATCGCGGCGCGCCCTACTCGTCGAATCATCTTGGTGCACGCGAGCCATTTTGCACTCTTTTGGTGAGCGCGTGTGGGGTGCGCACATCGGATCCCAGGCGGATATCCGTGCCGCGACGCCGCGCTAGAATGCTCGTTTGACCGATAGGAGACCCCCTGCCATGAGTACGCTCGACCAGCTTTACGCGAAGGCCGACGAACGGCGCGCACAAGCCTCGCTCAACTACGCCGGGGCGCTGCTGCCGGCCGAGGCGTTCGAACTGCTGCAGCTCGATCCGTCGGCGCGCCTCGTCGACGTGCGCACGCGCGCCGAACTCGACTGGATCGGGCGCCCGCTCGTCGGCGACGGCCAGTACCTGCACCTCGAATGGACGCGCTACCCGGGCGGCGTGCCGAACGCCGAATTCGTCAACGAACTGAAGGCGGCCCTCCCGGCCGATACGCCCATCCTGTTCCTGTGCCGCAGCGCCGCGCGCTCGAAGCTCGCCGCGATCGCCTCCACGCAAGCCGGCTTCACGAAGGCCTTCGATCTGCTCGAAGGCTTCGAGGGCGCGAAGGACGCCGAAGGCCACCGCAAGACGGTCGAAGGCTGGTGCTTCCGGAAACTGCCGTGGATCGGCGCCTGACGGGACGCCGCTCCCGCCGGTGACGAAACCCCATCGTCGAGCCGGGCGATGACATGCCGATGACGGGCCGCGTTGCGCGGCCCGTGGTTTTTGCGTGACTGATCGAGGAGCCGCTCAGGCGCGCGGCGTATCGGGTTCGACGACGTCGCCGCCGAGCAGGTGCACACCTTCGCGCAGCTTCACGTACGCAGCCGCGACCGCTTCCGGTTCGCCCTTCACACCAAGGTCGATGTGACGGCGCGCGTAAATCCCGCCGCGCTCCGCATCGCCGACGCTCGGCAGGCTGAACACGCGCACGCCCGGGAAATCGCGCTCGATGCGCTCCATCAGCGGCGTGAGCGTCGATTCCGGCAGTTCGAACACGTACAGCGAGCGCTCCGCGTGCGGCGTCGCGTGATGCAGGTGCGCATACTTCGTGTCGAGCACCCATTCGATCATCGGCCACGCCATCACCGGGAAGCCCGGCACGAAGTGCAGGTCGCCGACCGAGAAGCCGGGAATCCGGTTGTAGCCGTTCGGGATGATCGTCGCGCCCACCGGGAACACGCCCATGTTGAAGCGGTGCTGGTTCTCCGGCGACTCGAAATCGACCGGCGTGGCCGGATCGGCGTGCGTCTCGCGGATCCGCTCGGAAATCAGCACCTTCGCTTCCGGATGCAGCTCGAGCGGCACGCCGAGCGCGGCGGCCGCGCACTGGCGCGTGTGGTCGTCTGGCGTCGCGCCGATCCCGCCCGTCGAGAACACGATGTCGCCCGACGCGATCGCGCGTGCGAGGGTCGCCGTGATGCGCGCCGGATCGTCGCCGACGTATTCGGCCCAGTCGAGCGCGAGGCCGCGCGCGCCGAGCAGCTCGATGACTTTCGCCAGATGCTTGTCCTGCCGGCGGCCCGAAAGGATTTCGTCGCCGATGATGATGATGCCGATGCTCATGCCTGCCCCATGTCGATTGCGGTGGCGCGCGAACTCGCGCGCAGGTCCTCCAGCGCGCGCAGGCAGTAATGCCCGAACCACAGCGCCGAGAAGACGAGGATGAAAGCGTATACCCAGATCATGGCCGCCGCGACGAACGGAAACAGCACCATCATCCAGATCGACGATACCCACACGAAGGTCGGTACGGTGCCGAGCAGCCCGGTCGCGACGCCGATGCCGATCAGCGGCCAGCGGTGCCGCCGCACGAGTGTCCGGCGCTCGTCGCGGCTCGCGTGCAGCGCGAGCGCGTCGTAGGTCATCACGCGGTAGGTGAGCCAGCCCCAGATCACCGGCGGCAGCAGCGCGAAGAACGGCGGAATCAGCCACAGCGGGATCGTGACGACCAGCACGACGACGCCGGCCAGCGCCGCCCCCAGCGAATTGAACACGCTGCCGAGGAAGGTGCCGCCCCGCTTCGGCTCGAGCGCCGCGAACTGCCGGTTCGCGAGGTGCTTGATCACGACCGGCATCGAGATCGTTGCGATCAGCAGCAGCACGGTCAGCACGATCAGCGGAATCGCGAGCGACACGACCACGAACGGCGCGACGACCGCATGCAGCTGCGACATGCCGATCGCATCGAACGCGCGGTACAGCATGGCCGTCAGCACGAAGCCGTCGAGCGCGCCGCGTGCGAGGTCCAGCAGCGACTGCCACGAGAACCACAGCACGACGCCCCACAGGACGGCCGAGACGAGAAACGGCATCAGGGTGAGCCACAGCATGCGCGGATGCAGTGCACTCGCCAATGCGCGGACGAAGGAACGCAGCAAGTCGTTCATGCGAGCCTGTATCGACGGAGAAAAACGGGGAAAGGATAAACCACGCGGCCCGCATGCGCCAAAGCACATGCGGGCCGCGTGGGAGAGCCGCTCAAGATTGGAATGGCCGGATCAGGCCGATGCAGCGCCGCGCTTGGCGGGGAACAGGCGCCGGAAGATCCGCACGAACGCGAGGCCGTGCTGCGCCCAGAAACCTTCGCCGTAGGACACGCCCTCGACCTGGTCGCGGATGCCGGTCGGCTCGACCGTGCGGTTCCACGACGCGGTGCCGAACATCATGTCCCACCACGGGAACAGCACGCCGAAGTTGCAGCCGTACTTCGTGCCTTCGTGGCCGTAGCCGACCGCGTGGTGGCGGCGGTGGAAGATCGGGCTCACGAACAGGCGCTCGCCGAGCCAGCCGAACGACAGCCGCGCATTCGTGTGCTGAATGCTCTGCATGAAGTTCGTGAACGCGGTCAGCACGACGAACTGCGACGGCGTCACGCCGATCACGAGCGCGATCGCCGCGAAGAAGCACGACTGGATCACGTCGTCGAGCACGTGGTTGCGGTCGTCGCACCACAGCGACATCTGGCGCTGGCTGTGATGCACCGCGTGCAGCTCCCACCAGATGCCGAACTTGTGCTGCCAGCGGTGATACCAGTAGCCGGCGAAGTCGAGCACGACGAGATAGATCGCGAACGTGACGATCGGTTTCGAGGTCACGCCCGGCCACAGGTAGTCTAGGTTGAGGTTCGCGACGCCGTGCAGGCGCAGCCACGCCTGGAAGTTGTCGAACAGCGGCTGCAGCGCGAAGAAGAAGAACAGCGAGTAGATGCCGAGCTTCGCGATCGCCGTGTAGATCACGTCGACCCGCACGGCACGGCGGTTGGTCCAGCGCTCGACGGGCAGCAGCGCCTCGAGCGGGCGCAGCAGCACGAACATCAGCACCATCTGCAGCGCCCCGACGATCACCCAGTACAGCGCATCGTAGGTGTCCTCGTCATAGTCCATCAGGTTGAACTTGAAGAGGAGCGGCTGCACGACGTCGACGTACAGCCAGGTCTGGATGTCCGATACGAATGCATCGATCAGGTGCAGCATCGTTCTCCCCCGCCCGTCACGCGCCGTTTGCGGCGCGCCACGGCGCGCGGTCGTAGAAGTAGATACCGTGCGGCGAGCGGCCGACGGCGATCGTCTGCACCAGCTTGCGCGACGCCAGGTCGATGATCCCGACCTTCTTCGCGAAGCGGAACGTCACCCACAGCGACTTCTTGTCGGCGGACAGCTCCATGTCGTCCGGGCCCGGCAGCAGGCCGGTGATGTCGCCGACGTTGGTGAGCGTGTTCTCGTCGATGATGCTGATCGTGTTCGCGACCCGGTTCGTGACCGCGACGTGCGTGCCGTCGGCGAGCGAGCGGAAGTTGTGCGCGCCCTTGCCCGTGTAGATCTGCTTGACGACCTTCTGGTTGCGCCAGTCGACCACCGCGACGTAATCCGCGCCGGTCATCCCGACGAGCAGGTACTTGTCGTCCGGCGTGAGCCACAGGCCGGCCGGCACCTTGCCGACCTTCATCTTCCACTTGACCGTCTGCGTCGGCAGGTCGATCGCCGCGATCTCGCCGGAAACCTGCAGCGACACGAGCAGCGTCTTGCTGTCCTTCGTGAACGCAAGGTGGCTCGGCATCACCTCGAGCGGCACGCGCTTCACGAGCTTCAGGTCGCGGCCGTCGTAGCCGTAGATGTCGACGCGGTCGAGGCGCAGGCCGGCCGCCGCGAACCATTTACGGTCGGGCGAGAAGCCGAGCTGGTAAGGATCGTCGATCCCTTCGACGGTGCGCTGCAGCTTGCCCGTCTTCGGATCGAGGAACATCAGGCTGTTCGAGACCGAATTTGCAACGATCAGCGACGAATTGTCGGGCGTCGCCATCAGGTGGTGCGGTTCCTTGCCGGTCGGCATCGTGGCGACGACCTGGCGGGTCTGCTGGTCGATCAGGGACAGCGTCGCTTCAGCCGAATTGAGGATGATCACGTTATTCGCGTGGGCGGCGGGCGCCAGCACGGCGGCGGCCAGCGCGAGCGTGCGGCCGAGGGAAAGGAAAGTGCGCATGAAGACTCACGTCGTGGAACAACCGTCATTGTAAAACGTTCAACCGGCCCGGCCGGTTGACCGAAGCCGGCTTTGCGCCACTTCGACGCACGCCGCGGCGGCCCTGACGGCCGGCGCGGCAAGCGCCGCGCGGCCGGCCGGGGCCGGCCGCCGGTGCGGGCCCGGGAAACCGATGTTGCGCTAGCGCTGCATCGACTCCCAGACCTTGTGCAGACGCTTGACAGAGACAGGCATCGGCGTGCGCAGTTCCTGCGCGAACAGCGAAATCCGCAGTTCCTCGAGCAGCCAGCGGAATTCCGCGAGCCGCGCATCGGCGACGCCGCCGCGCTGCGACACCGCGCGCTGGTACTGCTGCGCGAGCGGCAGCAGGTCGGCCGACTGCTTCGCGTCGCGCGCCGGGTCGGCCTTCAGCTTGTCGATCCGCAGCGCGATGCCCTTCAGGTAGCGCGGGAAGTGCGCCAGTTGCACGTACGGCGTATCGATCACGAAGCGCTTGCCGACCAGCGCGGCGAGCTGCTGCTGCAGGTCCGCATGCGCCTGCGCGAACGGCTTCGCCTGCGCGAGCTTCTTCACGAGCCCCGCGTATTCGGCCAGGATCTGCCCGACCAGCCGCGCGATTTCCTGCGCGAGCAGGTTCAGGCGGCTCCGGCCCTCGTCGCGGCGTGCGTGGAAGCTCGCGTCGTCGTCCGGCAGCGGGTCCTGCAGGCATGCACGGTCGAGCGCCGTGTCGATCAGCTGGTCGCGCAGCTCGTCCTGCGTGCCGAGCGACATGTACTGCATCGCCATCTCGCGCAGGCCCGGCAGGTTCTTCTCGAGGAACTTGATCGGCTCCTTCAGCTGCAGCGCGAACAGCCGCCGCAGGCCGGCCCGGTGGATGCGCGCGGCCTCCTCCGGCGAATCGAACACCTCGACGTCGCAATGCGTGCCGCGATCGACGAGCGCCGGGTAGCCGTACAGCGTCTGGCCGCGCCGGCGGATCTCCAGCAGCTCGGGCAGCTTGCCGAAATTCCACGTCGTCAGGTTCTCGTACAGCGCCGTCGCACCGGTTTCCGCCGGCGCGGCCGTCTGCGGCGCGGCGCCCTTGCCGGCCTTCGCGTTGCGGCCGGCTGCGCCGGTCGTCGCAGCCGTGGCCGGCGCCTGGCCGATTGGCTCGCCGCCGTCGGCATCGCCGCCGGCCGCGATCGTCGACGCCGCCGCGATCTTCTGGAACTGCTGCTGCGCCTGCGCGCCCAGCTCCTGGCGAAGCTGCGCGAGATTGCGCCCCATCGCGAGCTGGCGGCCGTGCTCGTCGATCACCTTGAAGTTCATGAACAGGTGCGCGGGCAGCGTTTCCAGCTTGAAGTCGGCCGTTTTCATCGCGATTTGCGTTTCACCGCGCACGTCGGCGATCAGCGCCTCGACGAGCCCGCCCGCGCCGAAGCGCTCGCGGCCCATCCGCTCGACGAAGCCGGCCGCGTACTCGGGCAGCGGCACGCAATGCCGGCGCAGCTTCTGCGGCAGCGACTTCAGCAGCAACTGCACCTTTTCCTTCAGCATCCCCGGCACCAGCCACTCGCAGCGGCGCGCGTCGACCTGGTTCAGCGCATACAGCGGCACCGCGAGCGTCACGCCGTCGCGCGGCGTGCCGGGCTCGAAGTGATACGTGAGCGCCATCTCGACGCCGGCCATCGTCGCGCGCTTCGGGAACAGCTCGGTCGTCACGCCGGCCGCCTCGTGGCGCATCAGGTCGTCGCGCGACAGGTACAGCAGCCGCAGCTTGTCCTCGGGCTGGCCGCCCTTCTTTACTTCGTCGCGATACCAGCGCTCGAACGCGGCGCCCGTGTGAATCCCTTCCGGAATCGCCTGGTCGTAGTACGCGTAGATCAGTTCGTCGTCGACCAGCACGTCCTGCCGGCGCGACTTGTGTTCGAGCTGCTCGATGTCGGCGAGCAGCTTGCGGTTGTGCGCGAAGAACGCGAGCTTCGTGTCGAACTCGCCCTCGACCAGCGCGCCGCGGATGAACAGCTCGCGTGCGCGCGACGGATCCTGCTTGCCGAACGCCACGCGCCGGCGGTGGTAGATCGGCAGCCCGTACAGCGTTGCGCGCTCGTACGCGCTGACCTGCGCCGGCCGCTTTTCCCAGTGCGGCTCCGACAGCGATTTCTTCAGCAAGTGCGCGCCGATCTTCTCGACCCATTCGGGCTCGATCTTCGCGAGGCAGCGCGCGTACAGCCGGCTCGTCTCGACGAGCTCGGCCGCCATCACCCAGCGGCCGGCCTTCTTCGCGAGCGCGGAGCCCGGCCACAGGTAGAACTTGATCCCGCGCGCGCCGAGATAGTGCGGATCGTCGTCGGCCTTCAGGCCGAGGTTGCCGAGCAGGCCCGTCAACAGGGCCAGATGGACCTGTTCATACGTGGCCTCGACTTCGTTCAGCCGCCAGCCGTGCTCGCGCACGACGGTCAGCAGTTGCGAATGGACATCGCGCCATTCGCGCAGCCGCAGGTGCGACAGGAAATTCTGCCGGCACGCGTCGATCAGTTGCCGGTTCGATTTCTTGTGCGCGACAGCCTCTTCGAACCACGCCCAGATCTTCAGCCACTGCAGGAATTCGGAACGCTCGTCGGCAAACCGGCGGTGCGCCTGGTCGGCCTGCTCCTGCGCTTCGATCGGGCGGTCGCGCGGATCCTGCACGGACAGCGCGCTCGCGATGATCAGCACTTCACGCAGCGACTGCTGGTCGCGCGCGGCGAGAATCATCCGGCCGACGCGCGGGTCGAGCGGCAGCCGCGCGAGTTCGCGGCCGAGCGGCGTCAGCGCGTTGTCGTCGTCGACCGCGCCGAGTTCGTTGAGCAACTGGTAGCCGTCCGCGATCGCGCGACCGGGCGGCGGCTCGAGGAACGGGAACGATTCGATCGCCGTCAGGTGCAGCGACTTCATCCGCAGGATCACCGACGCGAGCGACGAGCGCAGGATTTCCGGATCGGTGAAACGCGCGCGCGCCTGGTAGTCGCTTTCCTCGTACAAGCGGATGCAGACGCCGTCGGCCACGCGGCCGCAACGGCCCGCGCGCTGGTTCGCGGCCGCCTGCGAGATCGACTCGACCTGCAGCTGCTCGACCTTGTTCCGGTACGAATAGCGCTTCACGCGCGCGAGGCCGGTGTCGACCACATAGCGGATGCCCGGCACCGTCAGCGAGGTTTCGGCCACGTTGGTCGCCAGCACGATCCGGCGCGCGTTCGACGCCTTGAACACCTTGTCCTGGTCGGCCGCCGACAGCCGCGCGAACAGCGGCAGGATCTCGGTATGCGGCGGATGGTGCTTGCGCAGCGCCTCGGCCGCTTCACGGATCTCGCGCTCGCCGGGCAGGAACACCAGCACGTCGCCGGGGCCCTCGCGGCACAGCTCGTCGACCGCGTCGACGATCGCGTCCATCAGGTCGCGCTCGGCTTCTCGCGCGGTCTTCACGCGGTCACGGCCGGCCGTGCCTTCGGCGTTCTTGACAGCCGGGCGATCCTCGGCCACCGGCCGGTAGCGCATCTCGACCGGATACAGCCGCCCGCTCACCTCGATCACGGGCGCGGGGCGCTCGTCGGTGCCGAAATGGCGCGCAAAGCGATCGGCGTCGATCGTCGCGGACGTGACGATCAGCTTCAGGTCCGGCCGCCTCGGCAGGATTTCCTTCAGGTAGCCGAGCAGGAAGTCGATGTTCAGGCTGCGCTCGTGCGCCTCGTCGATGATCAGCGTGTCGTACGCCTTCAGCAACGGATCGGTCTGCGTCTCGGCGAGCAGGATCCCGTCCGTCATCAGCTTCACGGACGCGCCCGGCGCGAGATTGTCGGTAAAGCGCACCTTGTAGCCAACCACTTCGCCGAACGGCGTGCCGAGTTCCTCGGCGATCCGGCGGCCGGTGGACGACGCAGCGAGGCGGCGCGGCTGCGTATGGCCGATCAGGCCCGTGCCGCCGGCGCCGAGGCCGCGGCCGAGATCGAGACAGATCTTCGGCAGCTGCGTGGTCTTGCCCGAGCCGGTTTCGCCGCAGACGATGACAACCTGATGACCGGCGATCGCGCGCGCGATTTCATCGCGCTTGCCCGACACGGGCAGGCTTTCGGGGTACGTGATCGGCGGGACCGGGTTCGGCGTGACGACGGCGCGCGGCGGACGCTCGCGGCGCGGCGCGCGCTCGCCCGTTGCAACGGATGCATCCTTCGCGGCCGGCTGGCGCGCGTCGCCGCGCGATTCGGCGCCGCGCGGCCCGCGCGGCTCGTGCGCAGGCTTGCCCGCGTGCTGTTCCTGCTGCCGGCGCGGCGGCTGGCCCTGCTGCTGGCGTGCATCGGCCGCACCATCCGGGTGCCGGGCCGACGGCGCTTTGGCCCGCGTCGGCGCGGGACTTTTAGGTACATTCGACATGGGGGCGCATTATAATCCCGCCCATGAATTCCCAAACCGACCTCCCTCCCGCCCAGACCGGCGCCACGACGCCGCCGGCTGCCGACGACTCGGCCGCCAGTCACGCGCAGTTCGTCGACTGGATGCGCTCCGTCGCGCCCTATATCCACAAGTTCCGCAACAGCACGTTCGTCGTGGGGTTCGGCGGCGAGGTGGTGCAGCAGGGGCTGCTGAATGCGCTCGTGTCCGACATCGCGCTGCTGCAGGCGATGGGTATCCAGATCGTGCTGGTGCACGGCTCGCGCCCGCAGGTCGAGGAGCAGCTGAGCCTGCACGGTGTCGAATCCGAGTTTTCGCACGGCCTGCGCATCACGGACGCGCGCGCGCTCGAATCCGCGAAGGAAGCGGCCGGTGAAGTGCGTCTCGACATCGAGGCCGCGATCAGCCAGGGGCTGCCGAACTCGCCGATGGCGCACGCGCACATCAGCGTCGTGTCGGGCAACTTCGTGACCGCTCGGCCGGTGGGGATTCTCGACGGGGTCGATTTCGCGCACACGGGCATCGTGCGCAAGATCGACGCCGAATCGATCCGTCATTCGCTCGCGAGCCGCAAGCTCGTGCTGCTGTCGCCGCTGGGCTTCTCGCCGACCGGCGAAGCGTTCAACCTGTCGATGGAAGACGTGGCGTCGGCCGCCGCAATCGCACTGCGCGCCGACAAGATCGTGTTCCTGACCGACGGCCCCGGCATCGTCGACGACGAAGGCGAGCTGATCCGCGAAATGTCGCTCGACGCGGCGGCCGAGCTGCTCGATTCCGGCAACATCCAGGGCGACGACGCGTTCTTCCTGAAACACTCGATCCGCGCGTGCCGCGGCGGCGTGACCCGCGCGCACCTGATTCCGCAATCGCTCGACGGCAGCATGCTGCTCGAACTGTTCCTGCACGACGGCGTCGGCACGATGATCTCGTACGAGAACCTCGAAAGCCTGCGCGAAGCGACGCCGGACGACGTCGGCGGCATCCTGTCGCTGATCGAGCCGCTCGAGTCGGACGGCACGCTGGTGCGGCGCGGCCGCCATCAGATCGAACGCGACATCGACCACTTCTCGGTGATCGAGCACGATGGCGTGCTGTTCGGCTGCGCGGCGCTGTATCCGTACCAGCAGGAGAAGATCGGCGAGATGGCATGCCTGACGGTCGCACCGGAAGCGCAGGGCTCGGGCGACGGCGAACGCCTGCTCAAGCGCATCGAGCAGCGCGCCCGCGCGCGCGGCCTCACGCACATCTTCGTGCTCACGACGCGCACCGAGCACTGGTTCCTCAAGCGCGGCTTCGTCAAGGTCAGCGTCGACGACCTCCCGGAAGACCGCCGCAAACTCTATAACTGGCAGCGCAAGTCGCTCGTGCTGATGAAACAGCTCTGAGCGCAGGCACGACTGCCCTCCCCCAGTCCGATTACAGGAGAAGTACACGATGGCTCGAATGATCCAATGCGCGAAGCTCGGCAAGGAAGCCGAAGGCCTCGATTTCCCGCCGCTGCCGGGCGAACTCGGCAAGCGCATTTACGAGAGCGTCTCGAAGGAAGCGTGGCAAGGCTGGTTGAAGCAGCAAACGATGCTGATCAACGAAAACCGCCTGAACATGGCCGACCCGCGCGCGCGCCAGTACCTGATGAAGCAGACCGAAAAGTACTTCTTCGGCGACGGCGCGGACCAGGCGTCCGGCTACGTGCCGCCGACGGAAGGCTGATGACGCGATGGCGCGCGGCCGGCGCAAGTTGCCGGCCACGCGCTCCGGAGAAAACGGCACCGTGTTTCGCACGGTGCCGTTTTCTTTTTGGACGCACGCGTTCGGTGCGTTCCGGCGTCCCGTCGTTCTGGCGTTGCGCGCGGCTCAGCCAGCCGGCTTCAACGCACCGCCCTCGCCCGGCTGCACGTTCCCGCCGGCCGCAGCTTCCGCGCTGCCGCCTTCGCTGCCCCATTCGGCCGCGTCGCTGCGTTCGGCCGTCGACAGCTCGTCCGCGCGATACCCGGTGCGATTGAGCAGCGCCAGCATGCAGACGAGCGATACGAGCGCGTAAAGCCCCGATGCGACCGCGACGCCGACGATGCTGCCGGTCGAATTGAGGATCGCCTGCGCGAGCACGGGCGTGCCGCCGCCGACGACGAGCGCGCTCAACTGATACGCGAGCGACAGGCCCGTGTAGCGGATGTTCGCCGGGAACACGCGCGCGAGCACGCCGCCGACCGCGCCGTAGAACATTGCCGACGGAATCGTCGAGATGCACATGCCCGCGACGGCCACCCAGTACGACCGCGTCGCGAGCGCATGGAACATCACGGGCATCAGCACGATTTCCGGAATCAGGATCCAGCACATCGCGCGACGCATGTCGACCTTCGACACGAACCACGCGCCAACCGGCTGCATCAGGAACTGCACGACGAGCGAGATCGACAGGATGCCGAGGAACGTGCCCTGCGCGTAACCGAGCGCCTTCGTCGCCCACGACAGCGCGAACGTGCTGCGGAAGTACGTGACGTTGATCACCGGCAGCGTGCCGGCCGCGAGCAGCACGACGACCCAGTGATCGCGCACGACGTCGCGCAGCGGCAGCTTCACGGTGCGCTTGCGCGCGAGCACGCGCTGCATGTCGGCCGACTCCTCGAGCTTCAGCCGGATCACCATGCCGATGATCACGAGCACGGCCGACAGCAGGAACGGAATGCGCCAGCCCCACATCAGGAACGACGGGGTGGGCAGCGCGCTCAGCGCGAAGAACGCGGCAGTCGCGAGCAGGTTGCCGGTGGGCGAGCCCTGCTGCGCGAACGCCGCATACAGGATGCTGCGATGCTTCGGCGCGTTCTCGCTCGCGATCAGCACCGCGCCGCCCCACTCGCCGCCGACCGCGATGCCTTGCAGCACGCGCAGCACGACGAGGCCGGCCGGCGCCCATACACCGATCTGCGCATAGCCGGGCAACAGGCCGATGCCGGTCGTGGCCAGCCCCATCATCACCAGCGTGATCACGAGCGCCGTCTTGCGGCCGACGCGATCGCCGAGATGCCCGAACACGATGCCGCCGAGCGGCCGCGCGGCGAAGCCGGCCCAGAACGTGACGAACGCCAGCAGCGTCGCGACGCCGGGATCCATCGTGCTTGAAAAAAACACCTTGCCGAACACGAGCGCCGCGGCCGTGCCGTAGATGTAGAAGTCGTACCACTCGATCGTGGTGCCGACGAACGCTGCGAAAGCGGCGCGGCCGGGCCGCGGCTGCGGCGCGGCGGTCGGGGATTGCGGACGGCTCATCGATGTCTCCATGTTTGTGTGTCGGCGGCGCGACTGGTGCGCGCGTTGCCGGTTGGCCGGCCTTGCGCCGCCGGCTGGCGGGTTTGGCCTACGTTGCGTTGCCTTGCATCGGGTCGGGCCGGCAGCGCAAGCTCGCCTGCCGGGCCTCTCGAACGGTCACGTCGCCTCCGGCGCGGCTTTCAGCACGCCGGCGTCGAGCAGTTGCTGCTGGAGCGCGGGATCGACGCCGAGGCGATCGAGCACCGCGCGCGTGTCGCCGCCGAGTGCGGGCGGCGGCGAACGATAGGTGGCTGGCGTGCGTGACAGCTTCACCGGCGACGCCGTGCCGCGATACGCGCCGATCTCGACGAACAGATTCCGGTGCAGCGCATGCGGATCGTGCGCGACGTCGGCCACCGTGCGCACGGGCCCGCACGGCACGCCGGCCGCCATCAGGTCGCGTGCGAGCGGCTCGCAGGCGTGCGCGGCAAGCCGCGCTTCCAGTTCGGCCTTCAGCTCCGGCCGGTGCGCGCAGCGGCTGCGGTTGTCGACGAAGCGCGGATCGCTTGCGAGCGCAGGCACGCCGAGATGCGCGACGAGCCGCGCGAACTGCCGGTCGTTGCCGACCGCGAGGAAGATCGGCACGCTCGCCGTGCGATAGCTGTCGTACGGCGCGATGTTCGGATGCGCGTTGCCGCTGCGCGCCGGCACGCGCCCGGAACCGAAGAAGTTCGGCAGGTGCGGATGCAGCAGTGACACGCCGCAGTCGTACAGCGCGATGTCGATCGATTGCCCTTGCCCGCTCCTCTCTCGCTCCGCGAGCGCCAGCAGGATGCCGGCCAGCGCGTTGAGGCCCGTGACCATGTCGACGATCGGCAGGCCGATGCGCGTCGCATCGCCGTCGCGCTCGCCGTTCACGCTCATCAGCCCCGCCATCGCCTGGATTACCGCGTCGTAGCCAGGCAGCCCGCCGAGCGGGCCGCCTTCGCCGAAGCCCGTCACCGCGCAGTGGATCAGGCGCGGGAAGCGCGGCTGCAGGTCGCGCGCGTAGTCCATCCCCCAGCGCGCGAGCGTGCCGGGCTTGAAGTTCTCCACGAGCACGTCGGCCTCTTCAAGCAGGCGCCACAGGATTGCGCGCCCCTCGTCGCGCGACAGGTCGAGCGCAAGCCCTTCCTTGTTGCGGTTGACGCCCATGAAATACCACGCGGTATCGCCGAGGAACGGCGGCCCCCAGCCGCGCGTCTCGTCACCGTCCGGCGGCTCGATCTTGACCACCGTCGCGCCGTGGTCGGCGAGCGCCTGCGTGCAGTACGGGCCGCCGAGCACACGGCTCAGGTCGACGACCTTCAGGCCGTCCAGTGCGCCACGCGTCGTGCTCATCGCTCGACCTCCGGCAGCAGGTCGAGCGCGGTATCGAGCGCGATCGGCGTGCCGCGCAGCAGTGCGCCGTACGCGACCGATTCGTCGTCGCGCGATGGCGGCGCGAGCGGATCGACCGGCAGCAGCTTGTGGCGCACGACAAGGTGCGCGAGCGCGAGCCGCCGGAAATCCGGCGCGAGCCGTACGCCCTCGCACGCCATCAGCACGGCCGCGCTCGCGTAGTACAGCGCGGACGCGGCCTGCCGCACGCGAGCGTCGTCACCCTCGGCCGCGACCCGCATGAGCGCGTCGCAGGCACGCGCGAGGATGCGCCGCAGCGCCGCACGGCTCGCATCGGGCAGCGGCGCTGCACCGAGGCGGTCGCCGAGGAACGTGCGCAACGCGTCGAGCGCGTGCTCGCGCTGCGCGGCCCGCGCGACATCGAGCGCGACGATGTTGCTCGTGCCCTCCCAGATCGAGCCGAGATGCGCATCGCGCACGATGCGCGCATCGCTCCATTCCTCGATGTAGCCGGTGCCGCCGCGCACTTCCATCGCATCGCCCGTCACGCGCCGCGCATCGCGGCACGCGCGGAACTTGATCAGCGGCGTCAGGATCCGCACGCAGCGCGCGGCCTGCTCGTCGCCGGCTTCAGCCTGCGGCAGCAGCAGTGCGATCTGCATGAACATCGCGCGCGCGGCCTCGGCCGGCAACAGCATCTTCAGCAACTGGCGTTGCATCAGCGGCATCTCGATCAGCTTGCGGCCAAAGGCCTCGCGATGCGCGGCGACGTGCAGCGCTTCGTTCAGCGCGCGCCGCATCAGCCCCGCCGCACGCACGCCGTTCGACAGCCGCGACAGGTTGATCATGTCGGCCATCTGGTGAAAGCCGCGGCCGATCTCGCCGATCAGGTAAGCCTGCGCGCCTTCGAGCGCGATCTCGCCGCTCGCCATCGACCGGCTGCCGAGCTTGTCCTTCAGGCGCACGATCCGGTAGCGGTTGCGCGTGCCGTCCGGCAGCGTCTTCGGCAGCAGGAACAACGCGAGGCCCTTGATGCCGTCCGGCGCACCGTCGGGGCGCGCGAGCACCATCGCGAGATCGGCGTCCGCGTTCGAGCAGAACCATTTGTCGCCATGCAGGCGCCAGGTCGTCTCGCCATGCGCGTCCGTCTCGCGCGTCGCGCGCGTCGTGATGCGGCCGACGTCGGATCCGGCCGCCTGCTCGGTCATGAACATCGCACCCTGGTACAGCGTGTCGAAATCGCGCGACGCGAGCATCGGCAGGTAGCGCGCGACCAGCGCCGGATCGCCGTGGCGGCGCAGCGTGTGCGTCAGCGAATCGGTCATGCTGACCGGGCAGCACAGCCCGAACTCGGCCTGCACGAACAGGAACGTCAGCGCGTACTTGACGAGCGGCGGCACGGCATCCGGCTGATGGCTCAGCGACGCGATCCCGAGTTCCGAATACGCGACGCGCTCGAGCGCGACGTAGGCAGGATCCTTGTCGATCCGCTGCACGGCCTCGCCGCGCCGGTTGCGGTACTCGAGCACGGGCGGATGCTTGTCCGCGCGCGACGCCCATTCGTCGAGCTCGCCCGACACGCGCGCGCCGAGCGCGCGCAGTTGCGGTTCGAGCTCGGTGTAACGCGCGTCGCCCAGGTGCAGCTTCAGGAGCGCGCCGAGATCGGGATCGACGGTGAAGAAGTTGACGCCCCGGCTGTCGGGGATGTTGGATGCGCCGGCGGCCGGCGTGCGATCGGTGTCGTTCATGCGTGCGTCTCCGTTGCGGAGCGGAGCGGGCGCCCTGCGCCTGTCCTGCTCCCGTATTTCGCGGCCGGAGCGCGTCGGCGTGCCGACACCGCCCGGTCCCGCGTCTAACTTTCGGAAGAGCGTAGGCTTGCGATCGATAAGCGTCCAATACAGGATTTATCCGGTACGATAGACAACACTTATCGATGCCGGCGCCGGGAGGAGACCCGATGGAACTCAGGCAGTTGCGCTATTTCGTGGCGGTCGCCGAGGAACTGCATTTCGGGCGCGCGGCGAAGCGCCTGTTCATCTCGCAGCCGGCGCTGAGTTTCGACATCCGCAAGTTCGAAGAAGCGCTCGGCGTGCAGCTGTTCTCGCGTACCAACAAGACCGTCGCGCTGACCAACGCGGGCGAGGTGCTGCTCGGCGAAGCGCGCCGGCTGCTGCTGCAGGCGGCCGAAGCAGAACGCCTGACGGTGCGCTCCGCGTCGGGCCTCGCGGGCCGGCTGCGGATCGGCTTCGTTCATTCGATGCTGTATCGCGGGCTGCCCGATGCGGTGCGGCGCTTCGAGGCCGACTATCCCGGTGTCGAGATCGTGTTGAGCGAGATGAATTCGCACGCGCAGGTGCAGGCGATCCAGCGCGGCCAGATCGATCTCGGCTACGCGCACTGGGGGCACTTCCCGCCCGAGGTCGAGGCGACGCCCGTCTATGCGGAACCGTTCGTCTGCTGTCTGCCGTCCAACCATCCGCTCGCGCGGCACAAGCAGGTCGCGCTCGCCACGCTGGCTGCGGAACCGTTCATCCTGTTCCCGCGCGAGGCCGCGCCGCACTATCACGACCTGATCATCGCGCAATGCGTGAACGCCGGCTTCAGCCCGTTGATCCGTCACGAGGCGCGACTGTGGCAAACCATCCTGTCGATGATCGAGTTCGGGATGGGCGTCGCGCTCGTGCCGCGCGTGCTGCAGCAGGTAAAGAGCGAGCGGCTCGCGTTCCGCCCGCTGAAGGATGCGTCGCTCGAATCGCGCACGCTCGCGCTGAAGCGCAGCGGTACCGCGGAACCGGTCGCGCTGCGCTTCGCCGACTACGTGCGCGCGTCGATCGACGCGCTGCCCGCGCTCGAAGGGTGAGCGCGGGCGCCGCCGTTACTTCGCTTCCGGCTGGAGCACCGGCTGCGCGCGGCGATACCACACCGCATAGACGACCGACAGCACGACGAGGAACGGGATGCCGAAGATCAGCGTCATGTGGAATTCCGGCGTGAAGTACGTGGTCACCGTCACCGCGAGCATCAGGCCCGCGCCAAGCAGCGTCAGCAGCGGAAAGCCGCGCATCCGGAACGCGGGCGCCGGCAGACCGAGCGCCGCCCGGCGACGCCGGAAACAGTAGTGCGTGACGAAGATCATCATCCACACGAACAGTGCGCCGAACATCGACACCGACATCATGATCGTGAACGACGCGTCCGGATACAGCACGCTCAGCACCGTCGCCAGCGCGATGCCGAGTGTCGACAGCATCAGCGCGCCGAACGGCACGCCGCGCGCGTTCACCTCGCCGAGCGACTTCGGCGCATGCCCGGCGCGCGACAGGCTGAACATCATCCGGGTCGTGATGTAGAGCTGGCTGTTCATCGCCGACAGCGCGGCGATCAGCACGACGAAGTTGATCAACCCGGCCGCGCCCGGCAGGTGGATCGCCTCCATCACCTTGACGAACGGGCTCTCGTCGCGCCCCGCCGTCGTCCACGGCACGATCGCGAGCATCAGCGCGAGCGTGACGAGGTAGAACAGCACGAGCCGCACGATCGTCGAGCGGAACGCGCGCGTCACCGCGCGCTCCGGATCCTCTGCTTCGCCTGCCGCGACCGCGATCATCTCGATGCTCAGGTAGCTGAAGATCGACACGATCACGGCAACCCACATCCCCCACACGCCCTTCGGAAAGAAGCCGCCGTGATCGGTGTAAAGATGAAAGCCCGCGCGCGTCGCGCCACCGCCGACCAGTTCCGGATTACCGAACACCACGTATGCGCCGAGCAGGATGAAGCCGACGATCGCCGCGATCTTCACGACCGAGAAGCCGTATTCGACCGCGCCGAACACGTCGACGCTGCGCGCGTTGACGAACACGAGCAGCGCCGAGAAGCCGACGATCCACAGCCAGCCCGGCACGCCCGGGAACCAGTACTTCATGTACAGCGCAATCGCGGTGACCTCGGTGCCGACCGCGAGCACGATGCACGCCCAGTACGCATAGCGCACCAGAAACCCGGCCCACGGGCTCACGTAGTGTTCGGCATACGCGCCGAACGAGCCGGACGTCGGGTGCGCGACCGTCATCTCGGCGAGACAGCCCATCAGCAGCAGCGAGATGAACGCGCCGATCGCGTAGCTGACGAGCACGCTCGGCCCCGCGAAGCCGATCGCGAAGCCGCTGCCGAGAAAAAGCCCGGTGCCGATCGCGCCGCCGATCGCGATCATCGCCATCTGCCGCGCGGAAAGCGTGCGGCGCAGACCCTGCTCGCGCGCCGCGATGTGCTGGAATTGCCCTTCTGATTGCATCGAATGACCTCGTTCGAAAGCGATTGTCCGGTCGAAACGTCGACGGCGCACGGACCGGCGCCGGACCGCACCGGCCGCCGCGCGCCGCGTGCTCAGAACATGTGGCGCAGGCCGGCCGCGACACCCGTCTGGTTGCCGCGCCCCGGCATCTCGGTGAACGCGCCGCCCGTGACGCGGTTGTAGTCGAGCGTCGCGTAGACCTGCGTCGCCTTGGACAGCGCGTACTCGGCCTCGAGCACACCCGTGCAGCGCTTGCCGCCGTTGCCCGCGATGCCGTTCACGTTGCGGATGTCGTCGTAGTACGCGACGCCCGTCACCGACACGGCCGGCGTGAACCGGTAGCTGGCCCCCGTGTAGAAGAGCGTATCGCGGCGCGGGTTGTCCGCGAACGATCCGTAGGTGACCTCGCGGCCCGGCGCATTCAGCAGGTCCTGGTCGAGCACGCCCGAGCGATCGATGCCGCCGAGGTAGCCGGCGTACAGCGTCGCCGCGCCGAACGCATAGCGCGCGCCTGCGCCCCACGCCTGTTGTGCGCGGCTCGCGAGGTCGCGTACCTGCTGGTACGTTGCGCCGACCATCAGCCCGCCCTGCGTGTACGACACGTGCGTGCCCCAGTACGCATGCGCGCCGAGGCTGCCCGCGACACCACCGAAGCCGTAGCTCGCGCCGACGTTGAACCCGCCGAACGTGCCGTCGTAGCTGACGACGTTGCTCGCACGGCCCTGCGTGAGGAAGTACGGCCACATGTTGGCCGTGTAGTTGCCGACCGTCAGCGGATCGAGGTCGCCGAACAGGTTGAACGCCTCGGTCGCCTGGCGGCCGAGCTTCACCGCGCCCCAGTCGCTCGCGAGGCCGACATACGCATAGCGGCCGAACAGCGCGCCGTCGAGTTGCCCGTTCTGCGGCTCGAAGCCGCTTTCCAGCCGGAAGATCGCCTTCAGCCCGCCGCCGAGCGCCTCGCTGCCCTTCAGGCCCCAGCGGCTGTTGGTGATCGCGCCGTTGGTCATCTGCACGCTGGCGTCGTTCGATGCGTCGGCATGCGTGGTATAGCGAATGCTCTGGTCGACGATCCCGTACAGCGTCACGCTGCTTTGCGCCATCGCGCCGCTTGCGGCGAGCAGCCCCGCCATCGTTGGCAGTGCGAATCGGTAAGTGTTCCTCATGTTCTCCTCCATTCCTGTTATCGATTGTTGGTCATTGTGGTTGCGGATGCTGCACGCCGCACGGAGGCGGCGGACTCCGTGGCTACACGCGCCCGGCCGGCAGCGCGACGTACGCGACCAGTTCGACGCGCATCGCCGGATGCGCGAAACCCTGCACGCCGACGCACGTGCGGTTCGGATACGGTTCGCGAAAATGGCGCCGGTATTCGGCGTCGAATTCGGGCATCGCGTGCACGTCGGACAGGTAGACGAGCACCTGCGCGACGTCGTCCATCGTCGCGCCCGCCGCCGCGACGGCCTTCGCGAGATTGCCGAGCGTGAGGCGCGCCTGCTCGGTCATCGTGTCGCCGGCGATCGCGCCGGATGTGTCGACCGGCCCGTGGCCGGTGAACATCAGCCCGCCCGCGCGGGTCGCCCACGAAAACGGCTGCGCGAGCTGCGGCAAGTCGACCGGGATCGTGTCTGCCATCGTGTGCTCCTTCGGATCGAGGTGGGGAAACTCAGGCGGCCTGGCGCAATGCGCCGTCGAGTACGTCGGCGATCGCGTTCGCGACGTGATCGACGTTCGCGTCGTTCAGCCCCGCGATGCACATGCGGCCCGAGCGCAGCAAGTAAACGCCGTGCCCGGTGCGCAAGCGTTCGACGTCGTCGGCGGCGATCCCCGTGTAGCTGAACATCCCGCGCTGCGCGACCAATGCGTCGAACGAACGCCCGGGCACGCGCGTGTCGAGCCGCGCCTTCAGCGCACCGCGCATGCGCTTGATGCGCGTGCGCACTTGCGCGACCTCGCCTTCCCAGCGCGCGCGCAGCGCGTCGTCGTTCAGCACCGTCGACACGAGCTGCGCGCCGAACAGCGGCGGGCTCGAATAGGTGCGGCGCACGCCGGCCTGCAGTTGGCTCAGCACCGTCGCGGCCTCGCCGGCACCCGCGCAGACGATCGACAGCCCGCCGACGCGCTCGCCATACAGCGAGAAGTTCTTCGAGAACGAATTGCCGACGATCGCGGGCAGCCCCGCGTCGACGATGGCGCGCACGGCCCACGCGTCGTCGTCGGGACCGTCGCCGAAACCCTGGTAGGCCATGTCGAGGAACGGAATCAGGCCGCGCCGCGCGAGCACGTCGATCACCGCCTGCCACGCGTCGCGCCCCAGGTCGAGCCCCGTCGGGTTGTGGCAGCACGGCTGCAGCAGCACGACGCTGCGCGGCGGCAGCGCGTCGAGCGTCGCGAGCATCGCGTCGACGCGAATATCGTTGCGCGCTTCGTCGTAGTACGGGTACGTGTGCACGTCGAGGCCGGCCGCCGAGAAGATCACGCGATGGTTGTCCCACGTCGGGTCGCTGATCCAGACCGCGCTGTCCGGGAAGTAGCGCTTCACGAATTCCGCGCCGAGCCTGATCGCGCCCGAGCCGCCAAGCGTCTGCAGCGTCGCGATGCGCCCTTCCGCGAGCGCCGCGCAATCCGCGCCGAACACGAGGCGCTGCACGCCCTGCCTGTACGCGGCGAGCCCTTCCATCGGCAGATAGGTGTGCGGCGCGCCGGCTTCGCGCAGGCGCTCGGCCGCGATGCGTGTGCTGTCGAGCACCGGAATCCGGCCCGCGTCGTCGTAGCAGAGGCCGATGCTGAGGTTGACCTTGTTCGGATGCGCGTCCTGCTGGAACGTCTGGAACAGCGACAGGATCGGATCGCCCGGATAGGCGGGAATGTGTGCGTACATGGTCGATGAGCGAAGGTTGAAAGCGGTGGCGCGCCCCCGCGGCATGGCGTTGCGCCGGGCCGTGCAGTCGAGGCGTGGATCGAATGTTATCGAGGTCGAAATAGAATGAGCTTCATTTTTCGATGACGAATCAACCCATTTGCAGTAGAGTCTGCGTCAGTCATCTTGAAATTCACGGGATTCTGCGACATGACACTGGACCGAACCGACATGCGCATCCTCCGGCACCTCGAGCGGGACGGACGCATCAGCAACCAGGATCTTGCGAACGCGGTCGCGCTGTCGCCGTCGGCATGCCTGCGGCGCGTGAAGCTGCTCGAGGAGCGCGGTGCGATTTCGGGGTATCGCTGTACGATCGAGCCGAAGAAGGTCGGCATCGCGTTCGAAGCGCTCGTGCATGTGTCGATGCGGCCCGACGTGCCCGAGTGGCACGACCGGTTCGTGGAGGCTCTCCAGCAGTGGCCGGAAGTCGTCGCGGCGCAGATCGTGACGGGCGGCTCGAACTACGTGCTGACCGTGCGCGCGCGCGACCTCGATCACTACTCCGACTTCGTGATCAATCAGCTGCACCGCGCGACGGGCGTGATGTCGATCAACTCGAGTATCGTGCTCGCGACGCTCAAGCGCGACGGGTCGCTCCTCGATCTCGTCGAGCAGTCGACGGCCGGCTGACCGGTTCTTGCGGGGTCGTGAAAAATATTTGCAGAAAGGGCTTTACAGACCCCCAAAGCCCTGACATAATTTCAGCTTCTTTGGGCGGTTAGCTCAGCGGTAGAGCACTGCCTTCACACGGCAGGGGTCACTGGTTCGATCCCAGTACCGCCCACCAAAGAATTCAAGGCCCTGCGTCTCACGACGCAGGGCCTTTTCGTTTTGGCGGCGAGTTTGTCGCGCGGCGCACGCCGCGCAACACCGGCTTACGCTGCGCCCCCCACCCGCTCCGCCGTCGCATCGAACGCGCGCTTCGCCTTGTCGACGATCTCGTCGACCTCCGCCTCGCGAATCACGAGCGGCGGCGACAGCAGCATCCGGTCGCCGGTCGCGCGCATGATCAGGTTGCCGTTGAAGCAGAAGTCGCGGCAGATCGTGCCGATATCGACGTTCGCACCGAACCGCTCGCGCCGGTCCCGGTTGCGCGCCAGTTGAACGCCCGCGACCAGCCCCGCTCCCGCAATCTCCCCGACGATCGGGTGGTCGCCCAGCGCATCGCGCAGCCGATGCTGGAAGTACGGCCCGATGTCGTTCTTCACGCGCTCGACGATCCCTTCGTCGCGCAGCAGCTTCAGGTTCGCGACCGCGACGGCCGCCGCGACCGGGTGGCCCGAGTACGTGAGGCCGTGGTTGAATTCGCCGTTGTCGATGATCGGCCGCGCCACGCGCTCGTGAATGCCGACGGCACCCATCGGCACGTAACCCGACGTGAGGCCCTTGGCCATCGTGATCAGGTCCGGCTCGAAGCCGAAGTGCTGGTGTGCGAACCATTCGCCGGTGCGGCCGAAGCCGCCGATCACTTCGTCGGCCACCAGCAGGATGTCGTACTTGCGGCAGATGCGCTGGATTTCCGGCCAGTACGTCGACGGCGGGAAGATCACGCCGCCCGCGCCCTGGAACGGCTCGCCGATGAATGCGGCGACGTTCTCCGCGCCGAGTTCGAGAATCTTCGCTTCGAGCTGCTGGGCGCGCGCCAGGCCGAACGCTTCCGGCGTTTCGCCGGCCGCCGCTTCACCGAAGAAATACGGCTGGTCGATGTGCACGATGTGCTCGACCTTCGACGGCATCTGCTCGTGCATGTAGCCCATTCCGCCGAGCGTGCCGCCCGCGATCGTCGAGCCGTGATAGCCGTTCTTGCGCGAGATCACATACTTCTTCTGCGGCTGGCCCTGCACGCGCCAGTACTGGTGCACGAGGCGCAGCACGGTGTCGTTGCCTTCCGAGCCGCTGTTGCAGTAGAAGAAGTGGTTGAAGCCGGCAGGCGTGACTTCCGCGAGCATCGCCGAGAGTTCGATCACCGGCGGGTGCGTGGTCTTGAAGAACGTGTTGTAGAACGGCAGTTCCTGGATCTGGCGATACGCGGCGTCGGCGAGTTCCTTGCGGCCGTAGCCGACGTTCACGCACCAGAGGCCGGCCATCCCGTCGATCACCTTGTTGCCGTCCGAGTCCCACAGGTAGACGCCGTCGGCCTTCACGATCACGCGGCTGCCCGCGCGGTTCAGCGCGCCCATGTCCGAGAACGGGTGGATGTGGTGCGCGGCGTCGAGCGCGCGGTATTCGGCGGTCGAGTGCGGCGATGCAGCGTCATTTCGATCGGTCATGTTTCCTCCGGATAACCGTGCCGCACGCTCAGACGTGCAGCAGCAGATGCCTGCGTTCCCACGAGCTGATCACGCGGAAGAACGCTTCGTATTCGGTGTCCTTCAGCGCCAGGTACGCTTTCACGAACTTGTCGCCGAGAATGCCGGCCAGCGGCGTGCAGGCCGCCATCAGCGAGATGCCCTCCTCGAGATTGCGCGGCAGCTGGTACGGCAGGTTGTAGCCGTCCGATGCGATCGGCTCGGTCGGTGCGAGCTGCTGGGTCAAGCCGAGATAGCCGGCCGCGAGCGTCGCGGCGAACGCGAGGTACGGATTGCAGTCGACGCCCGGAATCCGGTTCTCGATACGGCGCGCCGACGCGCCCGACTGCGGAATGCGGAAACCGACCGTACGGTTGTCGTAGCCCCACTGCACGTTGATCGGTGCAGCCATGAAGCGCGACAGGCGGCGATACGAGTTGATGTACGGCGCGAAGATCGGCATCAGTGCGGGCGTGTACTTCTGCAGCCCCGCGAGATAGCTGTGGAACATCGGCGATACCGCACCGTCTTCGCTGGAGAACAGGTTGCGCCCCGTACGCGCGTCGGCCAGGCTCTGGTGGATATGCATCGCCGAGCCGGGCTCGTCCTGCATCGGCTTCGCCATGAAAGTCGCATACATGTTGTGACGCAGCGCCGCCTCGCGCACGGTGCGCTTGAACAGGAACACCTGGTCGGCGAGCGATAGCGCATCGCCATGCACGAAGTTGATCTCCATCTGCGCCGCGCCGACCTCGTGGATCAGCGTCTCGATATCGAGCCCCTGCATCTCGCAGTATTCGTAGATATCCTCGAACAGCGAATCGAATTCGTTCACGGCCTCGATCGAATACGACTGCCGGCCGGTCTCCGCACGCCCGGTGCGGCCGACGGGCGGGCGCAGCGGCAGGTCGGGATCGGCGTTCATGTCGACAAGATAGAACTCGAGCTCGGGTGCAACGACCGGCTGCCAGCCCTTCGCCTTGTACAGGTCGAGCACGCGTCGCAGCACATAGCGCGGCGAGATCTCGACCGGCGAGCCGTCGAAGTGCACGCAGTCGTGGATCACCTGTGCGGTCGGGTCGACGGCCCACGGAATCAGGCAGATCGTCGACGGATCGGGCACGCACACCATGTCGGGGTCGGTCACGCCGGTCAGCGTGCCGTCCTCCGGGTAGTCGCCGGTGACGGTCTGCACCATCACGGCCTGCGGCAGTCGCATCGATTCACCGGATTCGAACTTGTTGCGCGGGATGATCTTGCCGCGCGCGATACCGGCCATGTCGGGAATGATCGCCTCGACCTCGGTGATGCGGTGCTGCCGCAGGAATTCACTCAGTTCGGGTTGCATGATCGGCCTCTATCAGTCGACGTCGGATGCGGCCGGCGACGGCATCGCGCCGCCGGCTGCATGAATGCGATGCGTCATGCGCGCGCGGCACGCCGCGCCGAATGCCGCGAAGATGTCGCGCGACAGCGGCTGCTCCGCGTAGCGCCATTCGGGATGCCACTGCACGCCGAGCGCGAACGCGTGCGCGCCGCGCACGCTGACGGCCTCGACCAGCCCGTCGGGCGCACTGGCTTCGACGACGAGCCCCGCACCGAGTTGCGCGATGCCCTGGTCGTGCAGCGAATTGACCGTCGCTTCCTGCGCGCCGCGCGCAACCCGCCGCAACAGGCCGCCGGGCGCGAACCGCACGACGTGCGCGGGGCCGTACTGCCGTTCGAGCGGATCGGCGGGCCGCTCGCGGTGATCGTCGAAGCCGGTCGTCGCGTGCAGCCGCTGATGCAGCGTGCCGCCGTAGGCGACGTTCAGCTCCTGCATGCCGCGACAGATTGCGAGCACGGGCACGCCCGCGTCGATCGCCGCACGGATCAGCGGCAGCGCGGTCGCGTCGCGCGCGGGGTCGTGCAGCGTGTCGGGTGCGCTCGCGGCGCCGCCACAGTGATGTGGCTCGACGTTCGAATAACTGCCGGTCAACAACAAGCCGTCGATCGCCGCGACGATCGCGTCGGCCGGCTGGCGCGCGCCGAGCGCGGGCAGCACGAACGCAAGCGCGCCGGCGCCGTCGACGAGCGCGGCCAGGTACTTCTCCCCCGCGGTGTGGTTCGGATGCGCGCCGCGCAGGATGCGGTCGGCGGTGACGGCTACGATCGGGCGCGCACGCATGGGCGGCTCTCCGGCAATCGCGCGCGATGCGTCTGCACGCGGGACGTTGAAGGTTCGCGCCGGCGCCGCACGCGCGCGCCACGACGCGGCGCATGCCCATGCGCGATCCCGCCGCGCGGACGTTGCGGCAACGGGCGGTGCGCCCCGGAACGGAAGCGGAAAATGACGCTAGGGCAACAACGATGCGCTGCCGTCGCACTGCACCGCGCTGAACACGTGCGCGGACACGAGATTGAAGCGGCGCACGCCGCGATGGGAAATGGCGAAGAAGCGAGGCTCGCGTAAAGGGGCGGCACGCGTGCCGCGATCAGCATGCCGGATCGACCCGGCCTGAGGCGGCGCGCCCGCCGACGGACTTCGCGTCCGGCGTATCGAAGGGCTGGCGGCTTTCACGATCGTACTCGACTGACGGATGAATACAGGACACGTGTCGCGATCAAGCGCATGCGGCAATGCCGCGCGGCGACACGTCGGCAAGGTGTCTCGCAGCGCATTCCGGCGCGGTGCGGCCACGATCGATGGCCCCGCCGCGCGTGCGCGCGTGACGACTTCCTGACATTCAGCTTATATCAACTAAAAATTGCGTCAAATTTTCAGGTGCCGATGACGATATCGATCAGACGAAAGCCATACGAAAAAAAACGGCATCGATCCCGTGGATCGATGCCGTGTTGTGCATTGCATCGATGCGGCACGCTGCGTGCCGGCGGCCCGTGACGCGTGTGCTCCGCCGCGCTGCCGCATCCGTGCGGCCAGCGTTCAACGATGCGCGAGCGCGGTTTCGACGAGCGTCTGCAATAGCGGCACAATCCGCGCCGCACGCGCTTCGTCATACGCGTAAGGACGCGTCTCTTCCATGTAGGTGATCTGCGAGAGCTCGAGCTGCACGGCCTCGACGCCGGTAGCGGGCACGCCGTAGTGACGCGTGATGTAGCCGCCCTTGAAGCGCCCGTTCGCGACCGCCGTATAGCCGCCATGTTCGAGCACGCGCGCGGCCAGCGCCTCGGCCAGGCCCGGTGCGGCACTCGCGCCGCTCGACGTACCGAAGTTGAAGTCGGGCAGGCGGCCGTCGAAGAAGCGCGGTACGTGCGAGCGGATCGAATGCGCTTCCCACACGAGCACGCGGCCGTGCTCGCGCTTCAGGCGTGCCACCTCGCCTTGCAGCGCCTCGTGATACGGCAGCCAGTAGCGACCGCGGCGACGCATGATCTCGTCGTTGCCGGGCAGCGCGTTCGCCGGATACAGCGGCGCCTTGTCGAACGTATCGACCGGCACGAGCCCCGTCGTGTCCTGCCCCGGGTACAGGTTCTCGTTGTCGGGCGGCCGGTTCAGGTCGACGACGTAACGCGCATGCGACGGTACGAGGATCGATGCGCCGAGGTCGGCCGCGAATCCATACAGCCGTTCGAGATGCCAGTCGCAATCGTCGACGAAACGCGCGTCGGCCGTCATCGTCGCGGCGATGTCGTCGGGGATGTGCGTGCCTGCGTGCGGAATCGAGATCAGCAGCGGCAGCGTGCCCTGCTTCAGCGTGAATACAGCCGGTTGTTCAGTCATGTCGCATTACCGTTGGAGGTCTGCCGGCGCACGCTTGCGGCGTGCGCCGGTTGCGCGCATCAGCGCAGCAGTTGCGCCAGCGCGGCGCGATAGTCGGCGTACGCGGCGGCTTCGTCGCGATGACGGCGGCCGCTCACGACGCGCTCGCCGCCCGTGTAGACGTCGAGCACCGGCGTCTCGCCATGCTCCGCGAACACGATACCCGACAACCACGACGGGTTGTCGTGTTCGGCGATCGCCGGATGATCGGGATCGAGCACGAGCCAGTCCGCGCGGCACCCTTCGCGCAACGCACCGACGCGCCGCCCGCTGGCCTGTGCACCGCCCGCGAGCGAAGCGTCGAACAGGCGATCGGCGACATGCGCCTGCGACTCGCTCGCGAGCACGTTGCGCGCGCGATGCACGAGCCGTTGCCCGTATTCGAGCAGGCGCAATTCGGAGCGCCAGTCGACCGACGCGTGGCTGTCCGAGCCGACGCCGATCACGCCGCCTTGCGCGAGATAGTCGACAGCGGGGAACACGCCGTCGCCGAGGTTCGCTTCGGTCGTCAGGCACAGGCCGGCAACCGCGCGACGCTTCGCGAGCGCCGCCGTTTCGGCCGCGTCGACGTGCGTCGCATGCACGAGACACCAGCGCGCATCGACGTCGAAACGATCGAGCAGCCATTGCACCGGGCGCGCGCCGTACGCACGCACGCAATCGTCGACTTCGGCCGTCTGCTCGGCGATATGGATATGCACCGGCGCATCGCCGGGCAGCCCGTCGAGCAGCACGCGCAAGCCGTTTTCGGATACCGCCCGCAGCGAGTGCGGTGCCACGCCGTAGCGCAGCCCGCCGTGCTCCGGCGCCACGCGGCGCATCGCGTCGAGCAGTTCGAGCAGGCCGTCGGGCGTATTGATGAAGCGGCGCTGGTCGTCACGCGGCGGCTTGTTGCCGAAGCCCGCGAACTGGTACGACACCGGCAGCATCGTGATGCCGATGCCGGCCGCGCGCGCGGCGTCGATCACGCGCGTGCCGAGCTCCGCGATCTGCGGATAGCGCGAACCGTCCTGCGTGTGGTGCACGTAGTGGAATTCGCACACCGACGTGTAGCCGCACTTGAGCATCTCGACATACAGCCAGCGCGCGATCGCCGCGAGCGCGTCGGGCGTGATCTTCAGCGCGAAGCGGTACATCAGGTCGCGCCAGCTCCAGAAGCTGTCGGACGGATTCGCACGGTATTCGGTGAGCCCGGCCATCGCGCGCTGGAACGCGTGCGAGTGCAGGTTCGGCATGCCGGGCAGCACGGGCCCGGCCGCGCGTGCGACGCCAGCCGGTGCGTCGGTGTCGGGCGTCACGCCGGTCAGCGTGCCGGTCGCGTCCCAACGCAGCAGTACGTTACGGCGCCAGCCATCGGGCAGGTACGCATGGTCTGCAAACAACGTGGTGTCGGTCATGAGGCTATCCATTCATCCGGCGAAACACGGTCGTGCCGCCGCGTACGACCTGCTCGCACAGCGGCCGGCCGATCCAGTAGGCGAGCTCGGCCAGCGAGCCGACCGACCACGCGGCGAAGTCGGCCTGGCGACCGACCTCGAGCGCGCCGTGGCGATCCGCGCGGCCGAGCGCCGCGGCCGCATGGCGCGTGACGCCCTGCAGCACCTCGGGCACCGTCATGCGGAACAGCGTGCAGCCCATGTTCAACGTCAGCAGCAGCGACTCGAGCGGCGACGTGCCGGGATTGTGATCGGTCGCGAGCGCGATCGGCACGCCGTGCTTGCGCAGCAGCTCGATCGGCGGCAGTTGCGTCTCGCGGATGAAGTAGTACGCGCCGGGCAGCAGCACGGCAACCGTACCGGCTACCTTCATCGCCTCGATGCCGGCTTCGTCGAGAAATTCGAGGTGATCGGCGGACAGTGCGCGATAACGCGCGGCAAGTGCCGTGCCGCCCGCGTTCGACAGTTGCTCCGCATGCAGCTTCACGGGCAGCCCGCGCCGCGTCGCGGCCTCGAACACGCGCTCGGTCTGCGCGAGCGAAAAGCCGATGCGTTCGCAGAACACGTCGACCGCGTCGACGAGCCCTTCATCGGCCAGCGCCGGCAGCATCCGGTCGCACACTTCGTCGATGTACGCATCCGCACGGCCCGCATATTCGGGCGGCAACGCGTGCGCGCCGAGGAAGGTCGTGTAGACGGTGACCGGAAAGCGTTCGCCGAGCTGGCGCGCAACGCGCAGCATCTTGCGTTCGCTCGCGAGGTCGAGCCCGTAGCCCGACTTGATCTCGATCGCGGTCACGCCTTCGGCGAGCAGCGGCTGCAGGCGTGCCGCGGCCTGCACGAACAGCGTCGTCTCGTCGGCCGCGCGCGTCGCGCGCACCGTCGACACGATCCCGCCGCCCTGCCGCGCGATTTCCTCGTAGCTCACGCCCGCGAGGCGCTGCGCGAATTCGTCGGCACGCGTGCCGCCGTACACGAGGTGCGTATGGCAGTCGACGAGGCCCGGCGTCACCCACGCGCCGTGCAGATCCTCGCGCCGCCAGTGGGCGTAACCGTGCGGCAGCGCGGACACCGCACCGAGCCACACGATCGTGCCGGTTTCGTCGACGGCGATCGCCGCGTCGTCGATCGTCTCGTCAGGATGGCCGTGCGGACACAGCCTCAGGTGATGCCAGACAGTCGGTTTCATGCGTTCAGTCTCGTTCGCCGATGGCGAGCGACACGGCGAGCAACGCGCCGCTACCGCTCACGACGACGTCAAACGCACGCCGCGGCCCGTCGAGCCGCAGCGTGTCCATTTCTTCCAGTGTGTAGCGCGTGCCGTCGATTTCGACGGCGACCTCGCCGGCCGCGCAATACAGCAGCACGGTATCGGCATGCTCGATGCGGTGCGCGCCTGCGCGCCATACGTCGAGCGCGCCGCGTGCGGCCGAACGGCGCGTCATCAGGTTGAAGTCGCGCGTTGCGCCATCGTGCAGCGTCGCGTCGATCGCCGCTTCCCCCGCAAAATCCGCGCGGGCCAGCGGTGCGTCGAGCACGTGGCATGCGCCGCCTTCCTCGGCGAGCGTCATGCCCGCGCCGGACAGCAGCACGAGCGTGCGGTCGATTCCGTCGAAACGCGAGAACGGCCCGGCCGTGCCGACGTCGGCGACGCTCACGCGCCACGCGAACGCGTCGAGCGCGGCGCCCGGCGGAAACGCGCCGATTTCGCGCGTCACGCCGCCGCCGTTCTTCCATGGCGACGCGACGAGATCCGCTGCGCGGATCAGCGTTGCGTTCGCCGGCGCCTGGTGGAGCGCCGTCATGCTCAGCGGCCGAGCATCGGCAGCTTCAGGCCGGCTTCGCGGGCCGTCTGCTGCGCGAGTTCGTAGCCGGCATCCGCATGGCGCATCACGCCCGTCGCCGGGTCGTTCAGCAGCACGCGGCCGAGACGCTCGTGCGCTTCGGCGGTGCCGTCGGCGACGATCACGACGCCCGAGTGCTGCGAGAAGCCCATGCCGACGCCGCCGCCATGGTGCAGCGACACCCACGATGCGCCGCCTGCGGTGTTCAGCAGTGCGTTCAGGAGCGGCCAGTCGCTCACGGCGTCCGAACCGTCCTTCATCGCTTCCGTCTCGCGGTTCGGGCTCGCGACCGAACCGGTGTCGAGGTGGTCGCGGCCGATCACGATCGGCGCCTTCAGCTCGCCGTTCTTGACCATCTCGTTGAACGCCTGGCCGAGGCGATAGCGATCCTTCACGCCGACCCAGCAGATCCGCGCCGGCAGGCCCTGGAACGCAATGCGCTCACGCGCCATGTCGAGCCAGTTGTGCAGGTGCGGATCGTCGGGGATCAGCTCCTTCACCTTCTGGTCAGTCTTGTAGATGTCTTCCGGATCGCCCGACAGCGCGACCCAGCGGAACGGGCCCTTGCCTTCGCAGAACAGCGGGCGGATGTACGCCGGCACGAAGCCCGGAAAGTCGAATGCGTTCTCGACGCCCATTTCCAGCGCCATCTGGCGGATGTTGTTGCCGTAGTCGAGCGTCGCCGCGCCGCGGTCCTGCAGCGCGAGCATCGCGCGCACCTGGACGGCCATCGACTGCTTCGCGACCTTCACGATGCTCTGCGGATCGACCTTCTGCGCTTCGCGCCATTGCGCGACGGTCCAGCCTTGCGGCAGGTAGCCGTTGATCGGATCGTGCGCACTCGTCTGGTCGGTCACGCAGTCCGGCGTGATGCCGCGCGTGACGAGTTCCGCGAACACGTCGGCCGCGTTGCCGAGCAGGCCGATCGACACCGGCTTGCCGGTGCGCTTGGCTTCCTCGATCATGCCGAGCGCCTCGTCGAGCGTCGTCGCCTTCTTGTCGACGTAGCGCGTCTTCAGGCGGAAGTCGATGCGGGTCTCGTCGCATTCGACCGCGATCATCGAGAAGCCGGCCATCGTCGCGGCCAGCGGCTGCGCGCCGCCCATGCCGCCCAGGCCGCCCGTCAGGATCCAGCGGCCCGACGGATCGCCGTTGAAGTGCTGGTTCGCGACCGAGAAGAACGTTTCATAGGTACCCTGAACGATGCCCTGGCTGCCGATGTAGATCCAGCTGCCGGCCGTCATCTGGCCGTACATCATCAGGCCCTTGCGATCGAGCTCGTGGAAGTGATCCCAGTTCGCCCAGTGCGGCACGAGGTTCGAGTTCGCGAGCAGCACGCGCGGCGCATCCTTGTGCGTGCGGAACACACCGACCGGCTTGCCCGACTGGATCAGCAGCGTCTCGTTCTCCTCGAGATCCTTCAGCGACGCGAGGATCTGGTCGTAGCATTCCCAGTTGCGTGCCGCACGGCCGATGCCGCCGTACACGACGAGCGCATGCGGATGCTCGGCGACTTCCGGGTCGAGGTTGTTCTGGATCATCCGGTAGGCCGCTTCGGCCAGCCAGGTCTTGCAGACTTTCTCGCTGCCGCGCGGCGCGCGGATCGTGCGCGTCGGATCGAGACGGGGATCGATGTGTTTCGGATGGTTCATGACGACTGCTCCCGAAGGAAAATGAATATCAAATAGGAATCAGAAATGCCCGGTGAAGCGATAACGGCTGCCGGGATGCCACAAATTCGCCACCGAGGCGACGACGCCCTGCGACCAGGTGCGTCGATGTAAAACCAGACACGGCTCGACGTCGTCCATCCGCAGCTGCTCGCGCCGCTCCGGCGCCGGGGCCGCCGCTTCGATCCGGTACTCGACGCGCTGCAGCGGAGCCGCGCGCATCAGGTACAGGTTCGGCGTCGTGTTCGTGAAATCCTGCTCGGCGTAATCCGGCGCGACCGCCGGATTCACCCATCGCTCTTCGAGCTGCACGGGCTCGTCATTCTCGAAGTGCAGCACTTGCGAATGAAACAGCTTCGTGCGCACGGCCACCTGCATCTCGTCGGCGAGCGCGTCGTCGGCGCGGATCGTGTCGAGGCCGAGCACGCTGGCGTGATACGCATGCCCGCGTGCACCGACTTCCTCCGAGATGCTGCGGATCGCCACCAGCGTCGACTCGTACTTCGGCCGCGCGACGTAGGTGCCCGCGCCCTTCATGCGCGTGAGCACCTGCTCGGCCGTCAACTCGCGCAGCGCGCGGTTGACGGTCATGCGCGCCACCTTGAATTCGCGCGCCAGCTCGTTCTCGGACGGCACCTGGTCGCCCTCCTCCCACTCGCCTGCGTGGATGCGGGCCAGGATGAAATCCTTGATCTCCTGGTAGACCGGCGCGCTCATCGGCTTACTGTTCCGACGCGAACGAGAACGGCGCGACCTTCGCGAACGCGCGCTCGCCGACCAGCTTGGCGATCACGGCGATGTCCGGTGCGAAGTAGTGGTCGAGCTCGTAGTGCGCAACCTTGCCGCGGATCGTTTCCATCACCGGCGCCAGCTTCGGGCTCGTGTGGTACGGCGCGCGCAGGTCGACGCCTTGTGCGGCGGCCAGCAGTTCGATCGCGAGGATGTGCTTCGTGTTGTCCGCGATGTCGGCGAGCTTGCGTGCGGCGAACGTCGCCATCGACACGTGGTCTTCCTGGTTCGCCGAGGTCGGCAGCGAGTCGACCGAGGCCGGGTGCGCGAGCGTCTTGTTTTCCGACGCGAGTGCGGCAGCCGTCACGTGGGCGATCATGAAGCCCGAGTTCACGCCGCCGTCCTTCACGAGGAACGGGGGCAGGCCCGACAGCGTCGCGTCGATCAAGAGCGCGATGCGGCGTTCGGCCAGCGCGCCGATTTCCGCTGCGGCGAGCGCGAGATTGTCGGCCGCGAACGCGACGGGTTCGGCGTGGAAGTTGCCGCCCGACAGCACTTCGCCGGTATCCGGGAAGATCAGCGGGTTGTCCGACACGGCGTTCGCTTCGACCAGCAGCACGGCGGCTGCATGGCGCATCTGGTCCAGGCACGCGCCCATCACCTGCGGCTGGCAGCGCAGGCTGTACGGGTCCTGCACCTTGTCGCAGTCGCGGTGCGACTGGTTGATCGGCGAGCCTTCGAGCAGGTCGCGGTACGACGCGGCCGCGTCGATCTGGCCCTGGTGGCCGCGCAGTTCATGAATGCGTGCGTCGAACGGCTTCACCGAGCCGGCAGCCGCGTCGACCGACAGCGCGCCGGCGACGAGCGCGGTGCGGTACAGGTCTTCGATCGAGAACATGTTGTCGAGCGCCAGCGCGGTCGATGCCTGCGTGCCGTTCAGCAGCGCCAGGCCTTCCTTCGCCTGCAGCGTCAGCGGCGCGAGGCCGGCAACGCGCAGACCGTCGAGTGCGCTCGCACGCTCGCCGCGGATGAACACTTCGCCGACGCCCAACAGCACGGCCGACATGTGCGCGAGCGGTGCCAGGTCGCCCGATGCGCCGACCGAGCCCTTCACCGGGATCAGCGGCAGCACGTCCGCGTTGAACAGCGTGATCAGCGCGTCCATCACTTCGCGGCGGATGCCCGAGTGGCCGCGGCCGAGGCTCGACAGCTTCAGCGCCATCAGCAGGCGCACCGACGAGCGTGCCATCGGCTCGCCCACGCCGACCGCGTGCGACAGCACGAGGTTCTTCTGCAGCAGTTCGAGCTGGTCGTGCGGGATGTGCGTGCTGGCCAGGCGGCCGAAGCCCGTGTTGATGCCGTAGGCCGGCTCGCCCTTCGCGGCGATGTCGGCGACGGCCTTCGCGCCGGCGTCGATCTTCGCGAAGCTCGCCGGGTCGAGCTTGAGCTGCACGGATTCGCGAGCGATCTGGCGCAGTTGCGGGAGGGTCAGGTGGCCGGGGGTCAACGTAATCATGTGAGCAATCCTGTCTAGACAAGTTCGGAATGGATTGAAGTGTAGCCACGCCAACTTGTCTAGACAACCCGTTTTTCACCGATTTCGACTCGGGAGTTTCCCTGATGCCCGGTACAGCCCGCCGGATCGGCCCGCGTGATCTGGCGCTCAACATACGTTTCAGCTATTTTGTTTTTGGCAACATCCGGATCATCAATCATCGCGGCAGCCGCCACGCCCTTCCCGTCACGATTCGCCGCCCGGCTCGGCCGCCCCTTGCCGTTCGCCGCGTGCGCACTCGCCCGCGTCGCGTCGCGTCGCTTGTCGCGAAGCCGGCCGACCGGCGGATCGTCGGCACGATGCAATCGTCGGAAACCTACGGGTGCATGCCGCGCAACGACGATCCGCCGTTCAAGGCGCTCGTCGGCGGCGTGCTCGTGCAGTTGATGGAGTGCGGCGAGATCGACGCGCTGTGCGACCAGCGGTTCACGAAACCGGTGCCGCCAAAGGGGCTGTCGTTCGACTTCGCGATGAGCGACGTGATCAACGCGCGCCATGCGGCGCCGAACGACGCGCCGCTCGAGTGAGCGCCACGCACCGACCGCGGCTCACGCACGCGCCCATGCGACGCACGCCGCATAGCCGGGCGCCGCGTCGAACCACGCCGCATCGAACGCCGCGACGCCGGCGGCGGGCGCGGCCGGCTCGACGATCGTCGTCGCGGGGGTCGCGCCATCGCGCGGCGGCATGACCGCGAACGCGCTCAGCCCGCCGACGATGCCCGTGCCGAGCGCCTTGAGCAGCGCCTCCTTCGCACACCAGACGCGCATGAATGCGCCGGCGCGCGCGTCAAGCGGCAGGCTGTCGAGATAGGCGGCCTCGGCCGGCGCGCAGACTTCGCGCGTCAGCGCGCGCCAGTCGGCCGCGCGGTTGCAGCGCTCGATATCGACGCCCACGCGGCCGGCGGGAGCCCACGCAAGCAGCGCATGGTCGCCCGCATGCGACACGTTGAAATCGAGCGAGGCACGATGCGCGCCGTCCAGCGACGGTCGCCCCGATGCGTCGACGACGATCGCCACCGCCTGCGGCGCGATGCCGAGGGCCGTGCCGAGCACATCGCGCAGCGCGGCACGCGTCGCGGCGCTGCGCACCGCATCCTCATGCCGCATGAAGCGTGCGGCACGCGCGCGCTCGTCATCGCTGAGTGCCGCATATGCGGGTGACGCAAGCGGCAAGCGCCAGTCGAAATCGACGCGCGCGATCTGCACGCCGGCGCGGGACGCGGCGGGCGGCGCGTCGAGCCGCTGCATGCGCCAGGCGCGGGGAGTGTCGGACGGAGAAGCGGAATCGAGCGGGACGAGCATCGACGTGCGGCGGCCTGTGGAAGAAAACGTCCGATGTTAATCGATCAGGCGGTATGGCGAACCGTGATGGCCCGCCGGCGTCGATGTTGCCGGCACTGGACACCGCGCTTACTCCTGTTGTGCTCGCGGCAGGCACCGGCGCGTGACGCGGCCGCCCGCTCACCCGTTCGCGGCAACGCCCGGCACGCCGTTGCGGGGCCCCCGCCCGCGCGATGCCGGGTGAAGCGCATGCACTTTGCCCGGCCCATCGGCCGGCAGCACGCCGTGCTGCAGCCAGTGGAGCGCGAGCGGCCACAGTGTTTCGGTGAAGCGGCTGTGGAAGAACGCGAAATGGCCGATCGCGTCGACGCCGATGTCGGCCGGCGCGATCCGCAGATGCGTGACGTCGCTGCCCGTGTAGTAGCCGAGCAGCCGCTCGATCGCCTCGACCGTGCCGAACCCGTCGTCGTCGAGACCGATCGCGAGCATCGGCGCCGACAGCCCCGCGAAGCGGGCGGGCAACGCGGCGCGGCTCGCGGCGGGTTCGGCGAGCGGGCCGCTCGTATAGCCCTCCTCGAAGCGCGCCTGCGAGCGCACCCACGACAACGCGACGCCGCGCGGCGTGTCCTCCATCCAGCCGAGCCGCTTCGCGGGCACGTAGCCGAACACGGCCGCGAGCACCGGCATCGCGACGTGCCACTTCCACCACATGCGCCGCCGCTCGGCCGGACGGTAATCGCGCCAGTACGCATACTGCGCGCCGACCGTCACCGCATGCCGCACGTGGACGTTCGATGCGGCGAGCCCGAGCGCGAACCCGCCGATGCTGTGCGCGACGACGTCGATCGGCTGGCCCGGAAACGCGTCGCGTACGTAGTGCAGCGCGGCTTCGCAATCGAGACGCCCCCAGTCGAGCCAGTTCGCGCGCAGCTTCGCGAGCTGCGCCGGGCGCGACCCGCCGATGCCGCGATAGTCGTAGACGAGCACGTCGCGTCCCTGCGCGAACAGCCAGGCGGCGAAACGAAAGTAGTAGTCGCAACGCACCGACGTCGCGCAATTGACGACCGTCACGGGGCGCGTGACACCGCCGCCGCGATGGCGCCATACATGGCCGCGCAATGCGTAGCCGTCGGCCGCGCGCAGCGTCACCTGCTCGGGAGGCAATGCGTCCGCCGCGCGGGTGCCCTGCGTCATTTCGCTGCCTTCGTTCGAAATCGTCATCGTGTCTCCGGTCCCATGCTTCGCGGTCCGTCCGGGTCAGCGCCCCAGTGCCCGCTCGTGCCCATGCTTTGCGGCCAGCCAACGCGTCAACGGACGAGCGCCTGCTCCCGCACCCTCCTTCACCGCCCGCGCCAGCCTCCATTGAACTTGACGCGCCCCGCGTTCTCAACCAATCTTGCTGCTCCGTTCGCATGAGTCACGCGCATGTCAACGCCGCTCGTCCGTCTCCCGTCGCTCGATCTCGTCCGCGGTTTCGTCGCGGTCGGCCGCCGCATGAGCATCACGCTCGCCGCACAGGACCTGTGCGTCACGCAATCGGCGGTCAGCCGCCAGGTGCACGCGCTCGAAGCGCACCTCGGCGTCGCCTTGCTGCAGCGCGGCTACCGGAAGATCGCGTTCACGCCGGAAGGCGAGCGGCTGTTTCGCGTCGCGGATGCGGCGCTGCACGGGCTGCAGGACACCGTCGCGTCGCTGGCGGCCACGCGTGAGCGCCAGCCCGTCACGATCACCGCGAGCATCGGCGTCACCGCGCTGTGGCTGCTGCCGCGGCTCGGGCGGCTGCAGGCGCGCCTGCCGGAGATCGACCTGCGCGTCGCCGCGAACGACAAGGTACTCGATTTGCGCGCCGAAGGCATCGACCTCGGCATCCGCTATTGTCCGCGCGAGCGCGCGCCGGCCGGCGCGCTGCGCCTGTTCGACGAGATCGTCGTGCCGGTCGCCCATCCTGCGCTCGCGGCACGGCCCGTCACGAACGCGGCCGCGATCGCCGACCACGTGCTGCTCGAATTCGACGGGCCGCCGCAGCCGCAATTGCAGTGGCGCACGCACCTGCACGCAGCCGGGCTCGGCGACGCACGCCCGAAAGGCGTGCTGCGCTTCAACCAGTACGACCAGGTGATCCAGGCTGCGATCGCGGGCCAGGGCGTCGCGCTCGGCCGGCTCGCGCTCGTCGCGCCGATGCTCGCGGACGGGCGGCTCGCGGTGCTCGGTCCGCACACGCAGGCGCTGTCGGATGCGTACGGCTACTGGCTGTTCCAGCACGATCCGGCCCCGCGCCGCGAAGTCGCCGAGGTCCGCGACTGGATGCTCGCCGAAGCAGCCGAATGCGACACCGCGATACGTGCGCACGACACGGCGTCGGCGTAAGCCGGCGCCGCCTTTGCGAACGACCCTGCCCCCTGCCGGGCGCACCCGCCCCCTCCACGCGCCCCGCGTCGCATTCCCGACACGCATGCCAACCTGACCGAATGATCGCTTGAGCGGCAACGAGCCCGATCGTCTAATCGGATCGAGCGCGGCCGTCTTGTCGCGCGCCTTCATCCGGAGACACGCATGACCCCGATCGAGCAGGAAGTCCGTCGCCGCTGGCTGCCCGTCCTGGCCGGCGGCCTGATCATGGGCGCTGCGCTCGGCATCCGCCACGTGCAGGGCCTGTTCCTCGCGCCGGTGTCGCTCGACCACGGCTGGTCGCGCGAAGCGTTCGGGCTCGCCCTGGCGCTGCAGAACCTGATCTGGGGCGTCGCGCAGCCGTTCACCGGGATGGTCGCCGATCGCTTCGGCTCGCTGCGCGTGATCGTCGCCGGGATGCTGCTGTATGCGGCCGGGCTCGTCACGATGGCGCACGCGGCGACGACCGGCATGTTCACGGTCGGCGCCGGACTCGTGATCGGCATCGCACTGTCGGGCTCGGCGTTCGCGTCGATCTATGGCGCGCTGAGCCGCCTGTTTCCGCCCGACCGGCGCGGCTGGGCACTCGGCGTCGCGGGCGCGATCGGCGGGCTCGGCCAGTTCTGCATGGTGCCCGTCGCGCAGGCGTTGATCGGCGGCATCGGCTGGCGGCATGCGTTCATCGCGCTGGCGCTCGTCGCGGCGCTGCTTGCACCGCTCGCCGTACTGCTGCGCGACCGGCCCGCGCAGGCTGCCGCCGCCGGCCCCGACCAGTCGATCGGCGAAGCCGTGCGCGAGGCGTTCGCGCATCGCGGCTTCTGGCTGCTGAACGCGGGCTTCTTCGCGTGCGGCTTTCAGCTCGCGTTCATCGCGACGCATCTTCCCGCCTACCTGCTCGACCACGGGCTGCCGGCACGCCACGCGAGCGTCGCGCTCGCGCTGATCGCGCTGACCAACGTCGCCGGCACCTATGCGTGCGGCCATCTCGGCGGGCTGCTGCGGCGCAAGTACGTGCTGTCGGTGCTGTACCTCGTGCGCGCGCTCACGATGGCCGCGTTCGTCGCCGCGCCGCTGTCGCCCGCGAGCGTCTACGTGTTCGCGGCCGTGATGGGATTCACGTGGCTCGGCACCGTGCCGCTGACGAACGGCGTGATCTCGCAGGTGTTCGGCGTGCGCTACATCGCGACGCTATTCGGCTTCGTGTTCTTCGGGCACCAGCTCGGCAGCTTCTTCGGCGTCTGGCTCGGCGCGGTGGTGTACGACGCGACGCACTCGTACATGCCGCTGTGGATCGGCTCGATCGCACTCGGCGTACTCGCGGCGTTGCTGCACCTGCCGATCAACGATGCGCGCGTCGCACGCCCGGCATCGGGCAACGCGGCATGGGCATGATCCGCGCGGCGCTGGCCGCCGGCACGCTCGCATTCGTCGCGTGGTGCGGTGCGGCCTATTTCAGTTCGGACGTCGCGTACGCGCTGCTCGAACACGTCGCGTTCTGCAATTGAGGCGGCAAACCGGGCCGTGCGGTCAGCGGCGCTTCGGCAATGCCGCCAGCGCATCGAGCGCGCGAGCACGCGCGGCCGCATGCTCGACGAGCGGTTCCGGATAGTCGACACCGAGCCGCACGCCGGCCGCGTCGAGTTCCAGCGGCGATGCTTCCCAGGGCGCATGGATCGACGCGTTGTCGAGACCGGCAAGCTCGGGCACCCAGCGCCGCACGTACGCGCCGTCGGGATCGAATTTCTGCCCCTGCGCGACCGGATTGAAGATGCGGAAATACGGTGCGGCATCGGCGCCGCAGCCGGCCACCCACTGCCAGCTCGCCGCGTTGTTCGCGGGATCGGCGTCGACCAGCGTGTCCCAGAACCACGCTTCGCCCGCGCGCCAGTCGATCAGCAGGTGCTTGATCAGGAACGACGCGACGACCATCCGCACGCGGTTGTGCATCCAGCCGGTCGTCCACAGCTCGCGCAGGCCCGCGTCGACGAGCGGATAGCCGGTCAGCCCGCGCTGCCATGCGCGCAGCGCGGCGGGATCGTCACGCCACGGCATCGCGTCGAACTGCGCGCGGAAGTTGTCGGTCGCGAGCGCCGGGAAGTGGTACAGCAGCGTGTAGCTGAACTCGCGCCAGCCGAGTTCGCTCAGGAATTTGTCGGCGTCCGCGGCAAACGCCGCGCCGCCTGCGCTCGCGGCACCCTGCACTGCATGCCATACCTGTCGCGGCGACACGTTGCCGAAGCGCAGGAACGGCGAAAGGCGGCTCGTCGCGGGACGGTCGGGAAGATCGCGCGCATCGGCATAGCCGGCGAGCGATGTCGCCAGGAACGCGTCGAGCTGCGCGTGCGCGCCGGCTTCGTCGGGCGTCGGCCACGCATCGCGCAGGCCGCCGGCCCAATCCGGCGAATGCGGCCGCAACGCAAGCGCGTCGAGCGCCAGCGCGCGGTCGCGTAGGGCTTTCGGCCAGGGATGAAACGCGATCCGCTCGGGCTCCGCCAGCGGCACGGCGACCGTGCGATCCCGTCGCGCCGCACGCCAGTATGCGGTGAACACCTGATACGGGGCGCCGCCGCCCGTCAGCACCTCCCAGGGCTCGTTCAGCAGGCTGCCGTTGCTGCTCTCGACCGCGACACCGCGCGCCTTGAGCGACGTCTTCAGCGCCGCGTCGGTGTCGCGCTGCGGTTGCGCATAGCGGCGGTTCCAGTACACGGCTTCCGCGCCCGTGTCGTGCACGATGCGTTCGATCTCACGCTGTGCGTCGCCGCGCAACAGCAGCAGACGTCCGCCATGACGCGCAAGCGCCGCGTCGAGCCCCGCGAGCGATCCATGCAGCCACCAGCGTGCCGCGCCGCCGAGCGGACGCCCGGCGCCGTCGCCCGTGTCGTCGACGAATACGCACACGAGTGGCCGGCCCGACGCCACCGCGCGCGTCAGCGCGGGCTGGTCGGTCACGCGCAGATCGTCGCGGAACCAGACGATCGCGGGAGCAACGGACGACTTGGCAGGCACGGGCACCTCGATGACGAAAGTGGGAAGAGGCTCGTATTGTCGCGGCTGCGCTGCATGGTGTCGATGTTCGGCGCGCCCATGCCGTCGACCGTCACGGCAGTCTCCCCCTGCCGCCCCGGTGAAACGCCTTAGTCCATTCCGACGATTCTTCGCCTCGAGCGCCGGCCTACGCTCGATGTCGGGTGCGCCTTGCTGCGCGGAACGTGCCGGCGCAAACGTCCCCGCTCGTCCCAAGCCGCACCCGTCACGCGCGCCGACCGATACCGGCGCGGCTCCCTCCGACCGCCGCGACGCGTCCCGTCACCCGGGCAGGCGCGGCTTCATCCGATCCGATACACCGCCATGACCAAACCCTCGAATCTCGTGACCTCGATCACCGTCGACATCGACGCACCGGCCTCCGTCGTCTGGGAAGTGCTGACCGACTTCCCGCGCTACGGCGAATGGAACACGTTCTGCGTCGGCTTCGAAACGACCGGCCGGCTCGGCGATTTCGTGCACATGCAGGTGCGCATCCCGGGCACGGAGACCGTGATTCCCGTCAACGAGATCCTCGTCGCGTACGAACCCGAACGCCTGCTGTCGTGGGAGCAGCGCCCGAGCGACGACAACAAGGATGCCGCGCGTCGCGATCAGTACATCGACGCGATCGGTGCAGAGCGCTGCCGCTATTTCACGACCGACCAGTTCCTCGGCGTCAACGCGGACACGATCATGCAGCACCACGGCGGGTGGGTGAAACAAGGTTTCGACCAGTGCGCGCGCGACGTGAAGCAGCGCGCCGAAGCGCTCCATGCGGCACGCCGGCGCAACGGCGCGTGACCGGGAGCCGACGATGCCAGATCTGCAAACGCTGTCCGACCATCACGACATCCGCGAGCTGATCGTCGCGTATTCGAGTGCGATCGACACGCGCGACTTCGACGCGCTCGACGCGGTGTTCACACCGGATGCCGCGATCGACTATCGCGCGATGGGCGGCATCGCCGGCCGTTATCCGGAGGTGAAAGCGTGGCTGCGCACCGTGCTGCCGCAGTTTCCGCAGTACCAGCACATGGTCGGCAACCTGGCGATCAGGCTCGACGGCGATACCGCGCGCAGCCGCACGATCTGCTTCAATCCGATGGAAGTCGCGCTGCCGGACGGCGGCACGCAGGTGATGTTTCTCGGGCTCTGGTACGTCGACCGGTTCGTGCGCACCGCGCAAGGTTGGCGCATCGCCGAGCGCGTCGAGGCGCGCTGCTACGGTCACAACGTGCCGGCCATGCTTGCGGGCGTGACCGGTTGATCCATTTCTTGCGACGCGCACGCCGTGCGAGTGTGCACGGCGCACGCAATGCGGATCGTCGCTTGAATCAATCGAGCCTGAACGCGGCCTCGAATCGCTCGGCGAATGCATCGAACTCGCTTTCCGGCAGATGGTTGATGCCGCCCGCGCGCTTGCGCCCGCCGCCTGTCGGAAAGCCGCGGCAGAACTCGTCGGCGCCGAGCGGCCGGCCATCGGGCACGCGCACGCTGACGACGAGCCCGCCGTCCGCGCGCGGCGACAGCACCGCGAGTGCCGCATGCGGCGCGTTGCGCATCCGCTCGTTCGCGAGCATGCCCGTCGCGCGCCGCGCCCACGGATGATCAGGCATCCGGACCAGCGTCGCACCGGGCACCTCGCGCAGCGGCGCGAGTGCGCACGCACGCGCCATGTCGTCGCGGTAGCCGTCGCGCAGCGCGGCGAACACAGCCGTCCCGTGCACGAATTCGAGCGGGTCGATGCACGGCAGCATCGCATCGGCGAGCGCGGCCGGGTCGAAATGCAGATCGCCGACACACTCGCCGTACGCGTTGTAGTTCAGGTAGAGCCCGAGTTCGGCGAGCGTGTCGCGTTCCGCCTCGTCGATCCCGTGCTCGCGCGCAAGCGCATTGCCGAGCGCCGGCAGTTCGTCGCCGAATGCCGCGACGATTGCCCAGCGCGCGTGCCGGCCGCCGAGATAACGGTTCACGATCGCGCTCGTGCAGACGTCGGCTGCCGTGTCGATATGCGCGTCGAAGCGCGGATCGTCGGGCAGCTCGCCCGCGAAATGATGGTCGAAGTAGCGAACCGTCGCGCCATCGCGCAGCAGTCGCGCGCACGCATCGCGATTCTGGTCGTGCGACACATCGAGCACGGTGACGATGTCGCCCGCGCGCGCGTCGATCCGCTCGAGCAGCTTGATGTCGCGCTTCACGCCGGTCACGAGCGTGCCGTGCATGCCCTCGGCGAGCCGCAGCTGCTGAAGCGCGCACAGCCCGTCCGCGTCGCCGTTGAACGCAAGGAAATGTCGTGTGTCGTGGTTGTCCTGCATGATCCTTTGCTCCATCGTCAGGGCATGAAATCGCCGCCGTTGGCGTCGAGCGTCGCGCCCGTCACCGCGTTCGCGTAGTCCGACGCGAGGAACAGCGCGGCCCGCGCGCAGTCGTCGTCGGTCGGCAGCTTCGCGAGCGCGATGTTCGACGCGATCGGCGCGATGATCTGCTCTTCCGTCACGCCGTACTCGGCGGCCGCCTGCCGAAAATACGTCTGGGTCGGCACGCCCCACATCCACCCCATGTGGATGCTGTTCGCGCGAATGCCGTGCACGCCGAGTTCGCGCGCCAGGTATTTTGCCGCAACCGCGAGCGCTCCCTTCGATACAGCGTAGCCGCCTTCCCCTGCAAACGGCTTGCGGGTCGCCTGCGTGTTGATCATCACGATCGCGCCGCGCTGCTGTCGCTTCATGTGCGGCACGACTTCCTGCGTGAGCGACATCGTGCCGAACACGTTGGTATCGAACACCGCACGCCAGCCATCGAGATCGGCTTCCTCCATCGACTCCGGAAACGTGCCGTGCACGAATGCGCTGTTCACGAGCGCGTCGATCCGGCCGAAGCGCTCGACGGCCTGCGTCGCGAGCTGCCGGCATTGCGCGCGGTCGGTGATGTCGGTCTGCACCTTCAGCACGGCGCAGTCGACGCCGAGTGCACGGATCCGCGTGTCTGCGTCGTCGAGCTTTTCCATCGTGCGCGCCGCGACGACCACGCCGCGCGCGCCCTCGCGCGCAGCCTCGACGGCGAGCTTCACACCGAGCCCCGGCCCGATCCCGGAAATCACGACGATCTTGTCCTTCAGCAACATGGGTTGTCTCCTGGTTTTCGTTGATCTCGCGAGCAATGGCCGTCAGCCGGCCGCCCGCAGGTGCCGCGCGCGATACGCGGCGAAGTCGCGCGCGAGCTGCGCATCCGTGAAGCCGAAGCGCGCGATCGAGTAGTCGTGTGCGGCACGCTTGTCGCGACCGTTGCGCGCCATCCAGTCCGTCATCGCCGTTCGCTGCCGCGCATCGAGCGTCATACCGGCAAACGCGTATACGGCCTCGGCAACGCCGAGCGGATTCGACACCGTGTCCTCGAAACGCACGTCGAGAAACCGGTCGGCCGGCAGCGCGTCGCGCGCGGCCATCGCCGCACCGATCGCGCGCGCCATCCCCGCGTTCCACTGCGCGCCCACGGCAAGCGGATCCGGATCGTCCGCATACATCTGCCACAACGTGTGCGCCATGCTCGCCATCGACGGAATCGTCTGCGCCGGATCGCGGTGCGTGAGCACGACCTGCGCACGCGGAAACACCCGGCACAGCACGTCGAGCGCATGCAGGTGCTGCGGCGTCTTCAGCAGCCAGCGCGCGGCCGGCGCGACGCCGCGCTGCGCCTTCTGCCACTGCAGGAACTGCAGCATCCGCTTCAGGTACGTATAGACCGGCGTGAGATCCTGCCGCGCGAGCCACGCCGTGTAGCGCGGCACGTTCGCGTACGAATCCATCGCGCACACGAACGCATGCTCCATCAACATGAACTCCTCGTCGGCAAGCATCGCATCGAGCGGGTGGATCGTCAGGATCTGCGGAATGCAGTCGATCATCGTCGCGACCTCGCCCTGCGCACGCGCGATGCGCACCGTCGGCTCGGCAAGCGTCTCGCCCGCGAGCGGCGCCGGGTAGCGGGTTTCCCACCACGCGGCAGAGTGGAAACGCGGGTCGACGGCCAGCAGGCGCTGCAGCAGCGTCGTACCGGTGCGCGGCAAGCCGACGATCACGAGCGGATCGTCGATCGCGATCTCCGCGATCTCCGGGTGGCGCCGAAAGTAATCCTCGATGACGAGCCGGTTCACGAGCTGGCCGACGAGCTTCTCGCGCATCATCGCCGCGCCGCGCGCGGACAGCTTCGCTTCGTCGACCAGCGACGCGCACATCACGTCGAGCGCTTCGCGGTACGGCCCGTCGCCGAACGCGGTGAGCCCCCCCGTGCGAGACACGGCTTCGGCAAACAGTCCGTCGGCATCGAGCGACGAGCGGATCGGGCCGAGCGGCACGTTCATGCGGCCTCCTTCAGCGTGGCGAGCTTCACCACACGGGTGCGCGGATGCACCGGCTGCGCGGCGCCCACCCAGCGCCAGCAGATCGTGCCGGTGCGATGCCCTGCCGTATCGAGCCAGTTCGCGTCACCCGGCCGCCCGGCCGCGACGACCACCGTCACGCCGCCGTCCGCGTTCAGCCGTGCGCTGTGCTTGTTCACGCAGATATCGAAGTGCCGGTAATCGAGCGATTCCATCCAGTAGTTGTTGAGCTGCACGTTCCAGAAGTCGCAGTCGGGCACCGTGTCGACGTCGATCACGAGCGCTTCGTCGTCGACCAGCGACCAGCACGAGTGGTAGTAGTAGATGTTCGGATCGCCGCCGACCGACTGGCACAGCGCCTGGTCAGCGGGCGGCAGCGCATTCACGTGCGCCCGGTAGCTCGCGGCCCAGTCCGCGAACAGCTTCGACGTCTGCTCGACGAACTGCGCGGCGCGCGTGAGGCCGCCCTGCAGCACGAGCGGGTCGAGCGGCGCCGGGCGATCGTCGGCGCCGATGCGCTCGATCTTCAGCTGCGCCGGCGTTTCCGCACGACGGTCGAGAAAGGTCTGGCGCACCAGCAACGCATTGGTGCCCGGCTCCATGCGCACCCAATTGCCCGCGCGCGGCATCTCGCTCAATACGATCTCGAAGCTGCCGTCCGGCGCGATCTCGAGCTGCTTCGCGTCGAGAAAGCCCGTCTGCAGCATCTTGCCGTCGGTCTCGTAGCCGCCCTTCTGGGTGCCGAAGCTGAGGTAGGCCACCGTGCCGCGCCGCCCCGTCACACGGTATTCGCAGCGGCCGTCGAGACGCGCGTACTGGTACAGGTTGTCGGGGTTGTCGGCGCCGATCTTCGCGGTTTCGTGCGACGGCGAGAAAAAGCCGGGCCATGCGCCGTCCGCGTACTCGACGTGCATTTCGAGCGCGATGCGCATCAGCCGGCTCAGGTAGCGGAATCCTTCCGCGCGCGTCAGCGGATCGTCCGGCGCCTCGGCGCGCAGGATCTGTTGTCCGCTGCGTTTCAGGGTGTCGCAGAAATCGGCCCAGGTCTGGCCCGAAAGCAACTGCGTGGCACGTGTGTCGTCCGTCATGTGTCGTCTCCGCCGATGGTCGAACGCTCACCTTAAGCGCCGCCGTCGCGTGCCACTTCGTCCGGGTGGACTAAGGAAAGATCCGCTCCGCCGCCGTGCCGCGGCTTAGTCCACCCGGACGAAGATCGGCATGCCGCTCGCTCGATACCGTTGGCGTCATGCACGAAACGCCGCACATGTCGCGCGGCACCGGCATGAAACAAGGAGACGAACGATGTTGACCCACTTGGAGCGGCTGGAGGCCGAAAGCATCCACATCATGCGCGAGGTGGTCGCCGAGAGCGAGAACCCGGTGATGCTGTATTCGATCGGCAAGGACAGCTCGGTCATGCTGCATCTCGCGATGAAGGCGTTCTACCCGGCGAAGCCGCCCTTTCCGCTGTTGCACGTCGATACGACGTGGAAATTCCGCGAGATGATCGCGTTTCGCGACGAGACGGCCGCGCGCCTCGGCCTCGACCTGCGCGTGCACGTCAACCCCGACGGCGTCGCGAACGGCATCGATCCGTTCACGCACGGCTCCGCGGTGCACACCGACGTGTGGAAGACGCAGGGGCTCAAGCAGGCGCTCGATCACTACGGCTTCGACGCCGCGTTCGGCGGCGCCCGCCGCGACGAGGAGAAATCGCGCGCGAAGGAGCGCATCGTGTCGCTGCGCTCGGAACAGCACCGCTGGGACCCGAAGCGCCAGCGCCCCGAGCTCTGGTCGCTGTACAACGCGCGCAAGCGCAAGGGCGAAAGCCTGCGCGTGTTCCCGATCTCTAACTGGACCGAGCTCGACATCTGGCAGTACATCCAGCTTCACGACATCCCGATCGTGCCGCTCTACTTCGCGAAGGAGCGGCCCGTGGTCGAACGCGACGGCGCGCTGATCATGGTCGACGACGAACGCCTGCCGCTGCGCGAAGGAGAAGTGCCGCAAATGCGCAAGGTGCGCTTTCGCACGCTCGGCTGCTATCCGCTGACGGGCGCGATCGACAGCGACGCGACGTCGCTCGACGACATCCTGCAGGAGATACGCGAGACGCGCGCGTCCGAACGGCAAGGACGACTGATCGACAGCGATTCGGCCGGTTCGATGGAAAAGAAGAAGCAGGAGGGATATTTCTGATGGCACACGTTCTCACCGCGCCCGACACGCTCGCGCGCCCCGCCCCCGATGCACGCGCCGCCGACGAAGCGCACGCGCCGACCCAGGACCTGCTGCGCTTCATCACGTGCGGCAGCGTCGACGACGGCAAGAGCACGCTGATCGGCCGCCTGCTCTACGAATCGAACGTGCTGTTCGACGACCAGCTCACGCAGCTCGAGGCCGATTCGAAGAAAGTCGGCACGCAGGGCGGCGAACTCGATTTCGCGCTGCTCGTCGACGGCCTGTCGGCCGAGCGCGAGCAAGGGATCACGATCGACGTCGCCTACCGCTTCTTCGCGACCGCGCGACGCAAGTTCATCGTCGCCGACACGCCCGGACACGAGCAGTACACACGCAACATGATCACCGGCGCGTCGACCGCCGATCTCGCCGTGATCCTGATCGATGCGCGCAAGGGCGTGCTCACGCAGACGCGCCGCCACAGCCATCTCGTCGCGCTGATCGGCATCAAGCGCGTGGTGCTCGCGATCAACAAGATGGATCTCGTCGACTACGACCGCGCCGTGTTCGAGCGAATCGACGCCGACTATCGCGCGTTCGCGGCCGAGTTCGGGCTGGCGGAGATCGTGAGCATCCCGATGTCGGCGCTGCGCGGCGACAACGTGATCGCGCCGAGCGCGCGGATGCCGTGGTACGCGGGCCCGGCGCTGATGCAGCATCTCGACACGCTGCCGCTCGCCGCACGGGTGACCAGCGACGAGCCGTTCCGGCTGCCGGTGCAGTGGGTCAACCGCCCGCATCTGAACTTCCGCGGTTACGCGGGCAGCATCGCATCGGGCGAGATCCGTGTCGGCGAGCGCGTGCGCGTGCTGCCGTCCGGCAAGGAGAGCCGCGTCGCGTCGGTGATCACGCAAGGCGGCGAAAGCGACATCGCGCGCGCCGGCGACGCGGTGACGCTCACGCTCGCCGACGAGATCGACATCAGCCGCGGCGACATGATCGCGCGCGCGGATGCGCCGCCCGAGGTGGCCGACCAGTTCGAGGCGACGCTCGTGTGGATGCACGACGCGCCGCTGCTGCCCGGCCGCCCGTATCTCGTGAAGCTCGGCACGCAGACGGTCGGCGCGACCTGCGCGACGCCGAAGTACAAGATCGACGTGAATACGCGCGAGCATCTCGCGGCGCGCACGCTCGCGCTCAACGAGATCGGCGTATGCAACCTGAGCTTCGACCGGCCGGTCGCGTTCGATCCGTACGATCGCAACCGCCACACCGGCGGCTTCATCGTGATCGACCGCGTCACCAACGACACGGTCGGCGCCGGGATGCTGCACTTCGCGTTGCGCCGCGCGCACAACGTGCACTGGCAGGCCGTCGACGTCGACCGCGCCGCGCGTGCCGCGCAGAAGGCGCAGACGCCGCGCATCGTGTGGCTCACGGGGCTGTCGGGCGCCGGCAAGTCGACGATCGCGAATCTCGTCGAGAAACGGCTGCACGCGCTCGGCAAGCACACGTACCTGCTCGACGGCGACAACGTGCGGCACGGGCTCAATCGCGATCTCGGCTTCACCGAGGCCGATCGCGTGGAGAACATCCGGCGCGTCGCCGAAGTCGCGCGGCTGATGCTCGACGCGGGTCTCATCACGCTCGTGTCGTTCATCTCGCCGTTCCGCGCGGAGCGCGACATGGCGCGCGCGCTGGTCGGCCACGACGAGTTCGTCGAGGTATTCGTCGACACGCCGCTCGCGGTGGCCGAGGAGCGGGATCCGAAGGGCCTGTACAAGAAGGCGCGGCGCGGCGAGCTGAAGCACTTCACGGGCATCGATTCGCCGTACGAACCGCCCGCGCAGCCCGAACTGCGCGTCGACACGGTCGCCGAGTCGCCGGAAGATGCGGCCGATCGGATCGTCGCGTACCTGCTGCGCGAGCGCGCGGCATAAGCACCGCGGGCGAGCCGCCCGGCGGCGGCCCGCCTGCCCGCGTCGCCTACTCCGTTCGGATGACGCGGGCCGCCGGGCGGCCGGTATGCTGGTCCGGGAATCCCTCATCCCGACCAGGAGAACACGAGCATGCCCATCGCGCTGGCGCCCGGCGACCCGGCCGCGCACGACGGTTTCGACGACGCGGCGTGGTCGGCGCGCGAACTCAGCGCGTGGCTCGGGCTCGTCTATCAGGGCCCGTCGGAGGCGCCCCCGTGGGCCGGCTTCCTCGAAGCGGTCCGCGCGCGGCTCGAAGCGAGCTTCACGACGCTAGTGCTGCGCAACCCGGGCGGCGCACGGCACGGGCTCATCATCAACGCGTCGGCGCATGGCCCGCTGCTGCCCGGCGAGCCGTCGTACAGCGAGCAGTTCTACGCGCTGTGCCCGTTTCTCGATCAGCCGCCCGGCCAGGTCTTCACGGCCGACCGGCTGTTCGGCGAAACCGCGTGGCGCGCGCACGATTTCTACCGGCAGTACCTGCAGCCGCTCGACCTGCGCTACATCCTCGGCGCGAACCTGCGCGGCGAACGTGGCGTCGAATGCGCGTTCTTCGTGAGCCGCGCGCACGGCGGCCGCGATTTCGACGCGGCCGAGCGCGCGCAGGTCGCGACGCTGCTGCCGCACCTGCAGCGGGCCGTCGAGCTGCATGCGGCGTTCGACGTGCTCGATGCCGAACGCGCGCTGTACGCCGGCACCGTCGACCGGCTCGACGTCGGCACCGCGATCGTCGACGAGGACGGCCGCGTGATCAAGCGCAACCGCATCGCCGAGCGGCTGATCGAGCAGCAGGACGGGCTGTGCGTGCGCCAGGAGCGGCTTCACGCGTCGTGCCCGCTCGACGAGCGCCGGCTGCAGAAGGCGCTGCAGGCCGCGCTCGAGCATTTCCGCGCGGGCGCGCTTGCGCGCATCGAAGCCACCACGCTGTCGCGCCCCGGCGGCGCGATGCCGTTGAGCGTGCTGCTGCGCCCGCTCGCGCCCTACCGCGGCGCGGAGGACCGCCGGCACCGGCCGGCCGTCGCGGTGTTCGTCCGCGATCCGGCGTCGTCGCCGCAGACGTCGCGCGACATGCTGCACCGGCTGTTCCGCCTCACGCCGATGGAGACCGAAATCGCACTGTTGCTCGTCGACGGACTGACGCTCGACGAAGCGGCCGCCGCAACCGGCATCACGAAGAACACGGCGCGCGCGCACCTGCGCGGCATCTTCGCGAAAACAGGCGCGACGCGGCAGGCCGTGCTCGTGAAGACGTTGCTCAACAGCGTCGTGTCGATGGCGTAGCGGAGGCGACGGCAGCCGCGGGACGGGCTGCCCGGGCGATGCCCCCGCGCGCGGCACGGGTCGCGACCGAATACGCGGCGATGGGCAACACTCATTTCATGTCATACGTCATCAGACATGAATAAGTAACCGACGCGGCTCATGAAATTACTTAATATCCGGGAAATTTTCGGGTAAACCCGTGACGTCTTCGTTGGCGCTCAGGCGTACCATGTCATACGACGACATACTACATGGACCGTCACCCGGATGCCGACGCGGGCCACCGCCGCGTCCGCCGCCACCCGACCGGAGACACCCTTGAACCCGCCCTCGCCCGCCCTGCCCGGACGCGACCCGCTCGCGTCCGCCGTCTCGAAAGTGAAGTGGCACGTGCTGCCGCTCGTGCTGATCATGTTCATCGCGAACTACATCGACCGCGTGAACGTCGGCTTCGTCGATCGCCACCTCGAGGCGTCGATCGGCATCGGCGCGGCCGCATACGGCCTCGGCGCCGGGCTGTTCTTCGTCGGCTACGCGCTGTTCGAGGTGCCGTCGAACCTGCTGATGCAGCGCTACGGCGCGCGCATCTGGCTGGCCCGGATCATGGCGACGTGGGGCATCGTCGCGGCCGCGATGGCGTTCGTGTGGAACGACACGTCGTTCTACGCGCTGCGCTTCCTGCTCGGCGCGGCCGAGGCCGGCTTCTTCCCCGGCGTCGTGCTGTACCTGTCGCAATGGCTGCCGCCGCAGGAGCGCGGCAAGGCGATGGCGATCTTCCTCGGCGGTTCCGCGTTCGCGTCGGTGCTGTCCGGGCCCGTCACCGGCGCGCTGCTGTCGATCCGCGGCTTCGGCCTGGAAGGCTGGCAATGGATGTTCCTGATCGAAGGGCTGTTCTCGGTCGCGCTGTGCGGCGCGAGCTGGCTGCTGCTGAAATCGCACATCCGCGACGCGACGTGGCTCACGGCCGAAGAACGCATGGCGCTCCAGAACGCGCTCGACGACGAGCGCGCGACGCGCGACGTCCGCTCGAACGTGCCGGTGCGCGCCACCGCGCTGCTGCGCGACGCGCAGATCATGCTGTTCTGCTTCCTGTATTTCTCGATCCAGCTGACGATCTACGCGGCCACGTTCTGGTTGCCGACGATCATCCGCAAGATGGGCGGGCTCACCGATTTCCAGGTCGGCCTGTACAACACGATTCCGTGGATGATCGCGATCGGCGCGATGTACGGCTTCGCGGTGCTGTCGTCGAAGTGGAAGCATCCGCAGCGCTGGCTCGCGGTTGCACTGGTGCTCGCCGCGTGCGGGTTGTTCGCGTCGACGTCGCACGATCCGGTATGGTCGTTCGCGTCGATCTGCTTCGCCGCGCTCGGCTTCAAGGCCGCATCGTCGCTGTTCTGGCCGATCCCGCAGGGCTATCTCGACACGCGCGTGGCCGCGGCCGTGATCGCGCTGATCAACTCGGTCGGCAACCTCGGCGGCTTCGTCGCACCGACGGCATTCGGCTATCTGAAGCAACATACGGGTTCGATCACGGGCGGGCTGTATGCGCTCGCGATCGCTTCGCTCGTCGCTGCAGTCGCCGCGCTGTTCGCGCGCACGCACCGGCGCAGCGATCCGCCGCGCGGCCTGCCGGCCGACGCGTCCTTCACGAACGCTTCGATGCTCCGCCATGCCGAACACTGACCGCCTGACCGTCGTCGTCTCGAATGCCACCGACGGCGACCTCGCCACCTTCTCGCTCGCGGCCGACGGCTCGCTTGCGCCGCTCACCCGGTACCCGGCCGCCGACCTCGCGATGCCGATCGCCGTGCCGGCCGACCGGGCGCGGCTCTACGTTGCGACGCGCGGCGAGCAACCGACGATCGTCGCGTTCCGCGTCGTGCCGGCCACCGGCGCGCTCGTGCGCATCGGCACGACCGCGATCGACGCGAGCCATGCTTACCTGTCGCTCGACCACAGCGGCCGCTGGCTGCTCGGCGCGTCGTACGGCGGGAATTCGCTGAGCCTCTACGACGCCGCGCGCGTGCGCGACGGCGACGGCACGCCGCTGCAGGTCACGGGCGGAATCGCGAACGCGCACGCGGTGATCGTGTCGCCGGACAACCGTTTCGCTTACGTCAGCTCGCTCGGCTCGGATCGCGTGTTCAGCTTCGCGCTCGTCGAGGACGCCGCCGGCCTGCGCGCACTCGAACATGGCGAAACGCGCGTGCCGGCCGGGTTCGGCCCGCGTCACCTGCGATTCGCGGATGACGGCCGCACGCTCGTCGTCGTCAGCGAATTCCAGGCCACGCTCGCGACGTTCGCGCGCGACCCTGAAACCGGCCGGCTCGGCGATGCGCATGTGAGCACGCGCCATCCGGCTGTCGCCGAACTCGCGCAAGGCCATGCGCGGCCGCCGGCGCCTGCCGAACCGTCCGTCTGGGCCGCCGACCTGCACCTGACGCCCGACGAGCGTTTCGCGTATGTCAGCGAACGCACGTCGAGCCGCCTGCTCTGCTATCGCCGCACCGAGGACGGCACGTTCGAACCCGCGCACGCGACCGCCACCGAGACGCAGCCGCGAGGGTTCGCAATCGACCCGTCGGGGCGCTGGCTCGTCGCCTGCGGCGAACAGTCGGAATATGTGTCGGTCTACGCGATCGCGCCGGACGACGGCGCACTGTCGCCGCACGCGCGCGTGCCGGGCGGGCGCGGTGCGAACTGGGTTGCAATCGTCTGAATCAGTGATGCGCGGGGCATGCTTCGGCAGGTCCGTGCCTGCCCGCGTTCAACGCCGTTCGCTGGGCGCGACGCCCGTCCAGCGCTTGAACGCACGCGTGAAATTGGCGCGATCCGTATAGCCGACGCGCGCGGCAATCTCGTCGACGGGCAGCCGCGTGCCTTCGAGCAGCCGCAGCGCGTCGCGCAACCGGATCTCGTCGAGCAGCGTCGAATAGGTTGCGCCGTACTCGGCGAGCTTGCGCTTGAGCGTGCGCGCCGACACATGCAGTTCGCGCGCGACCTCATCGACCGACGGATAGCCGCCCTCGCCGCAGATCAGCAGGTTGCGCACGCGCTCGACGATGCTTTCCGCATAGCCGAGCCGCGCGAGTTCGGCCTCGCACTGCTGCACGATCATCTGCGCGGTGTGCGCGTTCGCGGTACCGATCGGCTCGTCGAGCAGCGCGGCGTCGCAGCGGATACGGTTCGCGCTCGCGTCGAAATGGCAGCGCGGCAGCCGCGCGCGATAACGCTCGAACCACGGCGGCTCGGGCCATTCGAAATGGAGTTCGGCACGCGATTGCAGCGTGCGCCCGGGCACCGGATACAGCAGCGAGTTGAACAGGATCGCCGTCTCGACCAGGAAGTTCTCGACCGCGAACTGCCGCAGCCGGCCGAGCGGAAACGCTTCGAACACGTCGATGTCGACAATCCCGTCGAGCTGCGCGAGCCGCACCGAAAAGAACGGCACGCGCGTCGGCAGGTAACGGATACCGAGCGAGATCGCCTCGCCGAGCGTCGCGCAGCTCATCAGCCCGAAGCCGATCAGTCCCGCTTTCGTCAGGCTGCTGCGCAGACCGATCTCGATCGCGATCGACGGGTCGTCGGTCGCGTCGAGCAGGTTGAACACGATCGCCGCCTGCTGCAGCGGCGTGATGCGCGCATCGGGTTGCGCGAGCCGGTCGCGCTCGACGCCCGAGCCGGCCAGCACGCGAGTGCCGTCGATGCCGCGCTCCTCGGCCAGCATCAGCATGAACAGCGCATACGCGGACGACACCGTCGCCTTGTTCAGCTGGCGCGCGGCATCCGGGACGGACAGGACCATGCGGCGGACTCCGAAGCGGTTTCGGCGGATTGTAGCGTCGCTGGCCCGCAATGACACGGGAGCGAGACTCTAGCCGCGCCGGCAGGCCATCGTGGCCCGAAATGACACCATCATTGGCACCCGCGGCCCTCGCGTGCGGTCCGGTGCGCGCCTATGCTTGTCACATCGGCAGTGCGCCCTACCCTTTCCGCAGGAACCCGGTCGATGAGCCAACCCGCACGAACCGCCTTTCGCAACGACGCGGACAAGGTCGCGTACGTCCGCCGCGAGGTCAACGCCGCGAGCGACGCGATCCGCGCGCGTTTTCCGCTGCTCGACGACCAGAACCTCGTCGGCGCGACCGTGATGGCCGTCTCGGTGAGCGCGATGCTCGCGATCGCGTGGCTCTATGCGCGCGGATCGATCGCGTGGTACGTCGCGCTGCCGCTTGCCGCGTTCGTCACGTCGCTGATCCACGAGCTCGAGCACGACCTGATTCACCTGATGTACTTCAAGAAGACGCCCTGGGCCTATCACCTGATGATGGCGCTGTGCTGGCTCACGCGGCCCGGCACGATCAACCCGTGGACGCGGCGGCGCATGCACCTGCATCACCACAAGGTGTCGGGCGGTGAATCGGATCTCGAGGAATTCGGCATCACGAACGGCGAGCGCTGGGGCGTGAAGCGGCTGCTGATGATCGCGGACGGCATGCTCGCCGTCGTGCTGCGGCCCACTGCGATGCGCCGCAAGGTGAAGCAGTATGTGGCCGCGCAGCCGGTGCAGGATCCGTCCGAGCGCCTGCAGTTACGCGTCGAACAGGTGTCGTCGTACATGCCGGTCGGTCACGTCTACTACGTGTTGTGGCATGCGTTCATCGTCTATCACGTCGGCCTGTTCGCGCTGCACGCGTTCGGCTACCCGGTGACGGTGCCGGCCGTCGTCGAGCGCGTGATGAGCGTCGTCGATTTCCTGGCCGTGGTGTGGCTCGGGCCGAACTTCGTGCGCAGCTTCTGCATCAACTTCGTCAGCTCGAACATGCACTACTTCGGCGACATCGATTCGCGCAACGTGATCCAGCAGACGCAGGTGCTCAACCCGTGGTGGATGCTGCCGTTCCAGCTGTTCTGCTTCAACTTCGGCAGCACGCATGCGATCCATCATTTCGTGGTGCGCGATCCGTTCTACATCCGCCAGCTGACCGCACGCACCGCGCATGCGGCGCTGCGTGAAGTCGGCGTACGCTTCAACGACGTCGGCACGTTCGCGCGGGCGAATCGCTGGGGCGGTCATCGTCCGGCGCGCGGTACGCGCCAGGCTCCGGCCGACGCGTAACGCGCCGCCTCAACCGCCGATCGGCGGCATCGGCCCTTGCCCGCGGATCCACGACCAGTTCGCGAGTTCGGCCATTTCCTTGTCGCCACGGCTGTCGCCATACGCGAACAGCTGTTTCGGCGGCCGGTTGCCCCACCACCCGCGCAGCCGCACGACCTTCTGCGGCCCCCAGCAGTTCTCGCCGTCGAGCCGACCGGCGAAGGCGCCGCGCTCGAACGCCAGCCGCGTCGCGAGCACCGCATCGAAACCGGCCGTCTTCGCCCACTTCTCCAGATACAGCGACGGCGACGCGCTCACCAGCACGACTTCGTGCCCGCGTGCCCGATGCTCGCGGATGCGTTCGAGCATTTCCGGGCGCACGAGGCTCGGCAGATAGGTGTCGACGAACGTGCGCGCCTGCGCATCGAGCGTGTCTTCACGCACCGGCCCGAACGCGAACGATGCGAACTTCGCCTTCGCGTCGCCGCGCGACAGCAGCCCGGCCTTCATCGCGACGATCCACGGCAGCGCGCGCAACCCGGCCCACGCGAAGCGCGGCGTGCCGACCGCATAGCGGACGAAATGGCGAAAGCTGTCGGTCGTCGTGATGGTGCCGTCGAAATCGAATGCGGCAACGATGCGGTCAGTCATGGAGAATCGGCGGGAAAGCGATGAGATGCCCCGGAAGATAGCAGACTCGCGCCGGTGCACATGAAATGGCGTACGCGCGGCATGGCCTGCGCAGCGAACACGCGCATCGCAACGCGCGTGTTCGTGCCCTTCGTTCCCTTCGTGCCGCGCCCTTAGCGCTGCGGCCGCGCCGCCAACGCCGCCGGCAACACCACGTTCATCAGGTGGTCGGCGCGCGACAGCAGATCGGTCACACGCTCGTCGAGCCCGCGCAATTGCGCGGGTTGCATGCGGATCTGCTGCACGGCCTGCCCGACGATGTTGCGGCGGTCGAACAGCGTGCGCTCGACACCTGCATCGTCCGGCGCGCGCACGACGTCCGACACCGCGCTGAGCGCCGCGAGCACGACCACGAGGTTTTCTTCCGCATGGCGAACCTTCGCGGCGAGTTCCTCGGTACGGCGCGGGAAGAAACCGAGCGACTGCTTGAGCGCCCCGATCGCCGCACGGTAGTCGACATGATCCGTTGCCGCGCCGAACCAGCGTTCGAACATGCCGGCCCTGCGTGTCACCTGCGCAAGCAGGCCGGCCATCATGTCGGCCGCGCCGAGTTCGTTGAATTCACGCGTCGTGGCCGCGACGGCTTCGACGAGGTTGCCCGCCGCCTCCAGTGCGCCGTCGCCGATCGTCGCGATCGTCGCGAGCTTGAGCGGCACCAGTTGCCGGATGTGCCGCTCGATGCGCGGCGCGTAATCGGGATAGAGATTCGGGAAACTGGCCTGCGCGGCGCGGAAGCACGCTTCGAGTTGCGGATGGTTCGATTCACCGAACACCGCGCGGCCGACCGCCTCGGCCGGCGCCGTGCGCACGGCCTGACCGGGCGCGGGCACCGGCTCAGGCCCGAAGTCGAGCGCCTGCGGCGCCGGCCGCTCGGGCCCGCGCGCAACCGGCGCCGCGGCCGCGGGCGGCGCGTCGAACGCAAGACGCCCGGGCGTGCGCTCGGGCGTCGTATCGAACTCGAGCCGCTTCGGCTCGTCTGACGGATTCGTCATCGCTGCTTCCCGCCCGGCGCGACGGTATCCCGCCGGCCGGGCTGCCGCCAGTCAGACCACGCCGCCGTACGCGCGCACGAAGTCGCCCAGGCCGCGGTTGTAGCCGGCGCCGACCGCCTTGAACATGAAGTGGCCGTCGCGGCGATAGAAGCTGCCGACCTGCACCGACGTCTCCATCGAGAAGTCTTCCTCGAGCGCGTACTTCGCGATCACCGCGCCCGACACTTCGTCGGCGATCTGGATGTAGCTGTTGCGCACCTGGCCGAAATTCTGGCGACGCGCTTCGGCCTGGTCGATCGTCACGACCACCGAGATTTCCTCGACGTCCGCCGCGAGCTTCGTCATGTCGATGAAGATCACCTCGTCGTCGCCGCCGCCGCTGCCCGTGCGGTTGTCGCCGCTATGCACGACACCCAGGCACTTCGACGCGGGCATCCCGCGCTTCGGGAAATCGTCGCCCGGCTGGATGAAGGTGTCCTTGCGCTCCATCGTACGCACTTCGCTGTTGTAGAACACGAAGTGCTGATCCGAGATCAGCTTCGGATTGCTCTGTGCGTCGTACTTGCACAGGAACACCGATACGTCGAGATCGAAGTCCGTACCCGTGTCCGTCGCGTTCGCGTCCCAACCGAGACCGATGCGGAACTTCTGCGTGCCGGGCGCTTCCTTCGACAGGTTGACGCGACCGCCTTTCGACAAATTGATCATCTGAACCTCTTCTACTGGAACCGCCGTTGTGCCGGCGGCAATGCCGGGCCGCCCTGCGCGGCCCCTCGTTGATGGTGTTCGACCCGCACGTGACGCGGGGTCACTCGCCCGCCACGGCAGCCCGGTCTTCCTTGCGTTGCACGACGATCGACGACCACACGGCCGCGGCGATCATCGCCGCGCCGACCAGGCCGGTGATGACCTCGGGCACCTCGAACTTCACGCCGAGGAACATGATCGTTGCGAGCGCACCGATCGCCCAGAAGGCGCCGTGTTCGAGGTAACGGTATTGCGCGAGCGTGCCCTTCTTCAGCAGCACGAGCGTCATTTCCCGGATATAGGCCGCACCGACGCCAAGGCCCAGCGCGATCAGGAAGATGTTGTTCGACAGCGCGAATGCGCCGATCACGCCGTCGAAGCTGAACGACGAATCGAGCACTTCGAGATACATGAAACCCGCGACGCCCTCGCGCACCACGCGCGTACCCGTCTCCTCGCCGCCGATCAGGTCGCCGATGCCGTGCGCGATCACGAAGCTGATCACGCCGAACGCCCCCGCGAGCAGGAAGGCCACCTGCTCGGCTGCCGGCACGTAGAGCGACGCGACGATGACGATGGCGAGCGTCAGTGCCACTTCCAGCGCCGTGATGCGGCCGAGGTGGCTCATCGGGCCTTCCAGGAAGCCGATCCAGTGCTCGTCCTTGCCGGTGTCGAGCATGAACTTGAAGAACACCATCAGCAGGAACGCACCGCCGAATGCGGATACCTGGTGATGCGCGGACGTGAGGATCGACGCGTACTGCGCCGGCGACTCGATCGCGAGCTTCAGCGCGTCCCACATGCCGATGTGGCCGATCACCGCGACGATCAGCAGCGGGAACACGAGCCGCATGCCGAACACCGCGACCGGCAGGCCGAACACCATGAAGCGGTTGCGCCACTTCTCCGACCAGTTCTTGAGCACCGAGGCGTTGACGACCGCGTTGTCGAGCGACAACGAGATTTCGAGCACCGACAGGACCGCGACGATCAGCATGTCCTTCACGCCGCCGAGGAGATAGGCCGCGATCAGCGCGAGCACCGTGAGCGATAACGGGATCTTGAAGTCTTTCAACATGATGTGGGGTAATCGAGTTCGGGATAAAAGGCGTGCGGGTTGCGCTTACTTCGCGCGCACCCAGTCGCAGAATTCCTGCGTGATCAGTTGTTCGTAGATCTGTTCGTCGCTGACGTCGAGCGATTCGAGATGCAGGAAGCCGACGTTCGGCATCTCGCCCGCGACTTCCGCGAGGAAGCCGAATTCACTCGGATCGCCGACGCCGACGAGCGACCAATACAGCGGGTAGTGCTGCGACTCGGCGAGCAGCTGGCGCACGCGCTTGCGGTCGTTCTTCGGGTTCTGGCCGTCGGTGACGAACAGCACCCATGCAGGCAGATGGCCGTTCACCGGCGCGGCGGCGGCCGGCGCGGGCGTCTCGTCCGCTCCGCCGAACAGCCGGCTCAGGAAGCCGCGCTTCTCTTCGCGCTTCGGCGACGGCTCCGGCGCGCGGAAGAAGAAGTCGACGATGTCGTTCATCACCGGCGCGTACTGCGTGCCGCCCCACTTGTCGATCCGCGCTTCGAGCACGTGATCGGAGATGTACGAGCCGTAGTTGTCCGGCGTCGCGGTCGGCAGGCGGTTGTAGCCTTCGGTGAAGGTCCACGTATCGACTTCGCCGTTGTCGTCGAACTTCAATGCGATGCCGAGAATCCGGTCGTGCGTGTCCTGGATCACGCCCGACTGGTACAGCGGCTTCGCCGAGCCGGAGATGTCGAGCGCCGCGCCGACGCGCACGACGGGCGGCTTCAGGATCTGGCGTTTTTCGAGGACGATCGCGACCTTCGCCGCGCGTTTCTCAAGCGTAATCATGCGGTGTTCTCTCGGTTCTTTCAGTTGTGCTTCGGAGCGAATCGGGTGATCAGGTCCTGTTCGAGCTGGCGCAGGCGCGGCGCGTCCTGCTCGCGCTGGCGGCGGCCGTCGGCGATGATCTGCGTGATGTCGTCGAATGCGCCGAACAGCTGCTGCTGCGCGTATTCGAACGTGTCGGTCGAGATCACCGGGCGCTGGCCGAGCTTCGCGACTTCCTGCGCGTTCTGGCGGTTCAGGTCGGCCTGCGCGCGGATCGCCTCGTCGGCCGCGTCGTACGTCGCATTGGCGAGCGCCGCCGCGCGCTTCGTGCTGAGCTGCTCGAGGTAGAGCGCGAACGCGTTGGTCCACGCGGGGATCAGCACGGTCTTGATCGTCATGAACTTCGACGTCAGCGTGCGTTTCTGGTCCTGCTCCATCCGGATCTGCGGCGCGAGCTGCTTCGACATCAGCATCGCGCGGTCGAGGTCGTCGAGCTTGCTTTCGAGCGCGTCGACCTTGCGCTTCACGTCGAGCAGGCGCTGTGCGGCGAACGCGTCGTCCACCGGCTGCTGGCCGGCCGAGAGATGCGCACGCAGCGCCGCGAGCGCCGTCTCGCCGTGCGCCTTCGACTGCGCGAGCTCCTGGTGCAGCGCGTAGTTGTCGTTGTACATCCGCTCGAGCTCGTCGATGCCGGCCTTCTGGCGCTGCGCATGGTTCTCGAGCTCGACGACGAGCGTGTCCATCCGCTTGCTCACCGACTCGTATTGCGACAGCAGCTTCTCCTTGGTCGAGCGGAACAGCCGCGTGACCTGCGTGAGCAGGCCGCCCTTGTCGGCGCCGCGCGGGTCGAGCCCCTTCGCGGTCGCGATCAGTTCGTTGAGCTTGTCGCCGAACTGGTCGGCGTCCGACGCGCGGACGCTGGCGAGAATCTGCTGGGAGAAGGCCGCGATCCGCGTGCCCTGCGTCGCGCCGAGCTGGTCGATCTCGTCGACGGTGATCAGGCGGACGTTCTCCGCCGCGCGCGCTGCCGGCATGGCGACGGCGGCGGCAGGCACGACGACGGGTGACGAAGACGGGGTGAAAGGACGATCGCTGACCGCATCGGAGTTCTTGTCGTCGAATAGCGGCTTCATGTGGCTACCACGTTTCCTTTTCTGCTTTCTGCTGCGTGTTGTCATGCGCGCGAAGCGCGCATCCGCGATTGCCGTCGTGCTCTCTCACGGGCGGCAGACGGACAATAAATGGCTCGAGCGCCTTGCGTCAAGGGAAGGAATTCTTTCAATTGCCATTCATTTTGTAATGTGATGGATCGAAGTGAAACCCGACCGTCGCCGTTCCTGCCGCGATGCAGGTGGGCCATGCAGGATTCAGACACGTCGAAACTTACATGTCTGATCAATACGAAAGAGAAATGAAACCGCGTGTTCTGGCGGGTTTCCGACGGCGTACATGCGTGGGCGGGACGCACGTAAATGCCGGTCGCATGTTATCGAGGCTGCACGTGTTTCATCCCGAGCCGAGGCAGGATGAACGGAACCGATCGGTCACGAATCGTGAAATCCCACCGTCCGTCGATGCCCACGAACGTCGCGCTGAAATGCCGGTCGTCGGCCCACGTCATGTCGTCCAGATGGCACGACGTGTACATCGCACCGACCGTGCGCCGCGCGAGTGCCTTCAGCGGATCCTTCGACGCGAGCGTGAACGTGACGGCCTCCTCGAACAGGCAGTCGTAGTCGGTGACGAGCAGATAGGCGTCCGGCGTCTCGAACTGGCCGAGCAGTACATAGCCGGAAACGGTGAGGCCGCAACGTTCGCCGTTCACGCGCGCATGCGTGCGCGACGGCCACGTTTCATACGGACCGTCGTGCGTTTCGAGCGTGAAGCGCTCGATCGGCTTCATCGCCGGGCCGGTTGGCGACGGGTATGTTCCCGAAGCATCACTGCGTCAGTTCGCGGCCTTGCGATACAGCGCGACGTAGCCCGCGAGCATCAACAGCAGCGCCCCGCTGACCCGGTTCAGCCACCTCTCCCCCGCGGCCTTCCACACGCGCACCGAATGCACGCCGAGCAGTGCATAGCCGGTCATCCCGACGACGTCGATCGCAACGATCGTCGCCGCGAGGATCGCGTACTGCGGCGCGATCGCGTGCGACCGGTCGACGAACTGCGGCAGCAGCGCGGACATGAACAGGTAGTACTTCGGGTTGCTCATCGCGACGAAAAAGCTCTTCAGGAACGCGGTCCGGCGATCGGGCGTCGCGTGATCGAGCGCCTGCGCAGCGGCGGAGCCGCCGGACGACAGCAGCATCCGCACGCCGACATAGGCAAGCCATGCCGCGCCGGCCAGCTTCAGCGTGACGAATGCCGTTTCCGACGCGTCGAGCAGCATCCCGAGGCCGCACCCGACCAGCGCAACGAGCACGACATCGGCCGTGACGGCACCCAGCATGCCGACCATCGCGTGACGCAATCCGTACCGCGAGCCGTTGCTCATCGCGAGCAACACGGTCGGACCGGGCGTCGCGACGCCGACGCACAGGATCAGGGCAAAAGCGAGCAAGGCGGACAGCGACATGGCGTGGCGCTCCTGTTGAATGCAGGGCTGGAAAATACAGGTGGACGGAGGATGATCGCACGACGGCGAGACCGCCCGTTCGACGGTCGTCTGGCGGGCCGCCGACCTCGCGACCCGTCCGATTTACATGGATCGCCGGACGGAGTGGCGGATTGCCGCCAGAGTTTGCTATACTCTCGGTCTTCCGGAGAGATGGATGAGTGGTTTAAGTCGCACGCCTGGAAAGCGTGTATAGGTTAATCGCCTATCGGGGGTTCGAATCCCCCTCTCTCCGCCAGAATGCATGAAGCCCCTTGATCCCCCGGATTAAGGGGCTTTTCTTTTTACCGCGCCGTCACGCGCCGCGTCCTCCCGCGGCGCCCCGCGTCACGGATGCCGGATGTAATCCACCAGCGCCCGCGTATATTCATCCGGCTTCCGGTCAAACAGACTCACCACGATCGCCACCGCGAACCCCGCCGGCACCCCGAACACCCCCGAACTGATCGGCTCGATCCCGAACCACGTGCGGCCCGCGAACCCCGTCAACTGCGTGAAGTACGGATAGGTCGACACGATGTAGTACACGCACACCGCCAACCCCGTCACCATCCCGGCAATCGCGCCACGCGTCGTCGTGCGCTTCCAGAACACGCCGAGCACGAGCACCGGAAAGAAGCTCGAGGCCGCCAGCGAGAACGCGGCGCCGACGAGAAACAGGATCTTCCCGGTATTGAGCGACGCGACATACGACGCGAACAGCGCGACCCCGAGCAGCAGCACCTTCGAGATCGTCACGCGCCGCTGGCTCGACGCATCGGGCGCGACCATGCAGTAGTAAACGTCGTGCGACAGCGCGTTCGCGATCGTCAGCAGCAACCCGTCCGCGGTCGACAGCGCCGCGGCGAGCGCACCGGCCGCGATCAGTCCCGACACGACATACGGCAGCCCGGCGATCTCCGGCGCAGCCAGCACGACCATGTCCGGCTGCATCTGTATTTCCGACCAGTGCACGATGCCGTCGCGAATCACCTCGACGACGCTGATCAGGTCGGGTTCGAAGTGATGCCATTGCGTGACCCACGCCGGCAATTCGGCGAACGGGCGCCCGACGAGGTTCGCGAGGATCTCGTACTTGATCAGCACCGCGAGCACCGGCACGCTCAGGTAGAACAGCGCGATGAAGAACAAGGTCCACCCGACCGAGCGACGCGCCGACGCGACCGACGTGGTCGTGTTGTAGCGCGTCAGGATATGCGGCAGGCTCGCCGTACCCAACGAAAGGCACAGCAGCAGCGCAAGGAAATTCCGCTCGCGCGGCTTGCGTTCGTCGTCGCTCGCAGCGGGAAACGGCTCGTGCATCGGCACGGGCGGCTCGGCCCGGGCCAACAGATCGTCACGGATCTGCGTCCACGCGACACGCGCCGCCGCCGGATCGCGCGGGAAATCGGCCAGCTCGCGCTCGCGCTGGCTGATCTCGCGCAGCGGCCCGTTGTGGCGCCGCAGGTCGGCAAGCTGGTCGACGAGATGCCGGCGCGCATCCGCATAGGACGCCGGCAGCCAGTCGAGCCGCGTCTGGATATCCGCCGCTTGCCGGCGGTATGCGTCGCGCACCTGCTGCTCGTCGAACGCATCGCGCACCTGCGCCTCGCGCGCCGCGACGCGCTCCATCAGCTTGCCGTAATTGAACTGCGGCACGGGGCCGAGCCCGTTCTTCATCGCGATCAGCGACACCGGGATCAGGATCGCGCTGATCAGGATGATGTACTGCGCGACCTGGGTCCACGTGACCGCGCGCATTCCGCCGAGGAACGAGCACACGAGAATGCCCGCGAGCCCGCAGAAGATCCCGATCGCGAAATCGACGCCGATGAAGCGTGTCGCGATCAGGCCGATCCCCTGGATCTGCGCGACCAGGTACACGAACGAACACAGGATCGCCGCGCCGGCCGCCAGCGCGCGCACGGCCGTGCTCGAAAAGCGCGTACCGAGAAAATCGGGAATCGTGTAACGCGCGAGCTTGCGCACATACGGCGCGAGCAGGAACGCGACGAGGCAGAACCCGCCCGTCCAGCCCATCACGTAGGCGAGCGCATCGTAGCCGGTCGCGTAGAGCGATCCGGCCAGGCCGATGAACGATGCGGCCGACAGCCAGTCGGCCGCGGTCGCCATCCCGTTGAAGGCAGACGGTACGCGCCGCCCAGCTACGTAGTATTCGACGAGATCGGACGTGCGCGACAGCAGCCCGATCACCGCATACACGGCAATCGGCACGAACAGGAACACGTAGCCGATCCAGACGCCGGAGCCGGTGGCCCGCTCGATCCGCCACATCAGCAGCACGAACCCGAGGAACCCGAGCGTGTAGAGCGCATAGGCGCGGATCAGTCGGCGCGTCAGCATGAATCAGCGCCCGCCGTTCGCAAGGCCGGCGCGTGCCGCATGGTCGTCGTACGCACGGCGCAGCGTGCGGTCCGCGCGCTGCATCAGCCCGATGTAGACGACGATCAGAACGAGATACACGAGAATCGCGCCCTGCGCGCCGACGTAGAACGGCAGGCTGAACCCGGCGAAGCGAATACCCGCGAGCGCGGGTGCGAAGAACGGCACGATGAACGACACCGAAAAGCCGATCACCATCAGCACCGCGATCAGCGCGACGTTGAAGCGCCAGTAGCGCGCATGGGCACGGGCGAGCGGCTCGGGAACGGGCGGTGGCGCGGCAGGCGCGGGACGGGTCGGAGCGGTCATGCCGTTATGTAACAAAAAGCCCCTGCTCGGGCAATCGGGATTGCCGCGCAGGGGCTCGTGCGCGTGATGCGCAACCGGTACGATCAGCGCACTTCGGCGAGCTGCTCGAGGATGGCCGGGTTCTCGAGCGTGGACGTGTCCTGCGTGATCGCCTCGCCCTTCGCGAGCGAGCGCAGCAGGCGCCGCATGATCTTGCCCGAGCGCGTCTTCGGCAGGTTGTCGCCGAAGCGGATGTCCTTCGGCTTCGCAATCGGCCCGATCTGCTTGCCGACCCAGTCGCGCAGCGTCTTCGCCAGCG